>DASYGJ010000031.1:0-96572 GCA_035999915.1 Leifsonia sp.
TTGCGCTTCTCGCGCACGCGCATGTTCAGCTGGATGGGCGTGCCCTCGAAGCCGTAGATCTCGCGGAGGCGGCGCACGATGTAGCGGCGGTAGCCCGGGTCGAGGAAGCCGGTGGTGAAGACGACGAACGTCGGCGGCCGCGTGGTCGCCTGCGTTCCGAAGAGCACGCGCGGCTGCTTGCCGCCGCGCACGGGGTGCGGATGCGCGGCCGTGAGCTCCGCGAGGAACGCGTTGAACTTGCCGGTCGGGATGCGTTTGTCCCACGACTCGAGCGCAAGTTCGAGCGCCGGAACCAGCTTCTCCAGGTGGCGTCCGGTGCGTGCCGAGATGTTCACGCGGGGCGCCCACGAGACGTGCGCGAGGTCCTGCTCGATCTCACGCTCCAGGTAGCGGCGGCGGTCGTCGTCGAGCAGGTCCCACTTGTTGAAGGCCAGCACGAGCGCGCGGCCCGATTCGAGTACGAGGTCGATGATGCGCACATCCTGCTCGCTGATCGGCTGGGTCACATCGAGCACGACGACGGCGACCTCCGCTTTCTCGAGCGCGGTGGAGGTGCGCAGCGACGCGTAGAAGTCGGCGCCCTGCGCCAGGTGAACACGACGTCGGATACCCGCGGTGTCGACGAAACGCCACACCTTGCCGGCGATCTCGACCTGTTCGTCCACCGGGTCGCGGGTGGTGCCGGCCAGCTCATTGACGACGACCCGCTCCTCGCCCGCGGCCTTGTTCAGGAGCGAGGACTTGCCGACGTTGGGTCGCCCGACGATGGCGACCCGACGGGGACCGCCGACCTCCTGCTTGGCGACGGCGGAGACCTCCGGCAGCACCTTCAGGATGGTGTCGAGCATGTCTGCGACCCCGCGGCCGTGCAGGGCCGAGACGGGAAGCGGCTCACCGAGACCGAGCGACCACAGAGAGGCGGCGTTCGGCTCCTGACGGATGTCGTCGACCTTGTTGGCGGCAAGGAACACCGCCTTCTTGGTCTTGCGCAGCAGCCGGACGACGTGCTCGTCGGTGGAGGTGGCGCCGACGTTGGCGTCGACGACGAAGAGCACTGCATCGGCCAAATCGATGGCGACTTCGGCCTGGGCCGCGACCGAGGCGTCGATTCCTTTGGCGTCGGGTTCCCAGCCGCCGGTGTCGACAAGGGTGAAACGGCGTCCATTCCACTCGGCCTGGTACGAGACGCGGTCGCGGGTGACACCGGGGGTGTCTTCGACGACGGCTTCGCGGCGGCCGAGGATGCGGTTCACGAGCGCCGACTTGCCTACGTTCGGGCGGCCGACGATGGCAAGCACCGGCAGCGCCGGCAGGTAGGTGATCGTATCCGGGTCTTCGGTGACGGTCTCGAGCAGGTCGAGGTCGTCCTCCTGCAACTCGTAGTCGTCGAGGCCGGAGCGGAGGGCCGCGGCGCGCTGGGCTGCGAGTTCCTCATCGAGGTCGGTGAGACGTTCGACGAGGTCGTCGGCCCCTTCCGGCTCCTGAAGGTCGCCCTTTTGGGGCACGGTGTCAGACATGGGCTTCTCGCGTATCTCTCTGCTGCAGCACGACCGCGATGACCGCGTTCACGGTCTGATCGAAGTCAAGTTCGGTTGAATCGACGGTGGTCACACCATCGGCGGCGTTCATGAAGTCCACGACTCGGGAGTCGGCGCGGTCTCGCCGGTGGAGCTGTTCGCCGACATGGTCGGCCGATTGGTCGACGAGTTCCGCGGAACGCCTGGCTATTCTAGCCTCTTCGCTTGCTGTGAGAAGGATGCGGACCTCGGCGTCCGGTGCAACAACGGTCGTGATGTCGCGCCCTTCGACCACGATGCCGGGCCTCGCGGTGTGCCGGATGATGTCGCGGAACAGCCGCGTGAGATGCTCGCGCACCTCGGGAACCCGCGCGATCGCGCTGACCACAACGGTCACATCCTGCCCTCGGATCGCTTCGGTCACATCATGCGAACCCACAAGTACGTGATAGCCGGCGGGGTCGGTTCCGATGCGGTAGTCGAAGTCGGGCAGGGCGTCGATGACCGCGGCCGGGTCGGTGGGGTCCAGCTGACGCTGCACCACGAACCAGCTGAGCGCGCGGTATGCGGCGCCGGTATCGAGGTAGGAGTAGCCGAGCTTCGCCGCGCTCGCCTTGCTGACACTGGACTTGCCGCTGCCGGCGGGACCGTCGACGGCGACGACGAACGTCGGGGCCGGATTCGGATCGGCGTGGGCGGTGTTGGTCGGTGCGGCGTCCGTCATCCGGCGATTCTCCATCCTCGGGCGCTCAGATCGTCGATGGTGCGCTCGAGTACCTCCGGCAGCACGGCGATCTCGGCGAGCCCGACCTGTGCCCCGGGCGAGTGTTCGAGCCGCAGGTCTTCCAAGTTCACGTCGATCTCTCCGAGCTCGGCGAGCAGGCGCGCGAGCTCGCCGGGCCTGTCGTCGACCAGGACGACGATCGAGGCATAGCGCTTGTCCTGTCCGTGTTTGCCAGGCAGCCGTGAGACGCCTAAGTTGCCGCTCGCGAGTTCCTCGGCGAGTGCCCGGCGGGAGCCCGGCACGTCGATGTCGCCGAGGGCGACGAGAACGCGATCGAGGTCTTCGCGGTAGGCCCGCAGAATCTCGACGACGGCAGGCGCGTTCGCTCCGAGGATCTGCACCCAGAGCTCGGGTTGGCTGCCGGCGATGCGTGTCACGTCGCGAAGGCCCTGCCCCGCAAGGGTGAGGGCTGCACCGGTCGAGTTCGCCAGTCGCTTGGCCATGAGGCTGGCGACGATCTGCGGGGTGTGCGAGACCAGCGCGACAGCGGCGTCGTGTTCGGCTGTCGGCATCTCGATGGGCGTGCCGCCGAGGTCCAGGATGAGCGACTCCACCAGGGTGACGGCCGCGCGGTCGTTCTCCGGCCGGGCGCAAACCACCCAGGGGCGTCCGATGAAGAGGTCGGCGCGTGCCGCGCTTGGGCCGCCCCGTTCCCGTCCGGCGAGGGGATGCGATCCCACGTACCGCGACAGCTCGGCGCCCGAGGTCTCGAGTTCGGCGAGCGGTGCGACTTTCACGCTTGCGACATCCGTGACGACGGCAAGGGGATGCGCAGCGAGCTCCGCGCGCACGACCGTGGCCACGAGGTCCGGGGGCACGGCCACGACGATCAGCACCGGCTCCGTCGACCCGTCGTCGGAGCGCCCGGCGCCGTAGTCGGCCGCGAGGCTGAGGTGGGCCGGCGAGGCGTCGGCGAGCAGCACATCCACGCCCCGCGCGCGCAGCCCGAGCCCGACGGAGGCGCCGAGCAGACCGGCGCCGACGACTCGGACGGGTCCGGCCAGCCGGGAAGAGCTGTCGTTCACTTGGTGTCTTTCTCGCGCGAGATGGTCAGCAGATCGCCGAGTTCCACCTTAGTCAGGTCGCGCATTTCACCCACCCGAAGGGTTCCCAGGTGCAGTGGTCCGAACTGCCGGCGCACGAGTTCGATCACCGGATGCCCGACCTCGGCCATCATGCGTCGCACGATCCGGTTGCGGCCGGAGTGAAGGGTCAACTCGACCAGGCTGTCGCGCGTCGCCGAGCTGCGCTCGAGGAGGCGCGCCCGGTCTGCTGCGATCGGGCCGTCTTCCAGAACGACTCCGCGGGTGAGGGTCGAGATGGTCTGCGGGGTGACGACCCCGCGAACGCGGGCGATGTAGGTCTTGGTGACCCCGAAACTCGGATGCGCGAGCACGTGAGCGAGTTCGCCGTCGTTGGTGAGGATGAGCAGCCCCGATGTCTCAGCGTCGAGCCGGCCGACGTTGAACAGCCGCTCCTCGTAACCGGCCGTGAACCGCGACAGGTCGGGACGCCCTTGCTCGTCGCGCATCGAGCTGACGACGCCGACGGGCTTGTTCAGCATGACGTAGCGGCGGCTGGTGTCGAGCTGCACGGCCGTGCCGTCGACGGCGACGAGATCGTGCAGCGGGTCGATGCGACGGCCCAGTTCCGTGACGACGACGGCGTTGACCGTCACTCGGCCGGCCGAGATGAGGTTCTCCGACACCCGGCGCGAGGCCACACCGGCGGCGGCCATGACCTTCTGCAGACGCTCGCCCTCGGGCGCGGTCGATGAGTCGTCGGGATCGTGTTCTTTAGCGGACATCGCCGTCGAATCCTTCTGTTCCGTCCGCCAGCAGCGGGGAGATCTTGGGCAGGTCGTCGATCGAATTGACGCCCAGCTGGCTGAGCAGCAGATCGGTGGTGCCGTAATTGATCGCGCCGGTCTCGCTGTCTGTGAACATCTCGGTGATCAGTCCACGGCCGAGCAAGGTGCGCACGACGGAGTCGACGTTCACCGCCCGGATAGACGCGATCGCCCCGCGGCTGATCGGCTGCTTGTACGCGATCACAGCGAGGGTCTCGAGGGCTGCCTGAGACAATTTGGTCGGGTTCTGCGCCAGTACGTAGTCGGCGACGACGGTGTCGTACTCGGCACGCACGTAGATGCGCCACCCTCCGCCGACCTCCCGCAGTTCGAAGCCGCGACGGATGCCACCGTCGGTTCCGTCGAAGTCGGCGACCAGCGCATCCACCGCCGCCTTCACCTTTTTGACCGGAGCGCCGATCGCGGTGGCCAGCGTGAGAATGCTCATGGGCTCGTCGGCGACCATGAGGATGGCTTCGAGCGCGCGTTCCAGCACCATGTCGTCGGGCAGCGCAGGCGACTGCGCCGCGCTCGTTCCACCGCTCGTTCGCTGGTCGGTTGCTTGCAGGTTCTCAACCGTCATAATCGGCTCCCAGGTTGGACAGGTTCTCTTGCGACCAGTGTTCGGCCGTCCAGCGCACGGTCAGTTCGCCGAGCGGCTCGAGTTGCTCGAAGGCGATGGCGGAGTGCCGGTACAGTTCCAGCACCGCCAGGAAGCGCGCGATGACCACACCCTTCTGGTCGGCGCCGGCGACGAGCTGGCGAAAGGTGAGTGTCTCGCCCGACCGCAGCATCCCCACGACGTGGGCGGCCTGTTCGCGGATGCTGACCAGAGGTGCATGCAGGTGGTCGAGCCCGACGACCGGGATCTCGCGCGGGGTGAGAGCGAGGGTGGCGAGCGCGGCGAAGTCCTCGGCTGTGAGGGTCCAAACCAGCTCTGGCGTGCGCTGCCGGTACTTGTCCTCCAGCCGCACGGTGCGGGTGTGGCGGGTGGCCTCCGCCTCGAGCCCCGCCTGGAACCAGGCCGACGCCTCCTTGAAGGCGCGGTACTGCAGCAGGCGTGCGAACAGGAGATCGCGGGCCTCCAGGAGCGCCACATCCTCGGCGTCGACGAGCTCGCCCTGGGGCAGCAGACCGGCGACCTTGAGGTCGAGCAGTGTGGCCGCGACGAGCAGGAACTCACTGGCCTCGTCGAGGCTGTCCGCAGAGTCGAGGCCGCGGAGGTAGGCGATGAACTCATCCGTGACCCGGCTCAGCGAGATCTCGGTGATGTCGAGCTCATGCTTGGTGATCAGGCTCAGGAGGAGGTCGAACGGTCCTTCGAAGTCACCGAGCGCGACGCGGAAGGTGACGGGCTCCGCCTGGCTAGGCGACGGCGCCACGCGAGATCAGTTCCCTCGCCAACTGGCGGTAGGCCTCCGCGGCCGCGTGCTCCGGCGCGAACTGGGTGATCGGGGTGGCGGCGACCGACGCATCCGGAAACTTGACGGTACGCGAGATGACGGTCTCGAGCACGCTGTTGCCGAACGCGTCCACCACACGCTCCAGTACCTCGCGGGAGTGCAGCGTGCGCGAGTCGTACATGGTGGCCAGGATGCCGTCGAGCTCGATCGCTGGGTTCAGCCGCTCCCGCACCTTGTCGATCGTCTCGATGAGCAGGGCGACACCGCGCAGGGCGAAGTACTCGCACTCCAGCGGAATCAGCACGCCGTGGCTGGCGGTGAGGGCGTTGACCGTGAGGATGCCGAGCGAGGGCTGGCAGTCGATCAGGATCACGTCGTAGTCGGCGCTGACCTTGCGCAGCACGCTCGCGAGGATCTGCTCGCGAGCGACCTCGTTGACGAGGTGCACCTCCGCGGCCGAGAGGTCGATGTTCGCCGGGATGATGTCGAGACCGGGAGTGCCGGTGTGCTGGATGGCTTCGGCCGGCTCTTTGCTGCGCGAGAGCAGCAGGTCGTAGATCGTCGTCACGTCGTGCGTCTGTGCCCCAAGGCCGGCGGAGAGCGCGCCCTGCGGGTCGAAGTCGATCGCGAGCACCCTGCGTCCGTATTCGGCGAGTGCCGCGCCCAGGTTGATGCTGGTCGTCGTCTTGCCGACTCCGCCCTTCTGATTGCAGAGGGCGATGATGCGGGCGGGACCGTGCTGTTTGAGCGACTTCGGCTCGGCGAACGGGCGGAACGGACGGCCGGTGGGGCCGAGGCGCTGCGCAGGGGATGCGTCCTCCATGCCGGGCAGCTCCGTCCTGACCTCGTCGTTGCGCGTCACCTGCGTGTTCCTCGTCCCTCTCGCTTCGCGGTCGTTCAAGGGTCCAGTGTATCGGCGGTGTCCCCGGTTCGCGGGTCGCAGCGCCGCGCGCCCGCGACCGCTCGTTCGTCAGGGGCCTCGGCGCGCCGCCTCGATGAGGCCGTCGAAGAGGCCGGTCGCCTTTGCGGTCTCGGGATGCCACTGCACCCCGACCGCGAACCGCTCGCCTTCCGCCTCCATCGCCTGCAGCACCCCGTCTGCGTCGCGTGCCGTTGCGGTGAAGCCCGGATGCGTCGCCACCGCCTGATGGTGGTGGCAGGGCGCGAGCACCGACTCGCCGATGAGCGCGGAGATCCGGTGCCCGGGCTCCACCGCCACCGCGACCTGCTCGTATTCGCTGTCGCCGCCGGCGTGCCGGCCATGGCCGACGTGGTCGGGGAGGTGCTGCACCAGGGTGCCCCCTGCGCTCACCGCCATGAGCTGCATCCCCCGGCAGATGCCCAGCACCGGGATGCGGCGCGCATCCGCCTCCTGCAGCAGCCACAGTTCGGAGGCGTCCCGGTCGTCGTACCAGGCGACCACGTTCGGGTCGGGCTGCTGGCCGTACCGCGCCGGGTTCACATCCGCTCCCCCGGCGATGAGGAGACCGTCGAGCCGGTCGAGAACGCGTGCGGCGGCGACCGGCGACGATACCGGAGGGACGAGGACGGCGACACCCCCGGACCGCTCGATGGATTCGGCATAGGCGGCCGGAAGGAGATCGGCCCGCACCTGCCGCCAGCTCGACCAGTCGGCCGGCTGGCGGTACGTGGTGATTCCGATGACGGGAGCGGCGGAGGAGGCGTCAGTCAAAGTCCGCGTCCAAGGGTGTGACGTAGGCGTTCGAGAGGCCGCCGTCGACGAGGAAGTCCGTGGCCGTGATGAAGCTGGACTCGTCGCTGCCGAGGAAGGCGACGGCGTTGGCGATCTCCTCCGGCTCGGCGAACCTTCCCATCGGGACGTGCACCAGACGGCGGGCAGCGCGCTCGGGGTCTTTCGCGAAGAGTTCCTGCAGCAGCGGGGTGTTGACCGGGCCCGGGCATAGGGCGTTGACGCGGATGCCCTTGCGAGCGAACTGCACACCCAGCTCCCTGGTCATCGCCAGCACGCCGCCTTTGGAGGCGGTGTAGGAGATCTGCGAGGTGGCCGCGCCCATGATCGCCACGAAAGACGCCGTGTTGATGATGGAGCCGCTGCCCTGTTCGAGCATGTACGGGAGCACCGCCTTGCAGCAGAGGTAGACGCTTGTGAGGTTGACCGTCTGCACCCGTTCCCAGGCATCGATCCCCGTGACGAGGATCGAGTCGTCGTCGGCGGGCGAGATTCCGGCGTTGTTGAAGGCGATGTCGATGCGGCCGTAAGTCTCCTTCGCGTGGGCGAAAAGAGCAGCGACTTCGTCCGCATCGGTCACATTCACTTTGACGAACGAGCCGCCCAGCTCCGCCGCGATGCGCGGCCCGTTCGTCTCATCGAGGTCGCCGATCACGACTTTCGCGCCCTCTGCCGCGAATTTGCGTGCCGTGGCCAGACCGATGCCGCTGCATCCGCCCGTGATGACGCCGACCTTGCCTTCAAGCTTTCCGCTCATCTTGTGTGGTGCTGCCTTTCGTTTTCGTCAGTTGCCGGTGGAGATGAAGACGTTCTTGACCTCGGAGAAGGAGTTCGGCGCATCCGGTCCCAACTCGCGGCCGAGGCCGGATTGCTTGAAGCCGCCGAACGGCGTCCAGTAGCGCACCGAGGAGTGCGAGTTGACCGAGAGGTTGCCCGATTCGACGCCGCGCGCCACTCGCAGCGCCCGGCCGACGTCGCGCGTGAAGATCGAGCCCGAGAGCCCGTATTCGGTGTCGTTCGCCTTGGCGATCGCGTCCGCCTCGTCGGTGAACGGCAGCACCGCCACTACCGGACCGAAGAGTTCCTTCGTCCACACCGGGTCTTGCAGGCTGCGCGGCAGCACGACGGTGGGCGCCAGCCAGAACCCGTCGGTGCCGGTGACGGTCTCGCCGGAGAAGGCGATGTCCGCATCCTGCAGGTATTCGGCCACCGAGTCGCGCTGCTTGGCGGAAATGAGCGGGCCCATCTCGGCGTTCTCTTGGGCAGGATCGGTCACCCGGAAGCCTGCCACGGCGGGCTCGAGCAGCTCAAGGAAGCGGTCGTAAACGCTCTGCTCGACCAGGATGCGCGACCGGGCGCAGCAATCCTGGCCGGCGTTGTCGAAGGCTCCGCCGGGCGCGCTAGCGGCGGCCTGTTCGAGGTCGGCGTCGGCGAAAACGATGTTTGCGCTCTTGCCGCCCAGTTCGAGCGTCAGACGCTTGACCTGGTCGGCACATCCGCGCATGATCCCCTGACCGACGCTGGTCGAGCCGGTGAAGCACACCTTGCGAACCAGCGGATGCGTGACGAACCGCTCCCCCACGATGCGCCCCTTACCGGGGATCACGGTGAAGACGCCGTCGGGGATGCCCGCCTCCAGCGCCAGCTCTGCGAGCCGGATCGCGGTGAGCGGCGTGAGCTCGGCGGGCTTCAGCACGACCGTGTTGCCCGCCGCGAGCGCCGGCGCGAACCCCCAGCCCGCGATGGGCATCGGGAAGTTCCACGGCACGATCACGCCGACGACCCCGAGCGGCTCGTGGAAGGTGATGTCGACGCCGCCGGCCACGGGGATCTGACGCCCGAAATGCCGTTCCGGGGCGGCCGAGTAGTAGTTCAGCACGTCCCGGACGTTGCCCGCCTCCCAGCGCGCATTGCCGATCGTGTGCCCGGCGTTCGCCACCTCGAGCCACGCCAGCTCCTCGATGTGGTCTTCCACCGCTGCAGCGAACGAGCGCAGGAGCCGGGCACGCTCACCGGGCGCGATGGCCCGCCACGCGGGAAACGCTCGGTGTGCACGCTCGATGGCGGCATCCGTCTCGATGAGATCGGCGAGGGCGACGTCGGCGACGGCTTCAGCGTTCGCCGGATTCAGCACGGTGTAGACGCCGCCGGCCGAGAACGGAGACGAAGGGATGCGCATACCTCAGAGCCTCTCGAACCCGCGGCGGAGTTCCCAATCCGTGACCGCGGCGTCGTAGGCCGCGAGCTCGACGTCCGCATAGTTCAGGTAGTGCTTGACGACGTCTTCGCCGAACACCTCGGCCGCGATCGTCGAAGCGGCGAACGCATCCCGGGCGTCTCGCAGTGTCGTGGGAACGGTCGGAGCGCCGCTCTCGTAGGCATTGCCCTCGGTCTGCGGTTCCAGAGGCAATTCGTGTTCGATGCCGTAGAGGCCGCCCGCGAGCATCGCGGCCAGTGCCAGATACGGGTTCACGTCGCCACCGGGCAGCCGGTTCTCCATCCGGGCACTGGGGCCGTGCCCCACCAGGCGCACGGAGCAGGTGCGGTTGTCGAGACCCCAGGCCACGGCGGTCGGCGCGAACGACCCCTTCACGAAGCGCTTGTACGAGTTGATGTTGGGTGCGTAGAACAGCGTGAATTCGCGCATCGTGGCCAACACGCCGGCGATGAAATGGTCGTAGAGCGGCGTGCGCGTGCCGGACTCGTCATCCCAGAACACCAGCGAACCGTCGTCGCCCCGCAGCGACATGTGGATGTGACACGAGTTGCCCTCGCGTTCGTTGGGCTTCGCCATGAACGTGATCGACTGCCCGGTCTGGTGGGCGATGTCCTTCGCCGCCGTCTTGTAGACAGAGTGGTTGTCGGCGGTCGTGATCACGTCGTCGTACTTGAACGCGATCTCGTGCTGGCCGAGGTTGCACTCCCCCTTGGCCGACTCGACGTTCAGACCGGCCGCATACATCAGATTGCGGATCTCCCGCAGCAGCGGCTCCACCCGGCTCGATCCGAGGATCGAGTAGTCGACGTTGTACTGGTTCGCCGGGGTGAGATTGCGGTAGCCGCTGTCCCAGGCCTCCTCATAGCTCGTGTCGAACACGACGAACTCGAGCTCGGTTCCGGCGAGCGCCTTCCAGCCGTGACCGGCCGCGCGGTCCACCTGCGCACGAAGGATGGCGCGTGGAGACACCGCCACCGGACTTCCGTCGGTCAGGGCCAGATCGCACTGGATCATCGCGCTCCCCGGGCGATGCGGCAGCAGGCGGATCGTGGCGAGGTCCAGTTCGAAGAGCATGTCTCCGTAGCCCTTCTCCCACGACGTGATGTCGTAGCCGTCCACCGTGTTCATGTCCACGTCCACCGCGAGCAGATAGTTGCATCCCTCGGTGCCGTGTTCGAGCACGGAGTCGAGAAAGAACCGGCCGTGAAGAAGCTTGCCCTGCAACCGGCCCTGCATGTCGGTGAACGCCAGCACGATCGTGTCGATCTCGTCGCTCAGGATGGCGGACCGCAACTGTTCGACGGTGAGCATCCGGTCGTTGCGAACGGGGGCGGAGGAGAGGTTCATACGCATTCGCTCATTTCAGTAGTCCCTTGAGGAGGGCGGCCGTCGCATCGCAGTGCGCGTGCATGACGGCGCGGGCCGTTTCGCCGTCACCGTCGAGGATCGCGTTCACGATCGCGCGGTGCTGGTCGTCGGAGTTGACGATGTTCTTCTGGAGGAAGGGGATCTCCGCGAGGAACTGGTGGATCTTGATCTGCACGGTGTTGCAGGCTTTCGACAGCTCATCCGATCCGCAGACCATGGAGATCGCGAGGTGCAGACGGGCGTCGGCCTGCCGGTAGTCGGCCGGGCTGGGTGCCTGGTCGAGGTCGCGCAGGCTGTCGGTGAGCAGTTCGCGCTGCTCGACCGAAAGGGCGGTCTGCGCGGCGCGATAGGCGGCACCCGGTTCGATCACGGAGCGGAAGACGATGATGTCTTCGATCTCCCCCTGCCGGTCGGCGTTGGGTGCGAGATCGGGCTGCCGGGCGTTCTCGATCGGCTCGACGACTGTTCCGCCACCGCGCCCGCGGGTCGTTGTCACGAACCCCGCGGCGCGCAGTGCGCTGATGGCTTCGCGAAGCGTGGCGCGGGAGACGCTGAGCCGTTCGGCGAGCTCCCGCTCGTTCGGCAGCTTGCTCCCCGCCCGGAAGATGCCGAGCTGTATCGCCGAACCGAGCTGCTCGACGCAGGACTCGAAAGCCATGTGTCCTCGCACGGGTTGCAGCACGGCATCGACCAGGGGGGAATCAGTCATCATTGTCATAGTCTGCGTGCCGCCGGCTACTCCTCGAGCAGTTTCTCCGCGTCGATGGTGAGATGTGCCGCTTCTTCTCTCGTCATGAAATGCTTCCGACCTTGCGCGAACCAGAGGATGGTTGCGAGCAGCGCGACCACGACCACAGCGATCGGCGCGTAGTTGAAGGTGTTGATGGTGATCGGCAGCACCGGCGGCAGCACGAACAGGATCACGATGAACACCACCCAGACGATCGCGATCCAGCCGATCACCGGGCTCCACTTGCCGAGGTGCCACGGACCGGCCACGAAGTCCTTGTTGAGGCGGCGTAGCAGCACGGGCGTCACGTAGGCGATGTAGAGCCCGATGACCGCGATGGACGTCACCGCGAAATACGCCGTGAGGCTGAAGAGCGCCGGGGCGGCGAGCACGATCGCGGCGACCACGCAGAGCCAGATCGAGTTGGTCGGCGTTCCGGTGCGCAGGTTGACCTTGGCCCACAGCCGCGAGCCGGGGATCGCATTGTCCCGCGAGAACGCGTAACTCATTCGCGAGTTCGCCGTCACCGAGGCCATGCCACAGAAGAACTGTGCTCCGCAGACGATGAACAGCAGGAACTTGGCCATCGTCGGGTTGTTGAGTGCGTCGAGGAAGATCTGCGCCGGCGGCAGCCCCGTGCTGGTCGCGGCGAGCTTGGTGAGCCCCGCCTCCGATCCGTTCTGGATGGCCGCGGTGATCGAGTAGAGCAGGATCCAGCCGCCGATGATCGAGACGACGACGCTCATGACGATTCCGCGCGGAGCGGCGCGCGACGCTCCCCTGGTCTCCTCCGCCACGTGTGCCGAGGCGTCGTATCCGGTGTACGTGTACTGCGCCATCAGCAGGCCCATGAAGAACACGTAAGGGGCGAACGACCATCCGGTGGCGTTGTGCCAGGTGGTGAAGGTCCACGAGAACGACTGGTGGCTCGTCGGCAGGATCCAGAGCGCTCCGACGATGATGAGCACGCCGACGATGTGCCACCAGGCGGAGATGTTCGAGAGCAGACTGACGAGGTTCACACCGAAGGTGTTGAGGAGTCCGTGGATCACGATGAGAACGAGGAAGAGTCCGAAGGTGTTGTACGCGTCCGGCTGCACTCCCCAGGTGAGCGAGGCGAAGGCCATCATGGTGATGGCGGCGCCGTAGTCGATCGCGGCCGTCACGGCCACCTCGCCGAGGAAGTTGAACCAGCCGACGAACCAGGCCCACTGCCGCTTGTTCTTCTTGGCCAGACGGCCGGCCCAGAAGTACAGACCGCCGGCGGTGGGATACCGCGAGCAGACCTCGGCCATCGCGAGCGCGACACAGAGCACGAACACGCCGACGATCGGCCAGCCGAGCGTGATCGCCGACGGTCCGCCCGAGTTGAGCGCGATGGAGTATGACGTGATGCAGCCGGCGAGGATGGAGATGATCGAGAACGAGACCGCGAAGTTCGAAAACCCCGACATCCCTCGGTGCAGCTCTTGCTTGTAGCCCAGCCGGGCGAGATCCGCCGCGTCCGAGTCTTCGGCCGGCTGGATATCCGCCGCCGTTGTCGTGTCTTCACTCATGGGTGTAGCTACCTATCTTTCGGATGGAGAGGAGCTGAACGTGTTGAGCGATTCTTGCGTGTGCGGGTCATTCATGTCAATGGTCTGACTTTAGACAATTAACCAATCGGTCGTCAGCGTGCCCGCGGATGCGACGCCGTGTACACGTCGCGCAGCGTGTCGGCCGTGACCAGCGTGTAAATCTGCGTCGTCGCGACCGAGGAGTGGCCGAGCAGTTCCTGCACGACCCGCACATCCGCTCCCCCGGCCAGGAGGTGCGTGGCGAACGAGTGGCGCAGCGTGTGGGGTGAGATCTCCACATCGAGATGGGCGCGCTCGGCAGCGGCACGGATGATGAGCCACGCGTTCTGCCGCGAGACCCGCGCTCCGCGCATCCCGAGGAACAGCGCCGGAGTCGCCCCGCCCCGCGTGGAGAGGGCGGGGCGCGCGCGCACGAGGTAGGCGTCGATCGCCGCACGGGCGTAGCTGCCGAGAGGGACGATGCGTTGCTTGTTGCCCTTACCCGTGAGGCGCACGATGTCGTCGTCGATCACGTCGTCGACGTTGAGATTCACCGCCTCGCTCACACGTGCGCCGGTCGCGTAGAGCAGTTCGAGGAGCGCCTTGTCGCGCAGGGCCTGCAGGCTGTCGCCGTCGGTCGCCGCCAGGAGAGCGCCCACTTGGTCCACGGAGATGGCTTTGGGCAGCCGGCTGCTGAGCTTCGGGGGCTTGATCTCGTGGGCTGCATCCGCATCGACCTCCCCCTCGTCGAGGAGGAAGCGATGGAAGCCGCGCACCGTCGAGAGCATCCGGGCGAGCGAGGATGCGGTCAGCGGCGACTCCTCGCGCGAACCGAGGTGGATGGCGAACTCGGAGATCATGACCGGTGTCACCTCGCGCAGCGAGGCGATCCCCCGAGAGTTCAGCCACGTGGCGTAGACGCCGAGGTCCCGCCGGTAGGCCGCGACAGTGTTCGCCGAGAGTCCGCGCTCGATCGAGACATGCCGCAGGTAGGAGTCCACTGCGGCCTCGATCGTCATCGTGGCCCGATCACGACCCGAGCTTGGGATGCCGTGGCCACGGCTCGTCCGCCGCACCCAGCTGCGTCCAGCCGTTCTCACGGGCGATCCGAGCGGAGAGGACGCCCACGATCAGGGACGGGTTCTGCACCCGGCGGGCGAGCACCGCATCCACCACCTCGTCGAGCGGCACCCAGCGCACCTCGATGTCGGCTTCCTCCTCTGAGCGCGAATAGGCCTCGTTCGTCGCGCTCACGCCGCGGGCGAGGTAGATGCGGATCGCTTCGTCGCTGCCGCCCGGGCTCGTGTAGAACTCGCCGAGCACGTTCCATTCCTCGGCCAGCAGGTCGGCCTCCTCGGCCAGCTCGCGTTTGGCTGCGACCAGAGGGTCCTCCCCTTGCACATCGAGCAGTCCGGCCGGGATCTCCCAGCCGCGATGCCGCACCGGATGCCGGTACTGCCGGATGAGCAGCACCCGGTCCTGATCGTCCAGCGCCAGCACCGCGACGGCGCCGGTGTGGTCGACGTATTCGCGCACGATGTCGTCGCCGTTGTATCGGAACGTGTCGCGCCGGATGTCCCACACCCGGCCCTCGAACGGCGTCTCGGTCGCCGTGACCTCCGGCGAGAACGGCTCGTCGGCGAGCGCCGCGGCCATCAGGCCTCGGCCGCGACTTCGAACAGCCGGCTGGCTTTCTGGCGGTCGAGGGCAGCGCCGACGAGACCGCGGAACAGCGGATGCGCGCGGTTCGGCCGCGAGCGCAACTCCGGGTGCGCCTGGGTTCCCACATAGAACGGGTGAACCTCGCGCGGCAGCTCCACGTATTCGACGAGGTGGCCGTCGGGCGATGTTCCGGAGAACCAGAGACCGGCATCCGCGATCTGCTCGCGGTAGTTGTTGTTCACTTCGTACCGGTGACGGTGACGCTCAGAAGCCTCGGGCGCGCCGTACAGCTCGGAGACGATCGAGCCCTCGGCGAGCGTGGCCGGGTAGAGACCGAGACGCATGGTGCCGCCCAAGTCGCCGCCGGCGATGATCTCCACCTGCTCGGCCATCGTCGCGATCACCGGGAACTCGGTGTCCGGGTCGAACTCCGACGAGGATGCGCCGACCAGGTCCGCCTCGTGGCGCGCGTACTCGATGACCATGCACTGGAGTCCCAGGCAGAGCCCGAGCGCGGGGATGCCGTTCTCGCGGGCGAAACGGAGCGCACCGAGTTTGCCCTCGATGCCTCGCACGCCGAAACCGCCGGGGACGCAGATCGCGTCGATGTCGGACAGCATGTGCGCGGCGCCCTCCGGCGTCTGACATTCGTCCGAGGCGATCCACTTGAGCTTCACTTTGGCGTTGTGAGCGAACCCGCCGGCGCGCAGCGCTTCCGTGACTGAGAGGTACGCATCCGGAAGGTCGATGTACTTGCCGACGAGGCCGATCGTGACCTCGTGCTTGGGGTCGTGTACGGCCCGGAGCAGTTCGCTCCAACCGTCCCAATCGACGTCGCCGGCCTCGAGCCCCAGCTGGTCGATGATGTAGGCGTCCAGGCCCTGATCATGCAGCATGGTGGGGATGTCGTAGATGCTCGGCACGTCGACCGCGTTCACCACGGCCGCCTCGTCGACGTCGCACATGAGGGCGATCTTGCGCTTGTTGGACTCCGAGACCGGACGGTCGCTGCGCAGCACCAGCGCATCCGGCTGGATACCGATCGAACGCAGGGCGGCGACGGAGTGCTGCGTGGGCTTGGTCTTCTGCTCGCCGGAGGCGTTCATGTATGGCACGAGGGAGACGTGGACGAAGAAGCAGTTCTTGCGGCCGAGCTCGTGACGCACCTGGCGCGCGGACTCGATGAACGGCTGCGACTCGATGTCGCCGACGGTTCCGCCGATCTCGGTGATGATCACGTCGGGCTGCGGTTCGCCGTCCGGTCCGGGCTGGGCCTGCAGACGCATCCGTCGCTTGATCTCGTCGGTGATGTGCGGGATGACCTGCACCGTGTCGCCGAGGTATTCGCCGCGGCGTTCCTTGGCGATCACGTTCGAGTAGATCTGGCCGGTGGTGACGTTGGCGGCCTGGCCGAGGTTGATGTCGAGGAAGCGCTCGTAGTGGCCGATGTCGAGGTCTGTTTCGGCGCCGTCGTCGGTGACGAAGACCTCACCGTGCTGAAACGGGTTCATCGTCCCCGGATCCACGTTGAGGTAAGGGTCGAGCTTCTGCATCACGACGCGGAGGCCGCGAGCGGTCAGAAGGTTGCCGAGGCTGGCCGCTGTGAGGCCCTTGCCTAACGAAGAAACGACACCACCAGTCACGAAAATGTGTTTGGTAATGCCGTTCGAAGTGCCCGCGTATGTTTTATCCACCACGGGCTTTTATCCTATCACCGGTATGCGGATGTTCGGGGCCGGCGCGGTCGACGTCACGACCGTCAGCGGGTGGCCGCGGCCATGTCGACGAGTTCACGGGCGTGAGCCAGCCCGCTCTCCGAATCCGGCAGGCCGGAAAGCAGGCGCGCCATCTCAGCGATGCGTTCGTCACCGGTGAGCTGCCGGACGCTGGATTCGGTGACCGAGCCGTCGCTGCCCTTCACGACCGTGAGGTGGTTGGTCGCAAAAGCGGCCACCTGGGCGAGGTGGGTCACGACGATCACCTGCGAGCTCTCTGCGAGTCGCGCCAGCCGGCGCCCGATCTCGATGGCCGACGCACCGCCGACGCCGGCGTCGATCTCGTCGAAGATGAAGGTGGGAACAGGATCGCTGCCGGCGATGACCACCTCGATCGCGAGCATGACCCGCGAGAGTTCACCGCCGGATGCCCCTTTGCCGAGCGGGCGCGGTTCGGCGCCGGAGTGCGGTTGAAGCAGGATCGCGACCTGGTCGCGCCCGCTCACCGTGAACTCTTCGCGCTGGCTGACCTCGACGACGATGCGTGCGTCCGCCATGGCGAGCGCGGTGAGTTCATCGGAGACCGCCGCGCTCAGCCGCGCGGCGGCGTCGCTGCGCAGCGCGCTCAAGCCGGCCGCCAGTTCGGCGACGAGCACCCCATCGGCGCCGACTTCGGAGCGGAGTTCTTCGATGCGCTCGGAGTCGCCGTCGAGCTCGAAGAGCCGGGCGCTGCCCGTGTCGAGGGCGTGGATGACGTCGTCCATCGTCGGGCCGTACTTGCGGATGAGCGTTGACAGTTCGGCGCGCCGCTCCTGCACGATCTCCAGCTCGCGGGCGCCATCGGTGTCGAGGGTCGCAAGGTAGGTGGAGAGCTGGGCGGCCACATCCGAGACGAGATAGTTCGCATTTGCGACGGCCTCGGCAACGCCAGCGAGCTCCGGGTCGTGACGGGAGACGCGTTCGAGGTGTCGCCGCGCGCTGTCCAGCAGGCCCAGAGCATCCGCACCCTCGGACTCTTCGGCGGAGAGCAGCTCACGGGCACTGGCCGCGGCGATGCGCAGCTCTTCGAGGTTGCTGAGACGTTCGGCCCGCTCGGAGAGTTCGGCGTCTTCGCCGGGTTGAGGCGCCACGGCCTCGATCTCGGACATCGCGAGGCGCAGGTCCTCCGCCTCGCGGGCGCGCCGCTCCTGATCGGCGACGATCTCCTCGAGTTCAGCGCGGTTGTCACGCCAGCGGTGGAACACGTGCGAGTAGGTCTCGATCGCCTCGGCCAGCGGGGCGCCGGCGTAACGGTCGAGCGCTTCGCGCTGCGCGACCGCTGACCGCAACCGGATCTGGTCGGACTGCCCGTGCACGACGACCAGCTGGCCGCCGAGTTCGGTGAGCACGCTCACCGGAGCGCTACGGCCGCCGACGACCGCGCGGGAGCGACCCTCCGCCGAGACGGACCGGGAGAGAACCAGTTCGGCGGACCCCGGCCCGAGCGGATCGACGTCGCCGCCGGCGTCGCGGACTCGTTCGACGACCTCGCCTCGATCGGCGATCCGCCAGCGTCCCTCGACCCAGGCCTGAGGGCTGCCGAGCCGCACCGCACCGGTATCGGCGCGCTCGCCGAGCAGGAGTCCCAGCGCCGAGACGACCATGGTCTTGCCCGCGCCGGTCTCGCCCGTGAGCGCCGTGAATCCGGGGCCCAGGGGCAGCGAGGCATCCGCGATGACGCCCAGGTCTTTGATCGAGATCTCCTCGATTCCGCCGTGCAGCTCAGTCACGTCCTGCCGGCCCCCTCCATCCGGTGACGGGCAGGTTGAACTTGTGCACGAGGCGGTCGGTGAACGGGCCTGGATGCAGCCGCGCGAGTCGCACCGGGATCGGCGAGCGGCGCACGACCACGCGTGCGCCGGGCGGTAGATCGTAGGCCCGCCGCCCGTCGCACCAGAGGATGCCTTCGCCTTCGGACCGGTCGAGCAGCTCGACCGCGAGCGAGGACTCGGCGTCGACCACCAGCGGGCGCGCGAACAGCGCGTGCGCGCTGAGCGGAACGAGAAGCAGCGCGGCGACGCCGGGCCAGACCACCGGCCCTCCGGCCGAGAACGAGTATGCAGTGGACCCTGTCGGCGTCGACATCACGACCCCGTCGCAACCGAAGCTGGACATCGGGCGTCCGTCGACCTCGATGACGACCTCGAGCATCCGCTCACGGCTGGCCTTCTCGACCGTTGCCTCATTGAGCGCCCAGCTCTCGTAGACCACCTCCTCGCCCACCTTCACCCTGGCGGAGAGCGTCATGCGCTCCTCCACCTCGTAGTCTTCGGCGAGCCCGCGCTCCACCGCGAGTCGGAGGTCGTCCCGCTCGCTCTCGGCGAGGAAACCCACGTGGCCGAGGTTGACGCCGAGCAAGGGCGCCGAGCATCCGCGCACCAGTTCGGCCGCCCGCAGGATGGTCCCATCGCCACCCAGAACGATGACCAGTTCGAGTTCGCTCGGCTGCACGTCGACGCCGAGAACGGCCACCCTGTCGAAGCTCGGCTCCGCGGCCAGCACGTCGCGTCGCTCGTCTTCGCTGAGCACGGGAATGACGCCGGCCGCGATCAGCTGGGAGCAGACCTCCACTCCTGCGGCGAGAGAATCTTGGCGACCGGTGTGCGCGACGACGAGGATGTACCGCGTGGGTGCACCCATACTCGTCACGCTCCCATCCTCACGTCGATACGGTCTACCCATTCTGTCTGATCCCGGAGGCCGTTGGGTGAACGCGGCGAGGGGTTGTGGATGAACGGGACCTGTGGAGGGTCAAGTGCGCATGGTGATGGCTTCGACCTTCGACAGCCAGTCGGTCGGATTCGACCCGGCGGTCGCGCTCAGCCACGCGAGGTATTCGAGATTGCCTTGACTTCCGGCGATCGGCGAAGCGATGAAGCCCGCCGTGCCGACGCCCAGGTCGTGAGCCGCCCACAGGACGCTCGTCACAGCCTCGCACCGCAAAACAGGGTCGCGAACGATCCCTTCCTTGATCCCGGTGCGGCCTACCTCGAATTGCGGCTTCACGAGCAGCACGAAGTCGGCACCGTCGGATGCTGTGGCCACCAGCGCCGGAAGCACCTGCGTCAGCGAGATGAACGAGAGGTCGCCGACGACGAGATCCGGATGCACCGGGTGACCGACCAGACCGGCCAGCGCCTCGGCCGTCAGCGCGCGCGCGTTCACGCCTTCGAACGAGAGCAGGCGCGGTTCTCCGGCGAGAGACGGCGCCAGCTGCCCGTGGCCGACGTCCACCGCGATCACCTCGGCCGCTCCGCGCTGCAGCAGCACCTGGGAGAACCCACCTGTGGAGGCGCCGACGTCGAGAGCGGTTCGTCCCTCGACGGGCACGCCGAACGCATCCAGCGCCGCGATGAGCTTGTGCGCGCCCCGACTCACGTACTGGTCGGCGCCGGCCACTGCGATGATCTGCGATCCGGCGACTTTGACCGACGACCGGACGGCCGCGCGCCCATCGACGGTGACGAGGCCCTCCGCGATGATCGTGGCGGCGTGCGTACGCGACCGGGCGAGGCCGCGCGTGGCGAGCGCCACATCCAGTCGCACCTCGCCGTGCACGCCCTGCTCGACGTCGTCAGCCATGCCGCTGGACGTCGCCGCCCTCGAGTTCGTCGCGCAGCTCCTCGTGCACCTGAGCGTAGGCGTCTGCGCGGGAGGCGAGCGGCTGATCCTCGATCAGCTTGAGCCGCGGAACGAGTGCGTCATCCGCACCCGCGTTCGCAACGCGATCCTCGCCGTGCGTCTGCTGACCATCCATCCCCCTACGCTACGCGAAACGAGGGGTCGCAACACGCCGTCCGGATACGCGGACACGCGGCGTGTTTGCGACCCCTCGTCGGGGACGTGTGCGCGGCTACTCGACGAAAAGGCCGGCGAGCGTCTTCTTGCCGCGCCGCAGCACCGCCATCCGGCCGAGCAGGAGGGCGTCGGCCACCGGGATCTCACCGTCTTCGACCTTGATGTTGTTGAGGTAGACACCCCCCTGGGCGATGGCCCGGCGGGCCTCCCCCAGGCTCGTGGTGAGGCCGGTGTCGACGAGCGACTGGGTGACGGTGGCGGTCGGCGAGGTGGTCGTGTTCGGCAGCTCGCGCAGCGCGGCTTCGAGAGTGGACTCGTCCAGGGCACCGAGCTCGCCCTGCCCGAACAGAGCTTGAGCGGCCGCGATGGCGCCCTCGGTCGCAGCGACGCCGTGCACGAGGCCGGTGACCTCGAATGCGAGCCGGCGCTGCGCTTCGCGCTTGAACGGCTCGTTGGCCACGGCCTGCTCGAGGCGCTCGATCTCGGCGCGGCTCAGGAAGGTGAACACCTTGAGCCGGTCGATCACATCCGCGTCGTCGGAATTCACCCAGAACTGGTACATCGAGTACGGGCTCGTGAGGCTCGGGTCCAGCCAGATCGCGTTGCCCTCGCTCTTGCCGAACTTGGTGCCGTCGCTGTTGGTGATCAGGGGCGTGCCGATCGCGTGCGCGCTCACGTGCTCGACCTTGCGGATGAGGTCGGTGCCGCTTGTGAGGTTGCCCCACTGATCGCTGCCGCCGGTCTGCAGGATGGTGCCGTACTGCCGGTACAGCTCGAGGAAGTCCATGCCCTGCAGAAGCTGGTAGCTGAATTCGGTGTAGCTGATGCCCTCGTCCGAGTTGAGGCGCGCGGCCACAGCATCCTTCTTCAGCATCGTTCCCACGCGGAAGTGCTTTCCGATGTCGCGGAGGAAGTCGATGGCCGACAGCGGCGCCGTCCAGTCGAGGTTGTTCACGAGGCGCACGGCGTTGTCGCCCTCGGAGCTGAGGTACCGCGACACTTGCTGCTCGAGATAGCCGACCCACTCGGAGACCGTCTCTTTGGTTTTCAGCGTGCGCTCGGCGCTCGGCCGGGGGTCGCCGATCAGGCCGGTGGATCCGCCGACCAGGCCGAGCGGCTTGTGGCCGGCCAATTGAAGACGCCGCATGAGGAGCAGCTGCACCAGGTTGCCGAGGTGCAGGCTGGGCGCCGACGGGTCGAACCCGCAGTAATAGGTGACCGGCTCGCCCGCGAGGAGCTGCTTGAGCGCTGCTTCATCCGTGGAGACGTGGATGAGCCCGCGCCACTTCAGCTCATCCCAGACGTCGTCGAAGGACGGGTCGTTGGTCTGTGCTTGGAGGGTTTCGGAGTCGGACACGGATTCAGGTTATCAGCGGCAGGACAGCAGCCCTGATCTCGCATGGATCAGGCTTCAAGACCTGATCATGTTTGTATCAGGGATGTGGACCTGATAGCCTAGCGATCAGGTCTCTGAACCTGATCAATCGAGAGGAATTCCCATGTTCGTCATCACTGCCGACCAGGTGGACTCGAGGACAGGCCCTGATCTGGCGAGCGGCACCCTCGACGACCTCAATGAGCGCTACGGCACGCGCCTCGAACTCCCCGTCGACCGCAACGCCGGAGACGAGATCCAGGCCCTCACCGCCGACCCTGCCGCGGCTCTCGACCTCGTGCTCGAACTGACCCGCGCCGGCCGCTGGAGCGTCGGGCTCGGCTGCGGCCGCATCCGTACCCCGCTGCCGGCCGAGACCAGGGAGGCGAGCGGGGATGCGTTCATCGCGGCGCGTGAGGCCGTCACCCGGGCGAAGCGCACCGTCACTCGCTTCGCGGCCAACGCCATCGTGGCACCCGAACCGGCAGAGGATGCGGAGGCGACGCTCAACCTGCTGCTCACCATCCGCGACGGCCGCTCACCCGCAGGCTGGGAACTCTACGACCTGGTCGTCGCCGGGCTCACCCAGGCCGAGGCCGGCGCGCGGCTCGGTATCACCCCGCAGTCGGCGAGCGACCGCGCACGGGCCGCCGGTCTCCGTGTCGAGCTCGCCGCCCTCGGTGCGCTGACTAGGCTGTTGAAGAGCCTCGACGAAGCCCAGCTCCGAACGGACACCGCATGATCTCCACCCTTCCCCCGCTTTTCACCGTGATCGGGCCCGTGCTGGCCTGGAGTGCGGTGCTGCTCCTCGCCATCGCATCCCTGTGCTGCATGCTCTTCGCGCTGCGGAGTCCGCGCCGGCCGTTGGTCTACGTGGCGGCCGGTCTGCTCGCGCTGGCCGTTCTGATCGCTGCGCTTCCCGCCCCGCATGCGCCGGAGCTGCTCCGGGTCCTGATCGGCCTCGTAGCGGTAGCGCTCAGCATCGCGGGCGGCGGTCCCGCATCCCAACTCGCCCTCGCGCTCGCCTCGGGCGGAGGCGCCGTGGCCGGAGTGCACGGCGGCATCGTCATCGCCGAGCGAGCCACCCCGGCGGAGCAGGCCGCAGGCGTGCAGCCGACCCGCGAAGTTCTGCGTGGCGGCGCCACGATCGGCTTTCTCGAGCGCCTGGCCACCACGGTGACGATCATGGCCGGCTTTCCCGAAGCGATCGCCGTTATCGTCGCGATCAAGGGTGTCGGCCGCTTCACCGAACTCGAAGCTTCCGAGGCCAAGGAACGCTTCATCATCGGAACGTTCACCAGCCTCATCTGGGCGTGCGCGTGCGCGGCACTCTTCCGCTTGACCGCCGGCTGACGGCCGCCGGCTTACGGCTGACGGCTGACGGCCGTTTTCAGTGCGACTTCGGGTGGCGCTTGTACGGCGAGACCGTCGGATCGCCCGCCAGGGAGTAGCGCCAGGAGAACGCGTCTCCTCCTCCGGGGCCCGAGACACCCGTGCGCGGGCCGGTCACCGCGGGTTTCGGGATGCGCGGCAGCAGCAACGAGAAGGGCGGCGTAAACAGGTCGGCACCGTTCTCTTCGAGCCGAATGCCCGCGGCGACGACGAGACGCGCCGGACCGCGGGCGAGGTCTCGCGGCGCGATAGTCCTCCCGGACGCGCCCGCGCGACGGGCGACCGCAAGCTCCTCACCTTCGACGACTTCGGCCGCCCGGAAGAGCACTGCCGAAGCCTCGCCTTCGGGTGAGCAGACGACGTTGGCGCACACGTGCATCCCGTAGGTGAAGTAGGCGTACAGCCGCCCGGGCGGCCCGTACATCACCGCGTTGCGTTTGGTGCGGCCGCGAAAGGCGTGAGAGCCGGGGTCGACGCCGTCACCCACATACGCCTCCACCTCGGAGATGCGCAGGCCGACCGCGCCCTCAGCGGTCTCGTGCCGCAGTACGGCGCCGAGCATCCGGGGCGCCACCTCGAGCGACGACGCCAGGAAGAACTCCCGGTCGGGGCGGAAGAGCCCCTCGTCGTCGCTCGCGGTCACGTCAGAACAGCACGTCAGAACAACCGAATGCCGTTGCCGACGGCCACGATCAGGCCGACGACGATGATGACGATGGCCAGCACCACCGCGGCGGGGACGATCCACGGATAGCGCGGCGGTTTCTTCTCGGGTCGCGCGGCCATCAGACGAGGTCCCGCTTCACGGAAGGAAACGCAGCCGTCAAAGCCCGGACGCGTTCAGTGAGCGTTGCCAGTTGCTCGGCGACGCGCACCGGGGCCGTTCCGCCCACGTTGTCCCGGCTGGCCACCGAGCCCTCGATGGTGAGCACGGAGCGCACGTCCGGGGTGAGCAGTGGCGACACCGAGGCGAGACCTTCGTCGTCCACCTCGCTCAATTCCAGACCGCGGTCTTCAGCGAACTTGACCAGCGCGCCTGTGATCTCGTGCGCATCTCGGAAGGGCACGCGCTGCTTCACGAGCCACTCGGCCACGTCAGTGGCGAGCGAGAACCCCTGCGGCGCGAGTTCGGCCATCCGTTCGGTGTGAAAACGCAGAGTGGCGACCATGCCGGTGAACGCCGGGAGCACGACTTCGAGCGTGGTGATCGAGTCGAACACCGGCTCCTTGTCCTCTTGGAGGTCGCGATTGTAGGCGAGCGGGAGGCTCTTCAGGGTGGCGAGCAACCCGGAGAGGTTGCCGATCAGGCGACCCGCCTTGCCGCGCGCGAGCTCGGCGATGTCGGGGTTCTTCTTCTGCGGCATGATCGACGAGCCTGTGGAGTACGAGTCGTCGAGCGTGACGAAGCCGAACTCGCGAGTGTTCCAGAGGATGATCTCCTCGGCGAACCGGGAGAGGTCCACCCCGATCTGCGCGGCGATGAACGCGAACTCCGCCACCACATCCCGGGCGGCCGTTCCGTCGATCGAGTTCTCGGAGCTGCGGGCGAACCCGAGCTCGTGCGCGACCAGAAGCGGATCCAATCCCAGCGTCGACCCGGCGAGTGCTCCGGAGCCGTACGGCGAGACGTCCGCTCGCTTGTCCCAATCGACCAGTCGCTCCAGGTCGCGCACCAGCGGCCAGCAGTGCGCGAGCAGGTGATGCGCGAGCAGCACAGGCTGGGCGTGCTGCAGGTGGGTGCGGCCGGGGAGGATGGCGGCCGGATGTGCGGACGCCTGCGCGGCGATCGCATCCACAAGATCGGTGACGAGACGGCCGATCGTGCGGGCGTGGTCACGCAGGAGCATCCGGATGAGCGTGGCGATCTGGTCGTTCCGGCTGCGGCCGGCCCGCAGCTTGCCGCCCAGCTCGGTGCCGGTGATCTCGATCAGGCCGCGTTCGAGCGCGGAGTGCACGTCCTCGTCGGTGGCGGCCGGGGTGAAGCGGCCGTCGAGCACGGCGCGTTCGAGGGTGTCGAGCGCCGCCAGCATCCGTTCGAGCTCGGCGGCTTCGAGGTACCCGGCTGCGGCGAGCGCTCCGGCGTGCGCCCGGGAACCGGCGATGTCGTAGGAGGCCAGCTGCCAGTCGAACTGCGTCGACTTGCTCAGCCTGGCCAGCTCGGGCGACGGCCCGCCGGCGAAACGTCCGCCCCAGAGGGCGCCCGCCTCGCCCGCGCGGTTGACCGTTCCGCCGGTGCCGGCGGAACGGTCGAGGTCGTCTGTCGTCATCGCGCGCTCTACTCCGCGGCGTGGTCGCGACGGGCCGAGATCTTGCTCGGCAGCGACCACAGTTCGATGAAGCCCTTGGCCAGCGACTGGTCGAAGGTGTCTCCGGTGTCGTAAGTGGCGAGGTTGAAGTCGTACAGGCTCTCAGCGCTGCGGCGGCCGGTCACGACGGCGGTGCCCGCGTGCAGCTTGAGGCGCACCTCGCCGGTGACGTGCCTCTGCGTCTCGTCGATGAAGACGTCGAGCGCGCGCTTCAGCCCGGAGAACCAGAGGCCGTCGTAGACCAGCTCGGCCCACTTCGACTCGACGGTGCGCTTGTACCGTGCCACGTCGCGCTCGACGGTCATGTTCTCGAGTTCTTCGTGGGCGGCGATCAGCGCGAGACCGGCGGGCGACTCGTACACTTCGCGGCTCTTGATGCCGACGAGACGGTCCTCGACGATGTCGATCCGGCCGACACCCTGGCCGCCGGCGATCGTGTTCATGAGCTGCACGGCCTCGAGCGGGCTGACCGGGTTGCCATCGATGGCCACCGGGATGCCCTCGCTGAAGGCGATGACGACCTCGACGGGCTCGCGCGTGACGGCGGGGTCCGACGTATAGGTGTAGAGGTCTTCGATCGGACCGTTCCACGGATCTTCGAGGAACCCGGTCTCCACTGCGCGACCCCACACGTTCTGGTCGATCGAGTACGGCGACTTCTTCGACTGCTCGATCGGCAGGTTGTGTTCGGCCGCATAGATGATCGCCTTGTCGCGGGTCAGCGCGAAGTCGCGCACCGGAGCGAGCGAGGTCAGGTCGGGTGCCAGCGCGGCGACGGCGGCCTCGAACCGCACCTGGTCGTTGCCCTTGCCGGTGCAGCCATGGGCGACGGAGTCGGCGCCGAGCGCCTTGGCGGTGGCGGCGAGGTGCTTCGCGATCACCGGGCGGCTGAGCGCCGACACCAGCGGGTACCGCTTCTGGTAGAGGGCGTTGGCCTTGAGGGCGGGCATGATGTAGTCGTCTGCGAACTCGTCCTTGGCATCCACGACCACCGACTCGACTGCGCCGCAGTCGAGCGCGCGCTGACGGATCGCCTCCATGTCTTCGCCACCCTGGCCCACATCGACCGCGAGGGCCACGACCTCTTTACCGGTCGCATCCTTCAGCCAGCCGATCCCGACCGAGGTGTCGAGACCGCCCGAGTACGCGAGAACAACACGTTCCGCCATGATTCTCCTTCAGCTTGTGTTTCGTAACGAGTTTAGGGTTTGCGGCCAGGGACCTAGGCCGCGTTCCTGGCCAGAAGCCAGACGAGCAGGGCCTTCTGGGCGTGGAGGCGGTTCTCCGCCTCATCCCAGATGACGGATTGGGGGCCGTCGATGACTTCGGCCGTCACTTCGTAGCCACGGTCGGCCGGAAGGCAGTGCAGGAATAGGGCGTCCGGCTTCGCCAGCGCCATCAGTTCGGCGTCCACCCGGTACCCGCCGAAGACAGCGATGCGTTCGGCTTTCTCGTCCTCTTTACCCATCGAGACCCAGGTGTCGGTGATCATCACGTCCGAGCCGGCGGCCGCCTCGCCGGGGTCGGTGAAGAGCTTGACCGAGCCGCCGGTGGATGCGGCGATCTTGTCGGCGTCGGCCACCACATCCGGGCTCGGCGCGTAGTCGGCCGGGGAAGCGATGCGTACGTGCATTCCGGCGGTCACGCCCGCGAGCACGTAGGACTGTGCCATGTTGCTGGCGCCGTCACCGAAGAAAGTCATCGTCAGACCGGCAAGCGAGCCGCGCTTCTCTTTGATCGTGAGCAGGTCCGCGAGCAACTGGCACGGATGGAAGTCGTCGGAGAGCGCGTTGACCACGGGAACCCGGGTGCCGCGCGCCATCTCTTCGAGGCCCGACTGCGCGTAGGTGCGCCAGACGATGGCCGACACCATCCGCTCGAGCACGCGTGCGGTGTCGGAGGGTGTCTCCTTGCCGCCGAGCTGGCTGTTCGCGGTCGAGATGATGAGCGGGCTGCCGCCGAGATCGGCGATGCCGACGGCGAACGAGACCCGGGTGCGGGTCGAGGACTTGTCGAAGATCACGGCGACGGTCTGGGGCCCCGCGAGCGGCTTGGTGCCGAAGCGGTCGGCCTTGAGCTGTGCCGCCAGCTCGAGGATCTCCGCCTGCTCGGCGGGGCTGATGTCGTCGTCGCGCAGAAAATGCCTGGTCATGTCGTTCTTTCGGGTCGAGGTTCTGAGGTCGGGAGGGTGGCGTCGATCAGCGACGGGTGCTGAGGGACGCCAAAGCTCGCCCGAAACGGTCGCGGAACTCCGCCAGTTCGGCGTCGCCGACAATGAGCGGAGGTGCGAGACGGATGCTCGACTCGTTCGGAGCGTTGACGATCAGTCCGTTCTTGAGGGCCGCATCCGACAACCGGTGCGCTTCACCGTCGGTGAGGCCGATGCCGATGAGCAGACCCGCGCCGCGAATGTCGCCGATCAGCGGTGAGTCGAACTCGCGGATGATCTGGCGCAGTTCCTCGCCGCGGCGCGCCGCGTTCTCGAGCAGCCCGGCCGACTCGATTTCGCCGAGCACGGCGTTGCCTGCGGCGGTGGCGAGTGGATTGCCGCCGAACGTCGAACCGTGCTGCCCTTTGGAGAAGAGCTCGGAGGCCCACCCGAAGGTCACGAGTGCGCCGATCGGAACACCACCGGCCATCCCCTTCGCCACGGTGATCGCGTCCGGGAGGATGTCCGCGTGCTGGTAGGCGAACCAGCGTCCGGTGCGTCCGATCCCGGTTTGGATCTCGTCGATGATCAACAGGACGCCGTGCTGTTCGGTGAGTTCCCGTGCTCGGCGCAGGTAGCCCTCCGGCAGGTCGAGCACGCCGGCCTCACCCTTGATCGGTTCGATGAAGAGGGCGGCGACCGTGTCGTCGATCGCCGCTTCGAGCGCCGCGATGGTCGAGTCGATGTGCTGCACGCCCGACGGCAAAGGCTCGAAGGCCTCGCGCATCGGCGGCTTACCGGTGAGCGCGAGCGACCCCATCGTGCGGCCGTGGAACGCGTTGTTCAAAGCCAGGACACGCTTGCGGTGACCGGTCTTGCCCTTGTTGAGGCGCGCGAGCTTGAATGCGGCCTCGTTGGCCTCGGCGCCGGAGTTGCAGAAGTACACACGACCTGCATCCCCCGCTCCGGTAAGTCGGGTGAGGCGCTCGGCCAGTTCGAGTTGGGGCGGAGTCGCGAAGTAGTTGGAGACGTGCGCGAGCGTCGCGATCTGGCGACTCACCGCCTCCACGAGCACCGGATGCGCGTGGCCGAGCGAGTTCACGGCGATCCCCGCGAGAAAGTCGAGGTACTCGTTGCCGTCGACATCCCACACCCGGCAGCCGTCACCGCGGGCGAGCATCAGCTGCGGGGTGGCGAGGGTTCGCATCATCGTATTGCCGAACCGGTCGGTCCAGCCCTGGGTCACCTGCTGGGTGCTCAAGACGGCACCACCTCCGTTCCGATGCCGCTCTGTGTGAACACCTCGAGCAGGATCGAGTGCTGCACCCGCCCGTCGATGATGGCCGCCTTCGCGACCCCGCCGTCGACGGCGGCCAGGCAGGCCGCCATCTTCGGGATCATGCCCGACTCGAGGCTCGGCAACAGGGCCCGCAGCGCCTCCGAGTCGATCACGGAGACGAGCGAGTCGCGGTTGGGCCAGTCGCTGTAGAGACCCGCGACATCGGTGAGAATGACGAGCTTCGCCGCACCGAGCGCCACAGCGAGGGCGGCCGCCGCCGCATCCGCGTTCACGTTGAGCGAATGGCCGGGATCGTCGACATCGGGAGCGATCGAGGAGACCACGGGGATGCGGCCGGCAGCGATCTGCGCGTGCACAGCCTCGGGGTTCACCCCGATCACGTCCCCGACGAGACCGAGGTCCACCTCCTCGCCGTCCACGATGACACCGCGCTTGCGGCCCTGGAAGAGTCCGGCATCCTCGCCCGAGATCCCGGCGGCGAGCGGACCGTGCTGGTTGATGTTGCCGACGAGGTCGCGACTGATCTGACCGGTGAGCACCATGCGCACCACCTCCATCGCTTCCGGAGTGGTCACCCGGTAGCCTCCACGGAACTCGGATTCGATGCCGAGCCGCTCCAGCATCGCCGAGATCTGCGGCCCGCCGCCGTGCACGACGACCGGGTGGATGCCCGCGTAGCGCAGGTAGACCATGTCTTCGGCGAACGCCCGCTGCAACTCTTCGCTGACCATCGCGTTTCCGCCGAACTTGACCACGATGATCTGCTCGTGGAAACGCTTGAGCCAGGGCAGCGATTCGATGAGGGTGGCGGCTTTGACCGCGGCGAGACGCTGGTCGGCCGCTTCGGCCGCCGCGTCGGTGTCGAGGTCGGTGTCGATGTCAGTGTCTGTGTCGATGTCTGTGTCCATGGCGGTCATCAGCTGGAGTAGGCGCTGTTCTCGTGCACGTAGTCGTGCGTGAGGTCGTTGGTGAGGATCGTCGCGGTCGCATCGCCCGCGTGCAGATCGATCAGCACGTGCACGGCTCGCGGCGCGAGGTCGACCAGCTCGCGGGGCTGGTCGGGTTCACCCGCCGTGCACACCTGCACGCCGTTGATGGCGACGTCGATGCCGTATGGATCGAATGCCGCGTCGGTCGTGCCGACCGCCGCCAGGACGCGGCCCCAATTGGGATCGTTGCCGAAGATGGCCGCTTTGAACAGGTTGCTGCGCGAGACCGCCCGGCCCACCGTCACGGCGTCGTCTTCGGAGGTCGCGTTCACGACCTCGATCGCGATGTCGTGCGAGGCCCCCTCCGCGTCGGCCTGAAGCTGCTTGGCGAGGCTCCGGCAGACCTCGGTGAGCGCGGCCGCGAATTCTTCGGAGTCGGCCTCCGCACCGCTCGCGCCGGAGCCGAGCAGTGCGACGGTGTCGTTCGTGGACATGCAGCCATCGGAGTCGAGCCGATCGAACGTCACCCGGGTCGCCTGTCGCAGCGCGGTGTCGAGCTGAGCGGAGTCGAGCACTGCGTCGGTCGTGATCACGACGAGCATTGTGGCGAGGCCCGGCGCGAGCATCCCGGCGCCCTTCGCCATGCCGCCGACGGTCCACCCCGCGGGCGAGGTGTGCGCGGCCTCTTTGGCTCGGGTGTCGGTGGTCATAATCGCTTCCGCTGCGGACAGACCAGCATCGGCGGAGGTGGCGTCGCCGACCTGGATCGTGAGCGTCGCATCCCAGACCCCCGTCTTGAGTTTGTCGAGGTCGAGCTGGTCGCCGATCAGGCCCGTGGAGCACACGAGAACGTCGCCCGCGCTGACCGCAAGCCGCTCGGCGACGGCCTCGGCCGTGGCGTGCGTCGTCTGGAAGCCGCGGGCGCCGGTGTAGCAGTTCGCCCCGCCGGAGTTGAGAACGATCGCCGAGACGACGCCGTCGGCGATGACCTGTTCGCTCCACAGCACAGGGTTCGCCTTGCACCGATTCGTTGTGAACACGGTGGCCGCCGCAGTGAGCGGGCCCAGGTTCTGCACAACGGCGAGATCACGTTTGCCGGTCGACTTGAGACCGGCGACCACGCCCGCCGCGGCGAATCCGGATGCTGCGGTCACGCTCACGGCGCCACTCCATTCACGTTGAGCCCACTCGTTTCGTCGAGGCCGAGGGCGATGTTCGCGGACTGGATGGCCGCGCCAGCCGTCCCTTTATAGAGGTTGTCGAGCGCCAGCACTGTCACGAGCCGGCCGGTGGCTTCGTCGACCGCAAGGCCGATCAGCGCCGTATTGGCGCCGAGGACATCCGCCGTGCGCGGCATGCTCCCCGCAGGCAGCACTTGCACGAACGGTTCACCCGCATACATTTTCGACCAGGCGCTGTGGATGTCGTCGGTGGAGACTCCAGGTTTGAGCCGCGCGGTCGAGGTCGCGAGGACCCCGCGCGACATCGGCACCAGAACCGGCGTGAACGAAATCGTCGGGTGAAGGGCACCGGCCTTGGTCAGGTTCTGCTGGATCTCGGGGATGTGGCGATGCGTGCCCCCCACAGCGTAAGGATTCGCAGACCCGAGGATCTCACTCGCGAGGTACATCGTCCTCAGGCTCTTGCCCGCGCCGGACGGACCGACCGCGAGCACGGCCACGATGTCCTCTTCTTCGATCAGGCCGGCCGCGATGCCCGGGGCCAGGGCCAGCGAGACCGCGCTGGCGTTGCATCCCGGCGCCGCGATGCGTTTGGCGCCGACGAGCTGGGCGCGCTGCTTGCCGTCTCCGACAGGAAGCTCGGGCACGCCGTACGCCCAGGCGCCGAAGTGCTCGCCGCCGTAGAACGCGGCCCACGCGGCGGGGTCTTCGAGCCGGTGGTCGGCGCCGCAGTCGACCACGAGTGTCTCCTGGGGAAGGTGCGCCGCGATCTCGCCGGATTTGCCGTGAGGCAGCGCAAGGAAGACGACATCGTGGCCGGCGAGGTTTTCGACGCTGGTCTCGACCAGGGTGAGATGGCGCAGCGAGCGAAGGTGCGGCTGGTGGGCGATGAGCGGCTGCCCCGCATTCTGGTGCGCGGTGACAGTGCGCACCTCGAAATCGGGATGGCCGGCGAGGATCCTGAGGAGCTCTCCGCCTGCGTAGCCGGATGCGCCGGCGACGGCTACCGAGAAAGTCATGCTTCTACCTTATTGAGTGGACGACAGGGGGCCGCGAGACGGCGGCACCCACGTCGGCCCTCAGAAAGGGTCGCGCCAGCGCCGCCTAAATTCGGCGGTCGCGCAGGCGTCGGCGCAGGGCGCGGGCGGCGGAAGCCGAGCGCGAGTCCGTGGTGCACCGGGAAAGCATGCGGCAACCCTAGCGCGCCGTCACCGTCCGGCGCCAATCGGCCGGCGCCGTCAGGCACATTTCACGCCCTTCGGACTCCTATTCGCGGATGTGCGCCCCGAAGAGCTCGGTCGCGCGGGCCGCGCCGGCCAGCTTGGCCTCGCTGGCCTCGGCCGCCGTGAGGGTGCGATCGACGGCACGGAAACGCAGCGCGAAGGTGAGACTTTTCGCGCCGTCGGCCAGCCCGGCTCCGCGGTGGTCCCCGGCTCCGTGGTGGTCCTCGGCTCCGCGGTAGTCCCCGGCTCCGCGATAATCATCGACGAGACGGATGTGCTCCAGCAATTCGCCCGCCCCTTCTGCGACGGCACGCTCCACCTCGGCGGCGGGGATGCCCTGGGGCACGACGAGCGAGAGGTCTTGCGTCGCCGCCGGGAAGCCCGCGATGACGCCCGCGACGATGTCTGCCGGGGCGACCGCGACGAGTGCGTCCAAGTCGAGTTCGAAGACCGCGACGACGCGCGGCAGGTCGGACTCGGCTGCGAGCTCCGGGTGGAGTTCTCCGGCATATCCGACGGCGACCCGTTCGCCGTTCTCCCCGACGGCGATCAATTGCGCCGTGCGCCCCGGGTGCATCGCCTGGTGGTGACCTTGCACCGGTTCGACGGTGAGGCCCACGGCGGCAGCGGTCTGTGCGACCATCGCCAGCGCATCCGCGATCCCCGCGGCGACCGCGGCCTGGCCCGGCTGTTTCACGATCGGATGCCCGACGGCGAGACCGGCGAGGTAGCGCGGCTGCGGCGGGATGCCGGCGTTCAGCGAGGCCAGCACGTCGTCACTCGGCAGGGCGGCGCCGGCCGGCAGCGTCTCGCTGCCGAACACGGAGCCACCGACCGGGCGGAACACCGTACCCACCTCGTAGATCGTCAGATCGACCAGACCGCGAGCGAGGTTGCGCTTCGCGATGTCGAGGAGACCCGGGAGGAGCGACGTGCGCAGGTAGGGCGCCGTGGCGTCGAGCGCGTTGGCCAGTTTCACTGCGGGCACCGTTCCCGCCTCGGGAGAGCCGAACGTGTCATTCGCCTTCTCACTGACGAACGGGAACGCCATCACCTCGGTGGCGCCATTGTCGGCGAGGGTCTGCGCCACCGCGCGTCGGAGCTTCTGCTCGCGGGTGAGCCCACGGCCGGGAGGAGCGACGGGAAGCTCCGACGGGATGCGGTCGTAGCCGACGATCCGCGCCACCTCTTCCGCCAGGTCGGACTTGTCGCGCAGGTCGGGCCGCCACGTGGGCGGCACGACGACGAGCGTATCGCCCGATTCCGTCACGGATCCGCCGATCTCGGCCAGCGCGCCACGCACCTCTTCGTCGGTGTACTGCACGCCGACCAACGAGGAAATGTAGTGCACCGGAAGCGTGATGGCCTCGGGGGCGCCGGCGTCGTCGAGCAGCGAGCCGAGTGCATCCGCGTGGCCGCCGGCGAGCTGTTCGAGCAGCTGCACCACGCGCGCCGCGGCCGCCACGGCGACCCGCGGGTCGACACCGCGCTCGAACCGCTTGGACGCCTCGCTGGGCAGCTTGTGCCGCCGTGCGGTGCGGGCGATCGACACCGGGTCGAAGTTCGCGGCCTCGATGAGCACGTTGCGCGTGCCCCGACCGATCTCCGTCGACGCGCCGCCCATCACACCGGCCAGACCGATCGGGCCCGACTCGTCGGTGATGAGCAGGTCTTCGGCGTCGAGGATGCGCGACTGATCGTCGAGGGTGACCAGCTTCTCCCCCGGGTGCGCCCGTCGCACGGTGATGCCACCACGAAGCTTGTCGAGGTCATACCCGTGAATGGGCTGGCCGAGCTCCAGCATCACATAGTTGGTGATGTCGACGATCAGCGAGATCGACCGGATGCCCGCAAGCTTGAGCCGGGCGATCATCCACGCCGGGGTGGTGCGGTCGGTGTCGATGTCGCGCACGACGCGCGTGACGAACACGTTCGCGCCGACCCGACCGCGGATGGGCTCACGGTCATCCACCGACACGCTGAAGCCGGCGGCGTGCGCGCCGTCGATGAGCAGGCCGGGAGCGCCGGCCGGGTCGCGGAACTCGACGCCCGTGGCGTGCGAATACTCTCGGGCGATGCCGCGGATCGAGAACGCGTAGCCACGATCGGGGGTCACGTTGACCTCGACCGCGGTGTCGTCGAGCCCGAGCAATGAGATCGCATCCTCGCCGACCTCAGGATCGAGACCGAGCGTCGTCAGGCGCAGGATGCCGTCGTGCTCGTCGCCGAGGCCGAGCTCGCGCGCCGAGGCGATCATCCCGTCGGAGACGTGTCCGTAGGTCTTGCGGGCGGCGATCGGGAACGGGCCGGGCAGCACGGAACCAGGCAGGGTCACCACGACCTTGTCCCCGGGGAAGAAGTTCGCGGCCCCGCAGACGATGCCGTGCACCGCATCCCCGCCATCGGCCGCCGTCTCGCCGACGGGCGCAACGCGCACCTGGCACCAGCGGATGGTCTTGCCGTTCGACTGCGGCTCCTCGACGAAGTCGAGCACCTGCCCGACCACGACAGGCCCGGAGATCTCGAACGTGTGCACGTCCTCCTCTTCCAGACCAACGGAGACGAGGGCGGCGTGCACATCTTCGGCCGACGTTCCCGGCTCGAGGTCGACGAATTCGCCGAGCCAACTCAGAGGGACGCGCATCAGACCACCATTCCGAACTGCTGGGAGAAACGCACATCGCCTTCGGCCATGTCACGCATGTCTTTGACGTCGTTGCGGAACATCAACGCCCGCTCCACGCCCACGCCGAACGCGAAGCCCGAATAGACCTCGGGATCGATCCCCGCTGAACGGAGCACGTTCGGGTTCACCATGCCGCAGCCGCCCCACTCGATCCACCGGGCACCACCCTTGAAGGTGGGATGCCACAGGTCGAGCTCCGCACTCGGCTCGGTGAACGGGAAGTAGTTGGGGCGCAGCCGCACCTTGGCGTCATCCCCGAACATCGTCTTGACGAAGTGGTCGAGCGTGCCGCGCAAGTGCGCCATGGTGAGACCCTTGTCGACGGCGATGCCTTCGGTCTGATGGAACACAGGCAGGTGCGTCGCGTCGAACTCATCGGTGCGGAAGACACGACCGGGCGCGATGCGGTAGACGGGCAGCTCGTTGCCGAGAAGAGCACGGAGCTGCACCGGAGACGTGTGCGTTCGCATCACCAAGTGCGCGTTCGTCGGTTCGACGAAGAAGGTGTCCTGCATCGCACGGGCGGGGTGGTCCTCGTCGAAGTTGAGGGCGTCGAAGTTGTACCACTCGCTCTCGAGCTCGGGGCCTTCGGCCACCTCCCAGCCCATGCCGACGAACACATCCGCGACACGCTCCTGCAGCAGAGCGAGCGGATGCCGGGCTCCGGGATGCCAGCGCAACGGAACGGCCGTCACATCCACGGTCTCCGCGGCGAGCTGCGCGGCCGTCTCCGCGGCCTCGATCTTCCCCTCCTTGGCGGCGAACGCCTGCGTCACGCGCCCCCGTGCCTGGCCGACGAGCTTGCCGGCCGTGGCCTTCTGGTCGTTGGGAACGAAGCGGAGGCTCGCGTTCAGCCGCGCCAGCGGCGAACCCTCCGCCGTGTGATCGTGCCGCACGACCTTGAGGGCGGCCGAATCTGCCGCGGCGTCGATGGCCGCGAGCGCGGCGGCGACGGCGGCCTCGACCGTTGCTTCGGAGATTTCAGTGGGATCAGACACGAGACCCAAGTTTAGTGGGCCGCCCTCGGCGAACAGCGGCGCTGACAGCCGGTCCGGTCAACTCATCCCAGTCGGGCGTCGAGACCGAGGCGGACGGTGGGCCACTCGTCATCGACGATCGAATAGACGACCGTATCCCGAATCGTCCCGTTCTCGAAGAGCTTGTGTTTGCGAAGCACGCCGTCCTGCTTGGCTCCGAGGCGCTCGATCGCGCCGCGAGACTGTCGGTTATGCCAGTGAGTGCGGAACTCCACCGCGATGCACTCCAGCACCTCGAAGGCTCGCCCCAGCAGAAGCCGCTTCGCTTCGACGTTGATTCCGGTCCGCTGCGCCTCGACACCCAGCCAGGTCGCTCCGATTTCCAACCGCCGATTGCCGGGATCTGGGTTGCAATAGGTCGTCATCCCCACAGCGCGGCCGCTCCGAGCGTCGACCACAGCCCAGGGGGCCATCTGCCCCTCGGATTGCGACTCAAGGCGGCGCTCGATCTCATCCGCCATCCCGTTCGGAGACGGAATGTGCGTGTACCAGGTGCGCCAGAGATCGTTGACTGCGACTGCCGCCGACAGGTCGTCGGCGTGCGCGTCGGAAAGCGGCTCGAGAACAACCCGTGACCCCGTCAATACCGGTGTGGATGAATATTCCATTGTCCGAAAGTACCGCAGCCCGTCCCCACGCGGCTTCGACGTCGCGCCTCCTCTATGCGACGCGAGTCTGTTCGAGCCGTGACTTCCAGTCCGAGCGGAGGATGCCCATGATGACGATGTCCTCGTATCGCCCGCGAACCCAGGCGTGCTCTCGCTGGCGACCTTCGAGAGCGAAACCCGCCTTCTCATAGGCGCGGATGGCGCCGAGGTTCGACGCAATCGCTTGCAGGTGCACGCGGCGCAAGTTGCAGCGCACGAATGCGAACTCGATGATCTGCGATATCGCTGCCGTCCCGATGCCTTTCCCGCGGGATTCGGCCAGGACAGCAATACCGACCTCCGCATGGCGGGCCAAGTCGTCGAACTCGAAGAGCGAGACGCTCCCGACAGCATCGCCATCCAGGTCGACCACGAAACGCACGTTCTTGCTTGACGAGTCGGAATCGGCTTGCGCGAGGCGTGCCTCAAAGGCTTCCCGTGTCAGCGGCGCCGGCGACGACGGATTCCGCTCTTCCCAGGTATTCAGGTCCGCCGCGAGCTTGAACAGCACATCGACGTCTGCTTCAGTACGAGCACGAAGCTTCACAGAATCTGAGCTTGACATGCCAGTACGCTACCAACCAGCGATGCCGACACGAGCAACGTGCCGCGAAGAAGTCTGCACTTGCGTCAGTCAGCCCAGCAACGCGCGCGCATAGGTGCGAGCGGGTCGTTTGAGCAGCGAGTGCTCGTATGGGTCGCCGATCGCCTCCCAGCCCTCACTCTCGTAAAGCCGGACAGCTGTGGTGTTGTCGACGAGCGCGTGCAGTACCGCTCGTTCGTATCCGAGGGCTGCCAGCCTTGTCGTGGCCGAGCGCAGGAGGTGGCGCCCGAGCCCGCGCGCCTGCTCATATGGCGCGACAGCGAGCAGCCCGACGACTGCGGCGCCTTTCGGGTCGTCCGGCCTACCGCTACCGGGATGGGTCGCAAGGACGAAGCCCCCGAGGCCGGCGTCGCTGTCGGCGACGAGCCACACAACACCGTTCGCGAATTTTGGCCGGGCCCGTTCCGCAACGCCCTCAACGGCTTGTCCATCGCGGGCAGCGCAAGCTGCAACCCAGATGTCGAGACAAGCATCGAGGTCGGACCAGGCTCCATCGCGGATCATGCGGCTTTCAATTCTCGGCTCGTCCATCGCACAAGTATCGTGTCAAACCGATCCGGTCGCCGATCGTCGATCGCTATCGCCGACGGACTACAGGCAGCCGCTGGCGGTCGGGTGGATGAGCGGCAAGGCGGTGGCTTTGCTCGACGGAGCGACCCCACGCAGTTCCGGCGAGGATGAGGGCGATACCGCAATATCCGGCAAAGGCCACGCTGTCGTGGGCGACCGCGATTCCGATGACCGCGGCCCAGATGGGTTCGGTTCCGAGCAGGAGGCTGACTCTCGAAGGTGAGGTGCGGCGGACCGCCCACGTTTGCACAAAGAAGGCGAAGACAGTACAGGCCAACACGAGGTAGAGGAAGAGCGTCCCACGTCCGGGGTCGAGCTGAGCAATGAACTGTGGGATGGATTCGCCGTAGAACAGAGATGTCAGCGAGAACAATGCCGCGCAGGTGGCCAATTGCACCGTCGTGAGGTGAAGCGAGTCCATTGGTCTGTCTGTGGTGAGCTTGTGCATCGACGTGACGTGGACGGCGCGAACGATTGCCGCCACGAGGACAAGCAGGTCTCCAAGAGTCGGTGGCCGGAATGCACCGTTGCCGGCGAGAAGCCCGACCCCGACGACGGCGATCGCGGCCGCGAGGAAAAACCGGGCGGGCAACCGCCGCCCGGATGCGATGGAATCGAGGATCGGAGTGAACACGACTGTCAGGCTGATGATGAGTCCGGCGTTCGTGGCGGAGGTGTGAGCTATTCCAAAGGTTTCGAAAGCGAACACGGCCGCCAGCAAAATCCCGAGAATCATCCCCACGCGCACCTCCGCTGTCGTCACGCGGCTCCGTCGAGCAGCCATGATCGCCGCCATGATCGCAGCGGCGAGCAGCATGCGCACCGCCAAGAGTGCCACCACAGAACTCGGAGAGACCAGTTCTTTGGCCACGAGGTACGTCGATCCCCAAGCCGCGGCGACCAGGAGCAGGAGCAGGTCGACACGGAATCGGGTTACCAGAAATGTCACTCCTCCATCGTCCGGTGCGCAGTCAGGTAAGACAAGACAGCCGTTTTGTGACAATTAGTTTAGTTTGAACTTATGGAACTGGGTCAGCTTCGCGCATTGAGAGAGTTAGGCGACCGGGGCAGCATTGCCGCCGTCGCAGCGGCAATGCACGTCACACCGTCATCGGTCTCGCAGCAGATCAGCGCCCTGCAACGTCACTCGCCCGCCCCGTTGACGTTCAAGGACGGACGACGCACGGCACTCACCGACGCCGGGCGCGCCCTGGCGGTGGCGGCGATCGACGTCGAAGTTGCGCTCGAACGCGCCGGGCAGGCGGTCGCACGCTTTCAGGGCGACCGATCGGGCACCGTGTCACTCGCGGCTTTCCATAGCGCCGGGTTGGCGGTCTTCGGTCCGCTGATCACCGCAGTGAACAGCCCCGACCAGCCGCACGTAACGCTGAGCGATTTCGACGTGGCCCAGGAGGATTTCCCCGCACTCACCTCGGACCACGACCTCGTCCTCGCACATCGGCTGATCGGCAGCCCGCCATGGCCTGCGTCAGTGCGAGTGGAACCGCTCCTGTTCGAGCCATTGGATATTGCCGTGCGACGCGACCACCGACTGGCAGCGAAAGCTTCGATCACACCTGCGGATCTCCGCGACGAAGAATGGGTTGCGGTGCACGAGGGCTTCCCGCTTGAGCAAGCTATCACCGTGATTGCGGGCATCGGCGGCAGCGAAGCACGCATCCTGCATCGGATCAACGAGTTTCTCGTTGCTGCCGCTGTTGTCGCCGCGAGCGGGTGCATCGCGCTGATGCCCCGGCATACGACCGACCTTCACGACCACCCAGAATTGGTCCTCCGACCGCTTTCCCATCCTGGGCTCGGCCGATACATCGACTGCCTCGCCCGACCAGAAACACTCGAGCGCGCCAACGTGAAGACAGTTCTGTCGCAGATCAGGACCATCGCGATGGGTCTCACCCAGCGCCCGTAGCCGCACGGCCGAGTATCTTGACATCAAGATACCGTGACGCGATCGGTCTCACCGAGGTCGAGGGTCCGTTCATCTCGGCGAAGAAAGCGCACCCGGCCTTGCTGGTCGACACGATCCAGGAACTTGAGGCGTTGGGGGACGCATCGTGGGTCTCGCGCCCGCGCAGTAACGTCAGGCCTTCGGCAAAGTCAGATGTTCGGGAATGTCAGACCTTCGGGCGACCCGGAATCAGCTCTGGGTTCTCGTTGGGACCGGTCAAGAAGTAGCCGAGAAAGGTGACGCCCTCGGATGTCGCGTCGAACCGGTCGATCAGGACGAACGCAGGCTCATAGAACACATCGCCGGCGCGGAGAATCGTCGCCGTTCCTCCATCGACTTGGAAGATGACCGAACCGGCTTCGATGGCTCCGAAAACCGGACCGTTGTGGTGGTGCGGACCACCCACGACGTTCGGCTGCAGAGTGATGCGACGAACCTGCATGGCTGAGGTGACTTTGGCATCGAGCGGCTGCTCAAGGAGCGTAACCCGCACTATTGGTTCCGTCATGTCCCCGATTCTGTCAGCCGGACAGGCATCGTGCGGTCACCAGATGAACGGAAACAAGCGAGCACGACCTTGCGCGTAGTCCAGATAGGCAGCACCCCGCGCGGCGATGAGCGCCCGTTCCTCACCCCTGATCCGATAGACGATGGCGGCGAGGATCACGACGACCGACGAGACCAGGCCTGCCCAGTTGCCGAGCATCAGACCGATTCCAAGCAACGCCACCACGAGGCCGCTGTAACTGGGATGTCGCACCCATCGGTAGGGTCCCCGATCGACGATGGGTTGATCGGCGGTGGCTTTCACCACCATCGTGAAGAGTGGCCCGAGCGTCGCGAACGACCACCACCTCAGCAACGTCCCGAGCCATCCCACCACAGCGCCGATGACGAAGACCGGCCAGCCGCCGAGGTCGGCCGCTGGAACGAAGCGAAGACAAAGCGGAAGCGTGAGGATGCCTGCGACGAAGATCAGGCGGAAGACGATCTCCTTGCCGACATTCGAGCTGGAGCCGCGGCGCCCGCGCAAGGCTTGCTGAATCTCTCCGAGCACGAAGATCACGACGCTGACATCGAACACGATGCCCGCGACGTGAGAGGCCAGAATGAACGGTACCGTCACCGATGAAGTGTCTCATTGCGTTCGCGTGGCCGCGCTACACCCATAGGCTCCCGGACGCCAGGCCTTACGCGCGTGGGGCTTTTCGCGCCACACTCGTCCTACGCTGGCCGCGCGGGTCTCGCACTCCATCCAGCTCCGGCGTCCCCCCGGCGCCGGCGATGTGGCTGGCGTCCGATCTCGGGTATCGGCGCCAGCCACATCTTGCGCTCGTTGGCCAAGATGTCACGACCGCCCGGCGGCCGCTTACCGGCGCCGGTACTCGCCAGCGACGGGACAGTCGAATGGGTCGCGGGCGGCGAGACCGACCCGGTTCAGATACTGCACGACGATGCCGTACGACTGCAGAAGCGTGGTCTCGGTGTACGCGATGTTCTCGGTCTCGCAGTGCTCCCGGACGATGGCGGCCGCCTGTCGCAGGTGCGGTCGAGGCATGTTGGGGAAAAGATGATGCTCGATCTGATAGTTCAGGCCGCCCATGAACGTCGCCATCCCGACACCACGGATGTTGCGCGAGGTCAGTACTTGTTTGCTCAGGAAATCGACTTTGACCCCGGCTTCGATGATCGGCATCCCCTTGTGGTTCGGCGCGAACGAGGCGCCCATGTACAGGCCGAAGACAGCCAGCTGCACACCGATGAACGCGAAAGCCAGAGCGACCGGGAGGACCCAGAAGACCAGTCCGAAGTAGAGAGCGAACCGCGCGAACAGTAGGACCAGCTCAACCGCGCGGCCGGCGACCTTTCCGCGGCCGAAAACGGTGCGGAAGGAAAGCGCGTGCAGATTCAAGCCCTCCAGGAGCAGCAGCGGGAAGAACAGGTAGCCCTGCCGGCGGGTGAGCGCGCGCAGGAAGCCCCGCCGCTGGGAGGCGTCCTCTTCGAGGAACGAGACCGTGTCCACCTCGATGTCAGGGTCTTTGCCGACCGTGTTGGGGTTGGCGTGGTGGCGCGAATGCTTCGTCATCCACCACGCGTAGCTGATGCCGACGACACCCGCCGCGAGGATGCGACCCGCGCGGTCGTTGGCGCGCCCTGAGGCGAACACCTGCCGGTGCGATGTCTCATGCGCGAGGAAGGCGAACTGTGTGAAGATCAGCCCGAGCGCTGCGGCGACGAAAAGCTGAGCCCAGCTGTCGCCAAGAAGTAGCAGTGTCGCGATGGCGCCCGCCAGCGCAATCAGCAGCACGCTGAACAGGCCGAGGTAGAACCCCGGAGTCCGCCGCAGCAGGCCCTGTTCACGCACCGTGCTGAGAAGATTCGAGTAGCTGTTGGTCGTCTCCGGAGGAGAATCGACCCGTTTCACGGTCCGCCGGACCGGGCCCAGAATCGCAGAAGGTTCAATCACGGCGTGCATCCAGTTCGTAGTCGGCGACGTCGCAGCCAGCGTTTTTGGCTACAGACCCAGGTGAACCATTCGATATAAACGCATGGAATCACAACAGGCAAATCGGGCGATGCCGCGGGCGCGAGGGGTTGCGTGGACACAGAAACGGTACTAGGGCGTGCCTGGCCTCTTCACCAGGGTGACCTCAGTCGAAGAGGTCGGCCGAGCGCTGGGCGAAGGCGGACTCGTAGAGGCAGACGGAGGCGGCCGTCGCAAGGTTCATCGATTCCGCGCGGCCGTAGATCGGAACCGTGACCACGCGATCCACCAGCTGAAGGTGTTCGTCGGGCAGGCCGTGGGCCTCGTTGCCGAACACCCAGGCGGTCGGGCGCGCGAGCTGACCGTCGGTTCTCGCCGCGAGCAGGTCTTCACCCTTGATGTCGGCGGCAAGCACCTGCAGACCGGAGCTGTGGGCCCGCTCAACCACATCAGCCAGGCTCGCGCCGACGGCCACCGGAACGTGGAACAGTGAACCGGTGGTCGACCGCACGACCTTCGGGTTGTACAGGTCGACCGTGCGGCCGGTGAGCACGACTGCGTCGACACCGGCCGAGTCGGCCGCGCGGATGATCGTGCCGGCGTTCCCCGGATCGCGCACCTCCTCGAGCACCGCGACGAGCCGTGGCTCGCCCGAGAAGATGTCGCGGATCGAGGTGGGAAATTGGCGGCAGACCGCCACGAACCCTTGCGGGGTGACCGTGTCGGCCATCGCTTCCAGCACGTGCTCGGTCACGAACTCGACGTCGACTCCGGCCTCGACAGCCGTCTGGCCGATGTCGCCGTACCGTTCGAGAGCGGTCGGAGTCGCGTACAGCTCCACCACGAGTTCGGGTCGGAAGGTCAGGGCCTCGGCGACGGCCTGCGGCCCTTCCAAGAGGAAGAGCCCGGTCTCAGACCGGGCTCCTCTCTTCGCTAGTTTGGCCACGGCTCGCACGCGCGGTGAGCGCGGATTGTCAAGCATGGCACCAGCTTAGTGATGCTGAGAAAACTTACGCAGCGGCGTCGACCTTCGGCGCCGACGTGTCGGCGGGGAGGGCCTTCTTGGCGGTCTGCACGAGGGCCGCGAAAGTGGCGGGCTCGTTGACGGCCAGCTCGGCCAGGATGCGACGATCGACCTCGACGCCGGCCAGGTTCAGGCCCTGGATCAGACGATTGTAGGTGAGGCCGTTCGCGCGGCTCGCGGCATTGATGCGCTGGATCCACAGGCGGCGGAAGTCGCCCTTGCGCGCACGACGGTCACGGTAGCTGTAGACCAGCGAGTGAGTGACCTGTTCCTTGGCCTTGCGGTAGAGGCGCGACCGCTGTCCGCGGTAGCCCTCGGCCCGCTCGAGGATGACCCGACGCTTCTTGTGAGCGTTGACCGCCCTTTTTACTCTTGCCATTTCTCTGTGCTTCCTTAAAGTCGGGTGGGGTTACTTGCCGAGCAGCTTTTTGATGTTCTTCACGTCGGCCGGAGCGATGACCTGCTCCGCGTTCAGGCGGCGCTTACGATCGCTCGACTTGACCTCGAGGTTGTGGCGCATACCGGACTGCTGCTTCATGATCTTTCCGCTGCCGGTGATCTTGAAGCGCTTCTTCGCCCCCGAGTGGGTCTTCTGCTTGGGCATTATTTCTCCTCGTTCGTCGCCGGGGTGGGCGAACTGTCTTCGGACTGCGCAGAATCGTCTGCTGCAGCAACCGGCTCGTCGGCGGGGGCGTGAGCCCGAGCCTTGGAAGCGGCACGTTGTGCGTTGGCCTCGGCCTTGGCCTCTGACTTGTTCTTCAGAGGTCCGATGACCATGACCATGTTGCGACCGTCGATGGTCGGGGTTGACTCGACCGAGCCGAACTCGGAGACATCTTCGGCGAAGCGCTGCAGGAGGCGCACACCCTGGTCGGGGCGCGACTGCTCGCGGCCGCGGAACAGGATCATGGCTTTGACCTTGTCGCCGGCTTTGAGGAATCCTTCGGCGCGCTTGCGCTTGGTCTCGTAGTCGTGCTTGTCGATCTTGAGGCGGAATCGAACCTCTTTCAGGATCGTGTTCGCCTGGTTGCGCCGGGCCTCTTTCGCCTTCTGCGCAGCCTCGTACTTGAACTTGCCGTAGTCCATGATCTTCGCGACAGGCGGCTTGGAGTTGGGAGCGACCTCAACCAGATCCAGGTCTGCTTCCTGTGCGAGACGGAGGGCGACCTCGATTTTGACGACGCCGATCTGCTCGCCGGCGGGGCCGACGAGTCGTACTTCCGGGACGCGGATACGGTCATTGGTACGGGGATCGCTGATGCGTTTCTCCTCTGATCTAGCGATGTCTTCAGCCTCGTTCCCGTCGGATGACGGTCACGGCGAGAGAGGATTTTCCACGCACCAACGTCGTTGTGCGATTTCTCGCACAACTGGTACAGCACCCTGTCTACCCTCGCGCTGGCGGCGCGAGAGCGGAGTGCAACAACCCGGTAACCTAGTGAAGCGGTCAAGCGCGGGTGGGAGGAATCTCCACTTTCGTACCGGAACAGAAGTCCCGGAGCCCGAACGATTCTAGCAGAGGAATGCAGTGAGCGACACACCCGAGGTCCACGCCTACAGCGAGGCCGCCGAGGAATCCTACAACGAAGCAGCGAGAGACATCGCGGAGGTCCCTGCGGTCGAGGTCATCACCACGACGGCGGTGCACCTGATGAGCGCCGCTGCCGTCAAGTGCGGCCTGGCCGACGACCCGGATTCGCAAACCGATCTCGATGAGGCACGCAAGCTCATCGACGCGCTTGCCGGCCTCGTCACCGCGAGCGCGGCCCACCTGGGCGACCAGCACGCGCGCAGCTTGCGCGATGGCCTCCGCTCGCTGCAGCTCGCCTTCCGCGAAGCATCTCCGTTCCCCGATGAGATCGGCAAGGGTCCGGGCGAGAAGTACACCGGGCCGGTCAACTAGCTAACCGCCGAGTACACAGACTCTCCGCGGACTCGGCGGGTTTTGGCCGATTTTGGGTGGACTCGGCGGTTGGAGACGTCGTCACCAGGTGGGCGGAGAGCGCAGCTCCCAGCGGATGCGACGCTCGAGCTGGGCGGCGAGCGAGAGCAGGGTGCGCTCCCCTCCCGGGCGCCCGATCAGCTGAACACCCATCGGCAGCCCGTCGTCGGTCTGGGCGACGGGGAGCACGATCGCCGGGAGGCCGGACACGTTCAGCATCGAGGTGAACGGGGTGTACAGCACCTGCTGCTCGAAGTTGCGTTCGCCGTTCTCCTGATCGAACCAGCCGACCGGACGCGGTGTCATGGCCATCGCCGGGGTCAGCACCGCGTCGAAGGACGACAGCTGGGAGATCAGCGAACGCTCGTAGGCCGTGAGCGCAGAAAGCGCTTCGCTCAGCTCGCGTGCGGAGAGTGCCCGGCCGCGGCGTACCAGCCAGCGGGTCAGCGGTTCGAGCAACTCCTCCGCTTCGCCCTCGGCGGGGATGCGCGCCGCGCCGGCTTGCCAGATCGTTCGGAATGCCGGCGCATACGTCGGATCGGGTACGAGGGCGGTCTCCTCGATTCCGTGCCCCATCGCGGCGAAGGCGTCGACCGCCGAGTCGAGGGCGGCACGCGCCTCCGGCGACACGACGATGTCATACGCGTCATCCCACGCCGAGGTCGTCATCACGCCCAATTGGAACCGGCCCTCGCCGCGCACCGCGGTTCCGAGGAAAGGTCCATCGTCCTCGTAGGGAGCCCGAAGTGAATAGTGGTGGTCGATGCGGCCATCGCGTTTGGCGATCATCCCGTCGAGCAGGAGCGCCGCGTCGGCGGTCGTTCGCGCAAGCGGGCCGTCGACCACCAGACCGGCGAGAGAATCGATGCCACTTCCGGCGGGCACGAGGCCTCGCGATGGCTTCAGGCCGACCAAGCCGCAGGCCGCAGCAGGGATGCGGATGGATCCACCGCCGTCGGAGCCGGGCGCGAACGGCAGCATCCCGCTTGCCACCGCGACAGCAGCGCCTCCGCTCGAACCACCGGCGCCCAGCCCGGGATTCCACGGATTGCGCGCGGGCGGCGCCGCCAGCGACTCGGTGTACGCCGGCAGCCCGAACTCGGGTGCATTCGTCTTGCCGAGACTCACGGCCCCGGCGGCGTCCAGGGTCTCGACGATCTCGTCCGACGTCTCCGGAACGAAGTCGGCCATCAGGCGGGAGCCGAAGCCCGTGCGCACACCGGCGCGCAGCCAGAGGTCTTTGTCGCCGATCGGGAGACCCCAGAGCGGCGCCGTGCGCGGAACATCCGCCGCCACCTGATCCGCCCGGGCGAGCGCGCTCTCGCGGGTCACCGTGACGAACGCGCCGAGGTTCGGGTTGGCGCCTTCGATCCTGTCGAGGTAGTGCTCCGTGAGGTCGCGCGGCGACACTCTTCCACTCTGCAATTCCTGCCACAGAGCGAGGGCGGTCAGCTCGTGAAGTTCTGCCATGGTCCGAGGCTAGTGCGCCGACTACAGTAAGCGCATGGAGCAGGAGCCGGTCGAACAGCTCGTGGCCCGCCGGTCTGTACTGCGGGTGGCCGCCCGCTACGAAGCGCGTCATCCGGGCTGGCTGGTGGACCACGCTCTGACGGCCGGCTGGATCTGGGCGCTCTTCTGGGTACTCCTCCTCCTGCCCGCCGATCATTTCCGGTGGCACGCGGCGGTGTGGATCCTGATCGTCATCATCGCCGTGCTGCCGTCGTTCACGGCCACCGTGATCGTGCTGAGCCAGACACCGCACTCCCATCTCAAGCGAAGTGAGTCGGTGCTCGGGCACTTCTTTGCGCGGTTCGCCGCTTACGTTTTCGCGTTCATCGCCTGGACCCTGTCGGTGGTCCTCAGCGCCACGATCGCGGTGCAGCTGCAGGCCGAAGGCAAGAACAACGAGAGCGACACGCTGGGCGTCGGCCTCTCGCTCCTGATCTCGGTCATCCCCGTCGTCATCCTGTTCCTGTGGCTGATGTTGATCTTCCGCTACGCCTGGTTCCTGTCGCGACTGCGCGGCTGGCGGGCGCACCCGGTGCGTACGCGTATCCCCGCTACGTTCTTCGCCGATGCTCCACGAACCCATCGAATGGTCGTGGGGCTTGCCCATCCGGCACTGCTCGCGCTCACGGGCAGCCTTGCGGTGCTGGTCGCGCTGCTCCTCTACGTCGACGACGTCACGATCCACATCGTCTGATCGCGCTTCGCTCTTCTGGTCGTCCGTCTGGCGGCGCTCATCACCCTCAGCGGCGGCGCGCATGGACGTGGCCGGGAACCGACGGTTCCCGGCCACGATTGTTCATCTGCCTCGTCGCGGCCGGCCCCGCGTATCCCTCCGCCGAACCGGCCGTTGATGACGTCGGTTTTCACTGTAGGTGGGCCGCGGCCACGAAGTCCATAGACCTCGCGACATGCACAACGACGCCAAAGGAATCCCTCAGGATGCCCCTTGACCGCTCACATCGCCGAGCTCCTGGAACACGGTCAACTGCAACTCGGCCGGCCCCGCAAGCCGGGCGTTGAGCGAGTTCCACGGTGTGACCGTCGGCGGTGCGATCAGCTCCGCTCCCCCGGCGACGAGTCGCGCCGTCACCGTGCTGGTGTCTCCGACCTCGAACGCCAGCCGGATGTGCGGGGCGACCGCGCGTCCAACCTCCACCTCGTCGATCATCGCCTTCTGGGCCGGATTCGCGATCTCCAGCGTTGCGCGGCCGGCGTCGAGGATCGCGACCTCGGCACCTCCTGCGCCAGAGTACGAATCCCTTTCCGGCAAGCCCAGCACGTCGCGGTAGAAGGCAAGGGCGGCCTCGTAGTCTTCGGCCTCGACGACGATGCGCAACTGTCGCACCCGGGTCTCGTCACTCGCAGTGCCGGCTGCAGCCGCATCCGCCGCCTTGTCGTCTGTGTCGGTCATCTGTCGTCCTCTTCTGTCGATACCTTTGTTCCGAGCCTGGCGTGCGCGATCGTGGTGATCTCCCGGATCTTCTTCAAGGAGTCCCTGACGCGCTCGCGCCCGCGTTCTTGCGCCGAGGGGCGAGTTGTTGCGACCTCTACGCGCGTGAACCCGCATCTTCTCGCACCTCGGCGCCCAGGCATCGCTCGCGGGAGAGGGGGATGCGGTCAGAACTTGCGGGTGAACGGAAGCGGCTTGCGCATCCGGATGAGCAGCAGCAACGGGATGAGCACGTATGGGCCGTTGTAGAGCAGGAAGATGACAGGTTGCGGCGTGCGCTGTGCGGCATCGCCGAAGAACTCGACGCCGAAGATCGGGATGCTCGTGAGGCTGATGATCATGGTCGCGTAGATCACGGCGTAGAGCTGGATCCAGTTGTAGCCCTTCGAGAGGCACACGATCAGCAGTACGTAGAACGGCAAATAGATGAAGGCTGAGGTGCCGGTGATGAACCGCAGCCAGATGGGCGGGCTCTGGTAGAGAGGGTCGTACTGCGAGGAGTACGTGTAGTTCCACTGTGCGAACAGGTTCGTGGTCGTGGAGGTCTGCGGAATGCCGAGCGTCGGAATGGCATCGCTGATGATGCACGTCACGATGAACAGCGAGAACAGGCAGATGAAAAAGATGTCGACGGGCCGGTTGCGCAGCGGCAGATTCGCTGGCGACGCCTGGGCGACGGGGGCGACCGATGCAGGGCCGGGGTTCACGGTGGTCACGCCAGAAACACTAGTGACCGCCGTGGCGTTGTGGCTGCATCGAACCGCGCTCAGGCCAAATTGGAGATCACCGCTCTGGCCATGAGCTCAAGCTTGTCGAGCTGCGCGCCCTTCAACGCGACCTGCACCCACCCGTTTCCGGCGACGACATCCAACGTGCCGGTGGCCGGGTAGTAAAAGGCGCTGTCCCCGATACCGGAGACCCCCTGTGCGGCTGTTCCTTGTGGGTCTGCACGCTTGGCCGCTGCGACGTATGAGGCGCCTCCGGGCAGAACCGCCAAACGTAATCCCGCCTCGTACTGCACGCCAGTGAGACCGCCGACAATGCAGTAATACGCGCCGACGAGCTGGGCTGCGCCGAGGGTGGATATCGCGTCCTCACCACCCTCCCCCTTCACCTCGTGTGGGTCGGTCGCGGGGAAGACCGCCGATATCTGGGCCGGGGTCGCGATCCCATCACAAGTCGACACCCCGTGGACGGTGGGTCCGGATGGCTCCCAGAGAGGCGCCGGCGACGCGAGGGCCACCACGGCGCCGTTGACCTGGCCGAAGAGGGCGGAGTCGGCCGCCGCCAACGTCTTGTCCTCCTGTGTCCCAGCGCGGTAAACGCCGCCCAGTACGCCGTAGCCGTTCGCTAGTTCTGCGAAGGAGCACCCTGTGCCCGTCCCCTCGAAGTAACACACGGTGTACGAATCGTCGCCGAATGCGGCCTGCACATCCGTGCCCCCCACGCTGATTCCGTGGCGACGATCGTCGAAGGCCTGCTTCGTGACGCCAGGCACTATCGTGATCGTCACGCTTGAGGAGTTCGAAGCGTCACCGCCGGTCCCCACCTTCCAAGCGCAAGTCAGAGCGCCTACGCGGTCATCCGTGTACGAGACCGGCGTATGGGTGCGGGTGGGAACGGCCGGCTCCGTGGCAGCGCCTGCGGCCGCATCCACGTCGTGCCGGGGCACGAGCGCTTGGCAGGTGGTCGGTACGCGAACCGTCGCCGCTGTCGCCGGTTTCGGCGTCGGCGTGCTGGTTGACCCTGCCGACGCTCCGGGTGTCGTCGGCACGGCTGGAGTGCAGCCGGTCAGCAAGAGAGCCATCGCAAGTGCCGACAGTCCGAAACGAACGCGACCGGAACGCATATTCCCCCCAAAGCATGAATCGTTACTTGAGCGATTTCTGCATCAGTACCGTGCCGAGCCAGCGGTCGAACTTGTAGCCCACGCGGCCCATACGGCCGATCTCGGTGAACCCGAAGTTCTCGTGCATCTTGATGGAGGCCTCGGCGCCCTTGTCGGCGATGACAGCGATCATCTCCTTGAGCCCGGCCTCCTTCGACCGGTCGATGAGCTCCTGCATGAGCACCGGTCCGAGGCCCTTGCCGGTGGATGCTGCGCCCAGGTAGATCGAGTTCTCGACCGTGAACCGGTATGCGCGCTTCTGCTTCCAGGGAGACACCAACGCATAGCCGAGGATCTGACCGCTGGGCGAGACGGCCACGATGAAGGGCATCCCGAGCTTCTGCAGGTAGGCGAACTTCGACTTCCACGCCCGCAGGGTCATCGTGTCCTCGTCGAAAGTCACGGTGCTGTTGGCCACGTAATGGTTGTAGATCTCTCGAATCCAGGGAAGATCGGCCGCTTCGGCAGGCCGCATCGAGTACTCGAATGGCGTCTCGGCGGGCTCGGGTTTGCGCAGGTGCGGTGGCAGCTTGCGGCGCGACTGGTATTCCTCTTCAAGCACGATCACAAGCCTACGCTCGCCGACGTTTCCACGAGATTAAACCAACGGCTCGAGCGACCAGTCCACGGGATTCTCGCCCCGTTGTTCGAGCAAGGCGTTGGCGCGGGAGAACGGACGCGAACCGAAGAATCCGCGGGATGCCGAGAGCGGGCTCGGATGCGCGGACTCGATCGTCGGCGTGGAACCGAGCAGGGGCTTCAGTGTCGAGGCATCCCGCCCCCAAAGGATCGCCACGAAAGGCCGGTCGCGTTCGACGAGTGTGCGGATGGCATGTTCCGTGACCGGTTCCCATCCCTTTCCGCGGTGGGAAGCCGGTTCCCCCGGTCTCACGGTGAGCACCCGGTTCAACAGCATCACGCCGTGCCTCGACCACGCACTGAGATCTCCGTGGGGCGGAGGAACGAGCTGCAGGTCGTCCCGCAACTCCTTGTAGATGTTCTGGAGGCTCCGCGGCAGGGGACGCACATCCTTCTCGACGGCGAATGAGAGGCCGATCGGATGCCCGGGCGTTGGGTACGGGTCCTGGCCGACGATGAGCACGCGCACCTCGTCGAGGGGCGCCTGGAATGCGCGGAGCACGTTGCGGCCGGCAGGGAGGTACTGGCGACCGGCGGCGACTTCGCCGCGCAGGAACGACCCCATGTCGGCGATCCTGCCGGCGACCGGCTGGAGTGCGGCGGCCCAGCCGGGATCCATCGATCCTTCGGCGGCCAGCTCGACGAGTGTCTTCACTCCCCCGCCGTCACGGGAGGGAGGGCGGACCAGGGAAAAGTGATCCAGCGGTCGGTGCGGCGCCAGACGAAATCCGGTTCGAGCACTGTGCGCGGCTTGCTGTAGAGGCACACCGTCTGCACCTCCGCTCCACTGGCCGCGATGAGGTCGACCACCATTGCCAGAGTGCGGCCGGAGTCGGAGACGTCGTCGACGAGCAGCACGCGCTTGGCCGCGAGGGCGTCCTCGTCGAGCATCGGCGGGAGCAGCACGGGCTCGGGCAGTCGTTCGTCGACGCCGGTGTAGAACTCGACGTTGAGTGCGCCGCAGGACTTGATGCCCAATGCGTAGGACATGGCACCGGCGAGCAGGAGTCCCCCGCGCGCGATTGCGACGACCACATCCGGTTGGAACCCGGATTCGACGACCTCACCGGCCAGATGGCGCGCGGCATCGCCGAACTCGAGCCAGCCCAGAACCTCGCGCTCTGTCGCGAGAACAGTGGAACCTGAGTCGTCGAGTTCGCTGGCCATCCCCCTACCGTACCCGCGCTTCGCAGGGGTGAACATCCACTGCCCGCGGACCCCGTCGGCTGACGCCGAACGTCGCTTCGGGTCAACCGAAGCGACGTTCGGCGCCAAGCGACGGCCGATCCGTGAGGGTGACGTCAGACGCGCGCAGCCTCCACGACGGCGCGAGCCGCAGCGAGGCCGGCCTCGAGGTCCGCCTTGATGTCGTCGATGTTCTCCAGACCGACCGAGAGACGCACCAGACCGGGGGTGACACCGCCCGTCAACTGCTGCTCGGGCGTGAGCTGCGAGTGCGTGGTCGACGCGGGGTGGATCACCAGGCTGCGCACGTCACCGATGTTGGCGAGGTGGCTGAAGAGCGAGAGGTTGTCGACGAGCGCGCGGCCCGCCTCCACACCGCCCTTGAGCTCGAACGAGAGCACCGCGCCGACACCCTTGGGTGCGTACTTGTTGGCGGCTGCGTACCACGGGCTGGTGGGGAGACCCGAATAGTTGACCGAGGCGATGTCCGGGTGGTTCTCCAGATACTCGGCAACCTCCTGCGCGTTCTGCACGTGGCGCTCGATGCGCAGTGACAGGGTCTCGATGCCCTGGATGAGCTGCCAGGCGCTCGCGGGCGCGATGGCCGCACCGAGGTCGCGCAGCAGCTGCACGCGAGCCTTGATGATGTACGCGAGACCGTCGCCGACGGCCGCCGTGTAGCTGGCGCCGTGATACGACGGGTCGGGCTCCGTGAGCCCGGGGAACTTCTCGACGTTCTTCGACCACTCGAACTTGCCACCGTCGACGATCACGCCGCCGATAACGGTGCCGTGGCCACCGAGGAACTTGGTGGCGGAGTGCACGATGATGTCGGCTCCGTGCTCGAACGGACGGATGAGGTACGGCGTCGCGATCGTGTTGTCCACGATCAGTGGAAGTCCTGCTTCGTGCGCGACGTCGGCGACCAGCGAGATGTCCAGCACGTTGATCTTGGGGTTGCCGATGGTCTCCGCGAAGAAGAGCTTCGTGTTGGGACGAACCGCGCGGCGCCACTCTTCGGCGTCGTCCTGGTTCTCGACGAACGTGGTCTCGATGCCGAGCTTCGCGAGCGTGTACTTGAAGAGGTTGTACGTGCCGCCGTAGATCGAGCTGGACGAGACGATGTGGTCGCCGGCCTGCGCGATGTTGAGAACGGCGAAGGTCTCGGCCGCCTGGCCGGACGCGACCAAGAGGCCACCGGTGCCCCCTTCGAGGGCGGCGACGCGCTCCTCGACCACGGCCTGCGTGGGGTTCTGGATGCGCGTGTAGATGTTGCCGAACTCGGCGAGCGCGAAAAGGTTCTTGGCATGCTCCGCGTTGTTGAACACGTAGGACGTTGTCTGGTAGATCGGCGTGGCGCGCGCGTTGGTCACAGGGTCGGGCGCAGCGCCGGTGTGGATCTGCTTGGTTTCGAACTGCCATTCGGCGGCGTCGGTCATGGCGTCTCTCCTTCGGGTGGGCTTGGTCGCGAGCGGAGATGGCCACCGCACGGCACGAAGTCTTACAAGTGGCAGGGTATTCTCGCGCGACTGTGCGGGCAATGCGCTCGCAACAAGACGTAACCGGCGCATCCTCGGTCAGAATGAGAACCATGAGTTCTAGACGTGTTGTGGTGACGGGCGCGAGTTCGGGGATCGGAGCGGCGACGGTTCGTCTTTTCCGGTCGCACGGCTGGGAGGTGGTCGGCGTCGCTCGTCGCGCCGAGCGGCTGGAGGCTCTGGCGGTGGAGACAGGGGCGAGCGTGTTCGTCGCGGATCTCACCGTGCAGGGCGACGTGGATGCGCTGCGCGCCCACCTGGAGTCGACCGGGCCCGTGCATGCGCTGGTCAACAACGCGGGGGGTGCGCACGGTCTCGATTCGGTGGAGAAGTCCACCGTCGAGGATTGGGTGTGGATGTATGAGGTCAACGTCATTGCGACGAAACGCGTGATCACGGCGCTCCTTCCGCTGCTGCGGGACGGTGCCGCCGAATCCGGGCACGCGGACATCCTCAACGTCACGTCCATCGCGGGTCACACCGCTTACGTGGGCGGCGGCGGATACAACGCAGCCAAGTTCGCCGAGCACGCGCTCACCGAGGTGCTGCGGCTCGAGCTCAACGGCGAGCCCATCCGCGTCGTCGAGGTGGCGCCGGGCATGGTCGCGACCGAGGAGTTCTCGTTAGTGCGTTTCGCAGGCGACAAGGACCGTCGTGACGCTGTGTACGAGGATGTCCCGGAACCGCTGACCGCGGACGATGTCGCGGCGACCATCGTGGACGCGCTCGAACGCCCGCGCCACGTCGACCTCGATCTCATCGTGATCAAACCCGTCGCTCAGGCCGCACCGCACCGCTTCCACAAGGGCGACCTGCGGGTGCGCGGCGACTGAAACGCCCGGCCGCCCCCGCTGACACGTAACACGGCACTTCGCCAGGCATCCGTCAGACAGAATTGACGCATGGAGTGGCAGACATCCGCCGATACGGCCCCGTCGAGTTTCATCACGGAGGCGCAAGCACGGTCGCTCCTCGGCAAACCTCCGGCGAGCGGCGCGTGGAAGGAGAGCGACCCCGTCGGCGGCCGGAAGTTCGCAGGCATCGGAGCTTTCGAATTCGAGAGCGGGGAACGCCTCCCGTTCGTGCGTGTCGCGTACCAGACCTGGGGAACGCTCTCCCCCGCCCGCGACAACGCCGTTCTCGTGCTGCACGCGCTCACCGGCGATAGCCACGCGGCGGGCAACGCCGGCCCCGGCCATCCGACCCCCGGCTGGTGGCAGGGCATCGTCGGGCCCGGTCTCGCCATCGACACCGATCGGTTCTTCGTCGTCGCGCCCAACATGCTGGGCGGCTGTCAAGGCACCACTGGTCCGGCCTCACTTTCTCCGGACGGCTCCGAATGGGGTCCGCGATTCCCGTTCACCAGCATCAGGGACCAGGTGCACGCGCAAGCGGCGTTCGCCGACACGATCGGCATCGAGCGCTGGGCGGGCGTCGTCGGCGGATCGATGGGCGGCATGCAGGCACTCGAATGGGCGCTCATCCATCCGGGCCGCGTCGAGCGCCTGGCCGTGATCGCCGCGCCCCCGGTGACGACCGCCGACCAGATCGCCCTCAACTCGGTTCAGATCGAAGCTGTGCGCACCGACCCCCACTTCCAAGGCGGGTACTACTACGACGGCGGGGATGGGGAGGGACCGCATCAGGGGCTCGCGCTGGCCCGCCGCATGGCGCTACTGAACTACCGGAGCCCCTCCGAGTTGAACGACCGCTTCGAACGCGCCTGGCAGAGTGAGATCAGTCCCCTCGGTCACGGCGGACGGTTCGCCGTCGAGTCCTACCTCGACTTCCACGGCAACAAGTTCACCCGCCGGTTCGACGCCAACAGCTATATCACTCTCGTGCAGGCGATGAACTCGCATGATGTCGGACGGGGCCGTGGCGGTGTGGCGGATGCGCTGGCCCGCGTGACCGCCCGCACGCTCGTCGTCGGCATCGACAGCGACCGGCTGTTCCCGCTCGAAGGGCAGCGCCTGATCGCCCGTCACCTGCCCGACACGATCGACGGGGACGCTCCGGTCGTAATAGAGTCAGACTTCGGACACGACGGCTTTCTGATCGAGAACGATGCCGTGAGCGAGCAGTTGCGCCGTCTGTTCGCCGGCTGAGCGGAGGGGAGGAGCATGTCGCGCATCCAGAAGGAGCGTGATCGCATCCTCTCCGTCACGGCGCGCAATGTCGGGCTCACGGCGACGGCCACCGCGCTCTTCTGCCTGAGCATCCCCGGCACACTACCGCTCCCGCTGTATCTCGCGTCGGTGCTTCTGCTGGCCGCACTCGCGTACGCGCAGTTCCAGCTCGCTTCCTCGCACCCGGTGCCGTGGACGATGACGGTGGTGATCACCGGTGTGGCGCTTATTCTGCTGAACCTTCTGCCGGGCACGCCACTGGGTCCTGCGGGGGTCAGCGCCGTGGGGATGCTCGCGGGAGCCGCGATCCCGTGCGTGTCCATCCTCGCCGTGACCTCACCGCGCAAGCTGAGTACCCTCGCGGTGATGGCCGCTGCGACGCTTGCCGCGCTGGGCGGGACGCTCATGATCACCGGATCGAGGCTCTGGGAGCCGCTCGTCTTCACCCTTGCCGGCTGGGTGGCGCTCACCGCCACCGGCGTATGGCTCTCCCGCACGGTGCCGCGCACGCTCAAACGCATCTCCACGATGAGCCGCGCCTACCGGGTGGAACGCCAGGCGAGCGAGACGGAGGCACGGCGTCGTCAGGGCGCCCGACTGCTCCACGACACCGTGTTGGCAACGCTCACGCTGCTCGCACACTCCGGCGTCGGTGTCAGCGTGGCCGCCCTCCGCGAACAGGCCGCCGAGGATGCCGCACTTCTTCGGCAACTGCGCCTCGGCTTCACCCCGCATCCGACGTCGTCGGGAGACTACAAGCTCAAGCCGGTGGAGGAGTCGACGCTCGGCAACACGCTCGAATCCGTCAAACAGCGCTTTCGCCGCATGGGACTCGAGGTCAACTGGCACGGCACCGGGCAGGTGCTCCTACCGAGCGATGTCCTCGACTCGTTCCTCCTCGCGCTGGCCGAATGCCTTGAGAACGTGCGGAGGCACTCGGGCGTGAGCGAGGCGCATGTGACCATCACGGACGACGACACCACAGTGCGCGCGATGGTCACCGACGCCGGCAAGGGTTTCGACCTCGCGGGCATCGAAGAGGGCAGGCTCGGCTACACGGAGTCGATCGTCGCCCGTCTGCGCGATGTCGGCGGGAACGCGCGGCTGTTCTCCTCCCCGGGATCGGGGACGACTGTGGTTCTCGAGGTGCCGAAATGAGGCGCTCCACGGAGCAGACACTCCCGCGCCCGACCCCCGTGGGCACTGCAGCGACCAGCGAACGGGATGCGCTGAGCCGCGCCCGACTCGACGTGGGATTCAATCTGGCCGCACTTGCCCTGATCGCCTACCAGCTCGTCGTGATGAGCCTCAACCTCGGCTCGTACACGTCGCTGCCGCTGAGCTGCGTGGCCTGGGCTGTGCTCGCCGCCACGCTCGTGGGCGCGCTGATCGTGCATCCGCGGCTGCCCGAGCAGCTCCCCGACCTGCTGTATTACGGCGGGATCTGCCTGTGGGCCGCCGTCGTGGCGCTCGACATCGCCGGAACCTGGAGCCAAGGGGATGGCGGCGCGCCGCCGACCGCCGCCGTCGCCGTCGGATCGGCGCTGCTGCTCTGCGCGCCGGTGCGACCTCCGCGCGACATCGTCGTTCCCTCGATCACCCTCGGGGTGGCCCTCGCGGCCGCGTTCGCACTGCGCGGCCAGCATGACGTCTCGGCGCTCGGCCCCGCCTTCGTGACGATCGCCCTCGGCGTGGCGCCGCCACTGCTCGGCGTGCAGGTCGTGCGCACGCTACGCACCCTCGTACAGCTGGAGCTCGACCTCGTGCAGGTGCAGAGCACAGTCACGTCACCCGCCTACGCCGTCGGGATGATGGCTTCTGAAGAGCTCGCCAGGCTCGACCTCGCCGCCGAGCGGCTGCTCGACGCAGTAGCGACAGGTCGCACTCCGCTGCCGCTCGACGATGCCACAACATCCGCGGCCGCGTCGATCGCCACCGAACTGCGCCTGCACCTCATCCAGGGCCGGCGAGAGACGTGGCTCTATCATGCGATCACGGAATCAGCCCTGCTCGGCCCGGCGGTCACGCTCAGCGATCCGGAGGGCCTCGCCGGCCTCCTCACCCGCGAGCAGCGTGACGGACTCCTCACAGCCGTCTGGCTTCTGATCAGCGATCCAGTGCGTCAGGGCGCCGTGCAGACCCGCACACTGAAGCTGGACCTTGTGCGGCCCAGCGCGCCAGACACCGCTGACCCCACTGTGGGTGCCAGAATACCTATTGTGATCTCAGCCACAGGTGTGCCGCGAAACGGGGTAGACCCCGCAGCGTGGCAAGCTATCAGAAAAGTGGGACGACACGTCGAATCGTTCTCCGGTACGACGCTTCGGATCGAGATCGACAGCGTGAGCCACAATCCGGCCGACTTCTAGTACACCGTGCAGCCGGTCCCCAAAGCGAAGAAAGGCCACATCCGTGAATGAGGCATCCCCCATCCGAATCGCCATCGTCGATGACCATAAGATGCTGCTCGGAGCGCTGACCGAATGGATCCGCAGCGCTGCAGACGATATCAGCATGGTTGCGGCTGTGGCCACCTGGCCGGAACTCTTGACGAGCCCCGAATTCCCTGTGGATGTCGTGCTGCTCGACCTCGATCTCAAGGACAACATTCCGGTCTCGCTCAAACTGTCGACGCTCAAGACGACGGGAGTGCGCACAGTTCTGATGAGCACATACTCGGAGCCCGCCGTGGTGCGGGAAGCTCTCGCTGCCGGCGCCCTCGGCTACCTCGTGAAGAGCGAAGATGCGGAGATGATCGTCGAGGCCATCCGCGCCGCCAGCAAGGGCGAATCCTTCATCTCGGCTGAGCTCGACCTGGCTCTGAGCGCCGGCGAAGTCGGCGGGGCGCCCAAGCTGAGCGCTCAGGAGCGCCGCGTGATGGCGCTCTACGGCGCCGGAGAACCGGTGAAGGCCGTCGCCTTCCAGCTCGGGATCTCCGACGAGACCGCCAAGAGCTACCTCAAGCGAATCCGCGAGAAGTACCGCGTGGCCGGCTACGACGTGGGCACCAAGGTCGCCCTCCGCAAGCGTGCCATCCAGGACGGCATCCTCCTCCAGGGCGACTGACCGGCGGACTGCCTGCCTGCCTGCCTGCCCGACCGGGGATCCGCGGTCAGTCGAGCGGGAGGGGGTCCGGCCGCTGCGCGTGTACAACGCCGGTGTCCACACCACGGTGGATGCGCGACCTGTCGATCGAGAACGAGATCAACGCGAGGGCGATACCGCCGACGCACAGTGCGGCCCCGACCACGATCGGCGACAGATACCCGAACCCGGCCGCGATGGTGAGCCCGCCGAGGAAAGCGCCGGAGGCGTTCGCGATGTTCAGAGCCGAGTGGTTGAGGGCCGCCGCGATCGACTGGCTCTCGTGCGCCACATCCATCAGCCTTGTCTGGATGTTCGGCGACAGCGCCGAACACGCCGCCGCGATCACGAACACTGAGATGAGCAGACCCGGCAGCGTCACGGCGGTGAAGAACAATCCGGCGAGACCGATCAGGAACACGCCGAAGAACAGCAGCATCCCGCGCTTCAGATCGCGATCGGCCATCCAACCGCCGAAAAGATTGCCCACCGTCATCCCGATGCCGATGAGGATGAGCACCAGCGGCACCGACGACGCGCTCAACCCCGTCACCGAGGTGACGAGTGGCGCGATGTAGGTGTACACCGCGAAGAAGCCGCCGAATCCGACTGCCCCGATGAGGAGCGCGAGCCACACCTGGAGCCGGGTGAAGGCCTTGAGTTCGTTCGCCATCGTGGCCTTCGGGTTGCCCGCCTGCCACGGCACGAGCAGCGCGACCGCCAGGAAGGTGAGCGCGAAGATCCCGGCAACGACGAAGTAGGCCGCGCGCCAGCCTTGGGCCTGGCCCAGCCAGGTGATCAGGGGCACGCCGATGACGTTCGCGATGGTCAGTCCGGAGAGCACGAACGCGACGCCTTGCCCGCGCTTTCCCGGCCCCATCAGCGACGCCGCGACGAGGGATGCGATGCCGAAGTATGCGCCGTGCGGCAGGGCACTCACGAATCGGGCCAGCAGCACCAGCTGAAAGGTCGGCGCCAGCGCGGACGCGACGGTTCCCACCGTGAACGCGACCAGCAGCCAGAGCAACAGCTGCTTGCGCGGAAGCCGGGCGGCGAATGCGGCGATGGTCGGCGCACCGACGACGACACCGAGCGCGTAGGCCGAAATGGCCCAGCCGGCCTGGGCGTTCGCGGCCGTCGGTGATGAGGCGTAGAGGGCCGGCAACAGGTCGTGCGCGATGTTCGGCAACAGCCCCATCGCGACGAACTCGGTCGAACCGATGCCGAACCCGCCGAGGGCGAGCGCCAGGAGCGCCAGACGAATGCGGGCGGGCGACAGGCCGGCACGCAACGCGACGCTCTGCCTCGCGCCCGTCGAGAGAGAGGGGGTCACCCATCCAGCCTATATCGAATCGTTTCGACCGGGCGTCACAGACCGACGTCACAGCACCGACGTCACAGCACCGACGTCTGTCAGGGACTTCGCCCAGCGCCCTACTCCGAGCGCTCCAGCGCGGCCTCGAGTCGCTCGAGTTTGCCGCTCAGCTCACCCGTGCGGCCCGGCCGGATGTCGGCCTTCAACACGAGCGACACGCGCGAACCGAAAGCTCCAACAGCCTCGGTCGCCCGTTTGACGACATCGAAGACGTCATCCCACTCGCCCTCGATCTCAGTGAACATCGAGCTGGTGCGGTTGGGGAGACCCGACTCCCGCACGACGCGGACAGCCGCCGCCACGGCGTCGTGCACCGAATCGGACGTGTTCTCCCCGCCGCTCGGGGAAACGGAAAATGCGACGATCATGGCTGCTCCTCAACGGTTGCGCGCGACTCGACCAGTCTAGAAGCGGTCGACGGCGACGGCACCCGGAAGGGCCACACTCGCAGGGGCAACGCATCCAGTTCGCTGTCGGCCGGATGCGCGTCGCGCCACAGGGCGAAGACCGTCCAGCCGAGGATCACGAAGAACATCAGGTTGCGCAGTGTCAGAACCACAAGGATCGCCGGCTGCACCTCCAGGATGAAGTCGTAGAAGTACGGGTACATGATCTGCGTGAGGGCCGCCGTCACGGTCACGAGGATGGTCGGTGTGCGGAATCCGCGCCCTTGATACACCAGCCCGATCAGCACGGGCGCCGCCAGCCACGCGACGTATTGCGGGGAGCCCACCTTGTTGAACGCGATCAACGCGGCGACGAACGCCAGCGACAGCTCCGGGAGGATTCGCGTGACCGGTGCGCCTCTGCGTACCGCGCGCAACCCGATCAGCACGACGACGATGACGGCGATGGCGAGCAGGGGGCTCATCAGCGAACTGGCAGTCGTCGTCCCCTTTCCGATCACCTCGAAGGTGAGCAGCTCCCGGTCGTAGACGACCGCCGAACCGGGCACGCCCAACGCCGCCTGCCACATCCAGATCGAGCTGACCGGCGCCTCGATCTGCAACCCTCGCCCGGTCTGCATGGTGATGAAGCTGAAGACGTGCATCCCCGACCCGAAGGCCAGCGCGACGATCACGATGACCACGCTCGTGACAACGGCGACCGTGAGGATGTGCCACCGCGATTTGAAAGCGATCATCGCCGCCGCGATCACCGCGGCCGGCCACACCTTGATCCAGGTCGCCAGGGTCAGCGCGACGATCGCCGCCCGCTCGTGAAGGGTCAGCCACAGCAGGCCGATGATCACGATGGCCACAGAGACGGTGTCGAGACGGCCGATCGCGATCGGGCCGAGCAGCGTCAGGAAGAGAAGCCACCACCAGGCCGCCGCGATACGGCGCGGTTCACGGCCGACGATGAGCACCGCGAACGCGGCTGCGTTCAGCAGCAGCACCATCGTGAGCCAGCCGCCCATGTAATTGCTCGCGCCGAAGAGGAGCGGGATCATCATGGGCACGATGGCGACGAGCGGGTACACCCAGTCGGTGTCGATCCCGACGACCGAGGTCCCTTGCGCGGCGAGCTGGGCCCACGGCAGGTAGACGAAGTTCACGTCGCCGAACGGTTTGCCGACGGTGTGGAGTCCCAGGAACCCGAGCAGGATGTGCACCAGGAGGAAAGCGATCCACAGGGAGTACGGGCTCGCTGCCAGCCTCCGCAGCATGCTCGTGCCTTCCGGCGCCGGACCCGGTACCGGTTCATTCCCCATAGTCGCCCATCGTACCGGCCATAGCCCACGCGAGGAGACGCTGCGATCAGTCGCGCCGTTTGAGCAGATCGCGGATGACCTGCTGCAACGCCTCGGCGATGTCGAGCGCGGCGATCGGTCCACCGTACGACGCCCGCTCGCCGGCGCGGCCATGCACGTACGCTGCCGTCGCGGCCAGCGATGGCAGAACGGATGCGTCCCCGCCTGCCAGTTCGTCGGCATGGGTAGCCAGTAACGCGCCGAGCACTCCGCCGAGCACGTCTCCGCTCCCGGCCGTGGCCAGCCAGGCGGGGCCGGAAGCGACGGAGAACCGTGCGCCGGACGGGCTCGCCACGTATGTCGTGTGGCCCTTCAACAGCACCGTGACCCCGAGTGCCGAGCTCGCGCGCGCGGCCCACGCACCAGGGTCGCGGGCGATGTCGTCGGCGGAGACCGCATCCGCGTCGTCGGCGACGGACGCGAGCACGCCCGCGAGCTCCCGGTAGTGCGGGGTGATGACGACGGGCCCGGTGGCCGCCGGCAGCAGGTCGAGCGCGCCCGCGTCGATCACGAGAGGCGTGCCATCGTCGAGCGCTCTTTTCAGTCTCACGGCGTCATCCTGCGGGCGGGATTCGGCATCCATCCCGCTGCCGATCAGCCACGACTGCACGCGGCCGGGCGCCGTCACCACTTCCGGGCGCCGGTGCAGCACGAAGTCGGCCGCGCGCGGAGCGCCCAGATAGCGGATCATGCCGAGCCCCGTTCGCGCCGCGGCCTCGACCCCGAGCACGGCGGCTCCGGGATACAGGTCCGACCCGGTGACCACCCCGAGCACACCACGCGAATACTTGTCAGCGGATTCCTCCGGCACCGCGATCCACCGGCACGCCTCCGCCGCGCCCCAGCTCTGCCATACGTCGCTCTGCCGGTCGTCCATGGTTTCTCCGCTCCGCGCATCCTCGCCCATGCCTTCACGATAGGTTGAAATGGACGGAAAGAGGACGCAAAGATGGGCATCAGCATTCCCGGTAAGGTCATCGTCTTCGACTACGGCGAGGTGATCTCTGTCACCCCGAGCGAAACGGAGCGTGCTCAGTTGACCGAGCTCGCCGGTGGCGAGGCGGACGTGTTCTGGCCTGCGTATTGGCGGCACCGTGACGCGCTCGATCAGGGGACCATGAGCATCCAGGAGTACTGGAAGGGCATCGAGCACGAACTCGGCGAACACTGGGGCGATGCCAAGGTGCACCGGCTCTGGCTGGCCGACTTCCGCAGCTGGCTGAGCATCGACCACGACACGCTCGACGTGCTGATCGACCTGAAGGAGGGTGGAACGCGCATGGCCCTGCTCTCCAATGCGGGACGGGACTTCGGATCGTACTTCCGCCACGGGATGCTCGGCGACCTTTTCGAGCAGGTGTTCGTGAGCGGCGAACTCGGCACCATCAAACCGAGCGCCGACATCTTCCAGATCGTGCTGAACGACCTCGGCATCACACCGCAGAACATGGTCTTCATCGACAACAAGGAAGTCAACGTTCGCGGTGCCGAGGCTCTGGGCATCGCCGGACACGTCTTCACCACGGCGAGCGACCTCCGGGCATATCTGGACTCGCTCGCGGCTTGAGACAGATGGATGCTCGTTGCGCACTCGTCGCGACAGAACCTCGTTAGGAGTCACCTTCATGCCCACGCTCTTCGACCCGCTGACGTTGCGCGACGTCACCCTTCGCAACCGCATCTGGACCTCGCCCATGTGCCAGTACTCGGTGATCGACCATTCCGGCGTTCCGCAGCAGTGGCATCTCGCGCACCTCGGATCGTTCGCGGTGGGAGGCAGCGGACTGGTCTTCTCGGAGGCGACGGCGGTCAGTGCGGAGGGACGCATCTCTCCGCGTGACACCGGCATCTGGTCGGATGAGCAGGCGGAGGCGTGGAAGCCGATCGTCGCGTTCGTCGCAGAACAGGGCGCTGTGCCGGGCATCCAACTCGCCCACGCCGGCCGCAAAGCGTCGAGCTGGCCCGCCTGGGGCTACGAGGATCGCAGCGGTCCCGTGCCGGCCGACGAGGGCGGGTGGGCAATCGTCGCGCCGTCGCCGATCGCGTTCGGCGACCTGGACGTCCCCCACGAGCTCGATCCCGCCGGTATCGCCAAGGTCGTCGACGACTTCCGCACGGCCGCCCGACGCTCGGTCGAGGCCGGCTTCCGGGTGATCGAACTTCACGCCGCGCACGGTTACCTGCTGCACCAGTTCCTCTCCCCCATCGCCAACCACCGCACAGACGAGTACGGTGGCTCGCTCGAGAACCGCGCGCGGCTGCTCGTCCGCATCGTCGAGGCGGTGCGCGCCGAGGTCGGCACGGGTACCCCTCTGTTCGTTCGCTTCTCCGGCAGCGACTGGACACCCGGCGGCTGGGACGAGCAGCAGACGGCCACCGTCGCCGGATGGGCGCAGGAGGCCGGCGCCGACTTCTTCGACATCTCTTCCGGCGGCATCCAGTCGGGCATCCGCATCCCCCTGGAGCCCGGCTACCAAGTGCCGTTCGCCGCCCACGTGCGCAGTTCGGCCGAGGTGGAGGTCAGCGCGGTCGGGCTCATCACCACGTCGCAGCAGGCCGCCGAGATCGTCGAGCATGGCAAGGCGGATGCGGTCATGCTGGCCCGCGAACTCCTCCGCGACCCGCATTTCCCGCTGCGGGCCGCACACGAACTGGGCATCGAGATCGATTACTGGCCCCCGCAGTACCTCCGCGCCCGCTGGCGGAGCTGACCGGGGCAGACGGCGGCCCGGCGACCGGCGTCAGTCCTTCTGCGACACACAGAGGATGTTCCCCTCGCTGTCCTTGAACCAGGCCGCGCGGTCGACCGGCGACGTCGCGATGCCGTTCTCCGTCTTCAGGCCGGGGAAGTCGTACTCCTCGAAGACGACTCCGCGCTCACGGAGGTGCGCGACCGCCCCTTCGATGTCGTCGGTGGCCCACCCCATAGCGGTGTTCTGGGCGGTTCCGGCGTTCGGCGTCTCGTAGACCTGGATCTTGGCGGCGCTCCCGGTTCGGTAGACGACGTAACCGTCCCCCGTCTCCTCCGGCTCGAGCTCGAGCTTGTCGCGGAACCACTCCGTGGCACGCTGCAGGTTCGAAGCGGGAAGGACGGAGTACGTGATCAACGACTCCAACATGAGTTTTCCTCCACTTCAGCTTCGGTCGTAATGCTACGCCGTGCCGGTCGCGCCCGCACCTTCCTTCTCGGCCGCCGTGGCAAGCGGGGGACGGGCCGAGCGAGCGACTCAGTAGGCAGCAGGTAGAGTCCAAACACACCAGGAAATGGTGCTCACTGATCCATCGAGGAGACGATGATGAAACTCGATCTGAACTCGCTCCCGATCGGAGTCGTCGTGGCGCTCGCAGCGCTGTTACTCGTGGAGTTGGCGCTCGACATCTTCGCACTGGTCGACCTCATCCGTCGTCCGAGGTCGAGAGTGACGTTCGGCAACAAGTGGGTGTGGGCCGCGATCATCGTGCTGATCAACCTGATCGGCGCCATCCTCTACCTCGCCATCGGCCGTAAGCCGGCACCTCCGACCGAACTGGCGCCCCCAGCAGCGAAAAGCCGGACATCGATGTCGTCGGTCGCGGACGCGCTCTACGGCGAGACCGACGACCGGGATACGCGTTGAGCGCAGCGCTCGAGGCCGTGGCGCTCACCAAGGTCTACAAGGGAAAACGTGCGCTGGACGCCGTCGACCTCACCGTGGAGGAAGGGTCGATCTTCGGTTTCCTGGGCCCGAACGGCGCCGGAAAGACGACGACACTTCGCGTGATCACGGGCATGGCTCGCCCGACGAGCGGCACCGTGCGCGTACTGGGCAACGACGTCACGACGGCCGGGAATGCCGTGCGTGCCCAGCTTGGGTTCCTGCCCGACGTCCCGGCCTTCTACGAGTGGATGACCGCGGAAGAGTTCATGCACTTCGCCGGCGGCCTGTTCGGACTCGAGCACCGAGTTCTCACGCAGCGAACCGGAATGCTTCTCGACACCGCGGGGCTCGGCGGAGTGACCACGCGGATCGGCGGTTACTCACGCGGGATGAGACAACGCCTCGGTATCGCCCAGGCACTCATCAACGCTCCGCGGGTGCTGCTGCTCGACGAGCCGACGAGCGCGCTGGATCCGATCGGCCGTAAAGACGTGCTCGACATGATCGTCTCGCTCCGCGGGCGGACGACGATCTTCTTCTCGACCCACATCCTCGGTGACGTCGAGCGGGTGTGCGACTCGGTCGCCATTCTGGATCGCGGGCGCATACTCACCCAAGCGCTGATCCCGGAGCTGAAGGCACGATACGGGAGGCACCGGATCACGATCGAGGTCACGGAGGGAGCCGATGCGCTGGCAGCGACCATCGCCGAGCGGTCGTGGGCGGCTTCCGTCAAAAGGGAGAACACCCACTCGATCGACGTGACGGTGACGGATGTGCGGGCCGCACAGCACGACATCCCCGGCCTGGTGGCCGCCCGGAATGCGGGTCTCGTGCGGCTGGAAGCCGGAGAGCTAGGACTCGAAGAAGTCTTCGTGGAGCTCATCGGGGAGGCGAAGGCATGAGAACCGCCGCGATGTTCGCCCGCAAAGAAGTGTTCGAGATCCTCCGCACGTGGCGGCTCTACGTGCTCCCTGCGATCCTGCTCCTCTTCGCCGTCACCGTGCCGCTCCTGGCGAAGTACACACCCGAGTTGCTGACCGCCGTCGCCGGTAACCAGTTCTCGTCCCTGCGTCTTCCGCCGCCGACCGTCTACGACGCATACGGACAGTGGATCAAGAACCTCTCCCAGATCGCCATCTTCGCCATCATCATCATCTACGGAGGCATCGTCTCGTCCGAGCGTCGCAGCGGAACGGCCGTCCTCGTGCTCACCAAACCCGTGTCGCGGTCGGTCTTCGTCATCGTGAAGGTCGTCGTCCATTCCCTGTATCTCGCCGTGCTTCTGGTCGTGGGAACCCTGGTCACCTGGGGACTTTCCGCGATCATCTTCGGCGATGCGCCGGGGGCCGCGCTATGGTCGTCGGCGCTTGTCTGGCTCGTTCTCGCCGTCGTCTACCTTTCGCTGATGACGCTGTTCTCGGTGCTCATCAATTCGGCGGCGGGAGCCGCTGGCGCGGGCCTCGGCGCCTTCGTGGCGCTCTCGATCGCAGGCCTCTGGAAGCCGACCGCCGACCGCTCGCCGGCCGGTCTCTTGGGACGGGCGACCACTCTTGCCGCCGGCACCGAGACCGGCGCGCTCCTCTGGCCGATCACGGTCTCTCTCTTGGTCTGCATCGTCGCTGTCGGGCTGGCCGCACTGCTCTTCCGCCGCCAGGAGCTCTGACCCGCACGGCGGCTACGCGCGGCGTGTGGCGTCCTGCACCTCGCCGACGAGTTCCTCGATGATGTCTTCCAGAAAGAGCACCCCTGTCGTCGCGCCATCGGCGTCCACGACTCGCGCAAGATGCACACTGGAGCGACGCATGGTGGCCAGCGCATCCTCCAGGTCGCTGTCGGCGAAGACCGTTGCGAGCCGTCGGATGCGCTTAGCCGGCACCGGCAGTTCGAAGCCGGTCTCCTCGAGGTCGAGAACATCTTTGAGGTGGAGATACCCTGTCGGCTCGCCGGAGGAATCGGGTACCACGAAGCGGGAGAATCCGTTCTTGGCGACGGCCTTCTCCACGTCGGCCGGCGTCGGCGCCGGTGGGAGGCTGACGAGCGAGTCCAGACCGAGGGCCACGTCACGCACCTTCTTCTCGGTGAACTCGAACGCAGCGATCAGTGCACCGGTGCTGTCGGTCAAGACGCCTTCGCGGGTCGACTGGTTGACGATGGTCGCCACCTCGTCGAGCGTGAACGTGCTTGCGGCCTCAGCCCTCGGCTCGACACCGAAGAGCCGCAGCACCCCGTTCGCCGAAGCGTTGAGAGCGAGGATGATCGGACGCACGGCCCGGCCGATCGCGACGAGCGGCGGTGCGAGCAGCAGCGCGGCGCGGTCGGGCATCGAGAACGAGATGTTCTTGGGGACCATCTCGCCGAACACGACGTGCAGGAAGGACACGATCACCAGGGTCACGACGAACGCGATGGCGCCGATCACTTCCTCGGGCCAGCCGGTCAGGTGCAGCGGCACAGCCAGCAGGTGGTGGATGGCGGGCTCGGACACGTTCAGGATGAGCAGCGAGCACACGGTGATGCCGAGCTGTGTCGTCGCGAGCATGAGTGTCGCATGCTCCATGGCGAAGAGCGCGGTCTTGGCACTGCGTTTCCCTCGCTCGGCCTGAGGCTCGACCTGGGAGCGCCGTGCGGAGATCACAGCGAACTCGGCCGCGACGAAGAACGCATTGACGACCAGCAGGACGACGAGCCAAACGATTCCGACCAGGTCACTCATGGTCGGCCTCCCCCGCGATCTCGGGGTCCGGCGTATAGCGGATGCGGTCCACGCGTCGTCCTTCGAGCCGTTCGACCCGGAGTGTGCCGCCTTCGATCGCCACTTCGTCCCCGACGACCGGCAGCCGTCCGAGTTCGTTCATCACGAATCCAGCGACCGTCTCGTACGGACCGTCTTCGGGAACGGTGACGCCCGCGCGCTCCAGCAGTTCGTCAGGCCGCAGGATGCCCGGGAACGTCAGCGAATCCCGTCCCCGCACCACACCGGCGCGCGTGCGGTCGTGTTCGTCCGCCACCTCGCCGACGATCTCCTCGACGAGGTCTTCCAGGGTCGCGATCCCGGAGGTGCCACCGTATTCGTCAACGACGACCGCAAGCTGGTAGCCGCGCCTTCTCAGTTCGCCGAGCAGCGTGTCGAGGGTCATGGTCTCGGGGACTCGCAGCGGATCGGTCTGCAATGCGGACACCGGGACGCGGGAACGGCGCTCGCGAGGCACAGCGACGGCCTGCTTGACGTGCACGATCCCGACGACATCGTCGACGTCTTCATCCACGACCGGGAACCGCGAGTATCCCGTCTTGCGCGCAAGATCGAGCACCGCCTGCGCCGGCTCGCTGCGCTGGACGGTCTCGATCCGGGGGCGCGGAGTCATGACGTCGGACGCTGTGTGGCTGGAGAAGGCGAGCGTTCTGCTCAACAGCGTTGCCGTGTCGGCCTCCAGCAACCCGGCACTGGCGGAGCGCCGCACCAGCGAGGACAGCTCCTCTGCTGTGCGCGCGCCCGAGAGTTCTTCCCTCGGTTCGATGCCGAACAACCGGAGCACGGCGTTCGCCGTGCCGTTGAGCAGCCGGATGAACGGCTTGAACACGATCGTGAAAACCGTCTGGAACGGGATGACCAGCTTGGCCGTGGCGACCGGCAGGGCGAGCGCGAAGTTCTTCGGTACGAGTTCGCCGATGATCATCGACAGCAGTGTGGCCACCACGATGGCCACGGTCGTCGCGATCGGCACGACCGCCCCCCTCGGCAACCCGGTGCCCGTCAGTGGCGCGCTCAGGAGTGAACTGATCGCCGGCGCCATCGTGTAACCGGTGAGCAGTGTGGTCAGCGTGATGCCGAGCTGCGCACTCGACAGATGCGTCGAGGTGATTTTGAGCGCGGCGATGGTCATCGAGAGACGGGTGTCCCCACGCGCCCGCCGTGCCTCGAGTTCGCCACGGTCGAGGTTCACCAGAGCGAACTCGCTGGCCACGAACAGACCGGTGCCGAGCGTCAGCAGCACGCCGACCGCGAGCATCACGAGGTCATAGACCACGCCGGCCACCCCCGGTGTGCGGGATCAAGCGGCCGTTGCGGGCCGGCGGAACTGGAGGCCCCGCAAAGACGAATGGGCAGTACGCAGAAGGAGGGTCGTCCATTGTCCGGCCAAGTATACCGACGGCTCCTGCGCACCGACCCTGGCATCACCAGGAAACAGGCAGCGCCTTGCCCTCTTCGTATCCCGCTGCAGACTGGATGCCGACCAGCGCCCGCGCGTGGAATTCGGTCACCGACCGTGCGCCGGCGTAGGTGAACGAGCTTCGCACGCCGGTCGTGATCATATCGAGCAGGTCTTCCACGGACGGCCGGAGCGGATCGAGGTAGATCCGTGAACTGGAGATCCCTTCGGCGAACAAAGTCTTGCGCGCGAGTTCGTAAGCGTCCAAGCGCTCGAAGCGGTCTTTGACCGCCTTGGTGCTCGCCATACCCCAGCTCTCCTTGTACAGGGCGCCGTTCGCGTCCATGTCGAGAAGACCAGGCGCTTCGATCGTGCCCGCGAACCAGGAGCCGATCATGACGGAAGCGCCGCCCGCCGCGAGTGCGAGAGCCACATCGCGGGGATAGCGCACGCCTCCGTCGGCCCAGACGTGGGCGCCGAGCTCACGCGCGGCCTCCGAGGTTTCGAGTACCGCCGAGAATTGGGGACGGCCGACCGCGGTCATCATGCGGGTGGTGCACATGGCCCCAGGACCGACGCCGACCTTGAGGATGTCCGCGCCCGCCTCGACCAGGTCGCGCACGGCCTGATCGGTCACCACGTTCCCGGCCACGATCGGCAGACCGAGGTTCAGCGCCTTGACCACGCGGATCGCACTTCGCATCCCCTCCTGGTCGCCGTGGGCGGTGTCGATGACGAGCACGTCGACCCCCGCGGCTGCGAGCGCTTTCGCCTTGCTCGCAACGTCGCCGTTGATCCCGATGGCAGCGGCGACACGCAACCGGCCGTGGGCGTCGAGAGCCGGCTGATAGATCGTTGAGCGCATTGCGCTTCGCTGGCTGAGCGTTCCAACGATCTTCCCGTGCTCCAGCACCGGCGCGAAAACGAGGTCTGCCGCACTCATCACCTCGAAGGCTGCGCGTCCGTCGGGGATGTCCTCAGCGTCGAGCGACGTCACCGCACCGTGCAGCAGATCGCCGAGCCGTGCATCCGGGAGCGCGTTGCCCAGCTGTTCGGCGGCGAGGCAGCCGAGGTACCGCCCATCGGCTTCGCGGATCACGATGCCGTGCCCGACGACGGCGGGAACACGGCGCAAAGCGTCCGCCACGGTCTGCTCCGGGCCGAGGATGTGCGGGGTGTCGAACGCGACCGGCTGCGCCTTCACCCAGCGGATCGCGTCGTCGAGATCCTGAAGGTGCATGTCTTGCGGGAGTACGCCGAGACCGCCCCGGCGGGCAAGAGTCGCGGCCAGCCGCTTTCCGGTCACCGAGTTCATATTCGCCGACACGATCGGGATGGTCGCGCCGGTGCCGTCGCCCGGCGCGAGCGACACGTCGAGCCTGCTCGTCACCGACGACCGGGAGGGAACGAGGAACACGTCCGAGTATGTGAGGTCATGGCGCGGGGCCGTTCCATAGAACTGCATGGGAATAACGCTATCCCCCCGGGCTGATCGGCCGCACGCATCCCTCGATGGGATTAGGCTTGACGACTGGATGGAAGAGGGCGGTAAGCGGCCGTCCCGCCGAAAACAATCAATGGAGAGAGTGGGCGATCGGCTGTGTCGAGCCAATTGACCGGAGTGGGAACCGACGACGGATCGTCGGGCGAGTTCGGAGCCAACGAATGGCTCGTCGACGAGCTGTACGAGCAGTTCATCGTCGACAGGAACTCGGTCGACAAGTCCTGGTGGCCGATTCTCGAAAGCTACCGGCCGACCCTGAAGGGCGACGAACCGAACCCGGCCAGCCCGGCCGAACCCACGGTTCCGGCTCCGGTCGAGCCCACGGTTCCGGCTCCGGCCGAACCCACCGTTCCGGCCCCGACCGAACCCAGCGCCCCCGCGCCGAGCTCCAGCGCCGCACCCGCCGCTCCTGCAGCCGAGCCCCACCCGGTCACCGCTCCGATCCCCGTGATCGGCTCTCAGCCCGTCGCCCGCACGACCTCGATCGCACCGAAACCACAGCCCGTGCCGGCCGACGCCCCGGTCACCGCTCCGCAGGGAGTCGTCAAATCCGAGCTCGACGGCGACGTCGAGCTCCAGGACAAAGTCACCCCGCTGCGCGGCATGGCCAAGACCCTCGCGACCAATATGGACGCGAGCCTCACCGTCCCGACCGCTACCAGCGTCCGCACCATCCCGGCCAAGCTGATGATCGACAATCGCATCGTCATCAACAACCACTTGAAGCGCGCCCGAGGCGGCAAGGTCTCGTTCACACACCTCATCGGCTGGGCGCTCATCCAGGCGCTCAAAGATTTCCCGAGCCAGAACGTGTCCTACAGCGAGGTCGACGGCAAGCCCTCCGTCGTCGCGCCCGCGCACGTCAACCTCGGCATCGCCATCGACCTTCCCAAGCCGGACGGCACGCGCGCGCTGCTCGTCCCGAGCATCAAACGCGCGGACACCATGGGCTTCGGCGAGTACCTGTCCGCCTACGAAGAGCTCGTCACGCGTGCACGCAATAACAAGCTCGCCGCGGCGGACTTCGCCGGAACGACCCTGTCACTCACCAACCCGGGCGGCATCGGCACCGAACATTCGGTCCCGCGCCTGATGAACGGCCAGGGCTGCATCATCGGCGCGGGAGCGCTCGAGTACCCTGCCGAGTTCCAGGGCTCCAGCGAGAAGACCCTCGCCGGCCTCGCGATCGGCAAGACCATCACCCTCACCAGCACCTACGACCACCGCGTCATCCAGGGCGCAGGGTCGGGCGAGTTCCTCAAGATCGTGCACGAGATGCTCATCGGCAAGCGAAGCTTCTACGAAGACATCTTCGCGGCGCTGCGCATCCCCTACGACCCCATCCACTGGGCCCCCGACATCAGCGTCGACCTCGCCAGCGCCGTCGACAAGACCGCTCGCGTGCAGGAGCTCATCAACTCGTTCCGGGTACGCGGCCACCTGATGGCGGACATCGACCCGCTCGAGTACATTCAGCGCTCGCACCCCGACCTCGACATCGCCACGCACGGACTCACTTTCTGGGACCTCGACCGAGAGTTCGTCACCGGCCAGTTCGGCGGCGACAAGCGACAGATGAAGCTGCGCGACATCCTCGGCGTGCTGCGCGACTCGTACTGCCGCACGATCGGCGTCGAGTACATGCACATCCAGGACCCCGCCCAGCGCAAGTGGTTCCAGGACAAGCTCGAGCGCGGATACCAGAAGCCGTCCCACGACGAGCAGCTGCGCATCCTCGGCAAGCTGAATGAAGCCGAGGCGTTCGAGACTTTCTTGCAGACCAAATACGTCGGCCAGAAGCGGTTCAGCCTCGAGGGTGGCGAGTCCACCATCGCGCTGCTCGACACCATCCTTCAGGGCGCCGCCGAAGAGGGCCTCGACGAGGTCGCGATCGGCATGGCGCACCGCGGCCGCCTCAACGTGCTCACCAACATCGCGGGCAAGACCTACGGTCAGATCTTCCGCGAATTCGAAGGAACCCAGGACCCGCGCACCGTGCAGGGCTCCGGCGACGTGAAGTACCACCTCGGCACGGAAGGCACCTTCAAGGGCGCCAACGGCGAGGAGATCCCGGTCTACCTCGCGGCCAACCCGTCGCACCTCGAAGCCGCCGACGGTGTGCTCGAGGGTATCGTGCGCGCCAAGCAGGACAGACGTCCGCCGATGACGTTCCTCACGCTTCCGGTCCTGATCCACGGCGATGCTGCGATGGCCGGCCAGGGCGTGGTCGTCGAGACGTTGCAGATGTCGCAGTTGCGCGGATACCGCACCGGCGGCACCATCCACGTCAACATCAACAACCAGGTCGGCTTCACCACCTCCCCCGGCGAGTCCCGCTCCTCGGTGTACTCGACGGATGTGGCCAAGACCATCCAGGCCCCGATCTTCCACGTGAACGGCGACGATCCCGAGGCCGTCGTGCGGGTGGCGCAGCTCGCCTTCGACTATCGCCAGGAGTTCAAGCGCGACGTCGTCATCGATCTCGTCTGCTACCGCCGCCGCGGCCACAACGAGGGGGACGACCCCTCGATGACCCAGCCGCTGATGTACAACCTCATCGAGGCCAAGCGCTCGGTTCGCCGGCTCTACACCGAAGCCCTGGTCGGTCGCGGCGACATCACCCAGGAAGAGTTCGAGCAGGCGCATCGCGACTTCCAAGAGCGCCTCGAGCGCGCCTTCATGGAGACGCACGCAGCGCAGACCAACTCCGTGCCGGTCGTCTCCGAGAGCGTCGACACCGTTGCCGACCTGGAACTGCCCGTCGCGCAGCAGAACGACGGAGCGGGCGAGCCGGACACGACGGGCGTGAGCGAGCAGGTCATCCACCTCATCGGCGACGCGTTCAACAATCCGCCCGCGGGTTTCACCGTGCACCCCAAGTTGCAGCAACTACTGACCAAGCGCCAGGAGATGAGTCGCAACGGCGGCATCGACTGGGGCTTCGGCGAACTGCTCGCGCTCGGCTCCGTGCTGCTCGAAGGAACGCCCGTGCGGATGGCCGGACAGGACACCCGCCGCGGCACCTTCGTGCAACGTCACGCCGTGCTCCACGACCGTTCGAATGGTCAGGAGTGGCTGCCGCTCGCGAACCTCAGCGATAACCAGGCCCGGTTCTGGATCTACGATTCGCTCCTCAGCGAGTATGCGGCGATGGGGTTCGAGTACGGATACTCGGTCGAGCGTGCGGATGCACTGGTGCTCTGGGAGGCTCAGTTCGGAGACTTCGCGAACGGCGCTCAGACCATCGTCGACGAGTTCGTGTCGTCGGCCGAGCAGAAGTGGGGCCAGCGATCCTCCGTGGTGCTGCTGCTGCCGCACGGCTACGAGGGCCAGGGGCCCGACCACTCCAGCGCGCGTATCGAGCGCTACCTGCAGCTGTGCGCCGAGAACAACATGACCGTCGCCCGTCCGTCGACGCCCGCGTCGTACTTCCACCTGCTGCGTCGCCAGGCCTATGCGCGGCCGCGCCGCCCGCTCGTCGTCTTCACCCCGAAGGCGATGCTGCGGCTGCGGGGCGCGTCCAGCCCGGTGGCAGATTTCACGACCGGCAAGTTCGAGCCCGTGATCGACGACGCCCGCATCCAGGACCGTGCCGCGGTCAAGCGTGTGCTTCTGATGTCTGGCAAGGTCTACTACGACCTCCTGAGCGAGCTCGAGAAGAACCCGAACCCGGAGATCGCCCTTGTGCGGGTGGAGCAGTTCTATCCGCTGCCCGCCGCGGAGTTGAAGTCCATCGTCGGCTCGTACCCCGATGCCGAACTCGTCTGGGTGCAAGACGAGCCGGAGAACCAGGGCGCGTGGCCGTACATCATCCTCGAGACGACCAAACTCGGCGCTCGCCAACTGGGCGTCGTCTGCCGTCCGGCATCGGCGTCGCCCGCCGCCGGCTCGGCGAAGCGTCACGCCCAGGAGCAGAGCCTGCTCATCCAGCGCGCCGTCACCCTCTAGCCGCGACACATCCTTAGATCCGTTGCGACGGAGTTCCGTAGTTTCTTAGCGACGGAGTTTCGGCCGAATCCCAGCCGAAATTCCGTCGCAACGGAACGATCATCGGCGGGTCGAGCGTTTTCTCCGACCTAGTCCTAAACTGCGCGTATGACCGTGCTGACCAACCACCGTCTCGGCGAACCTTGCTGGGTCGACTACGCGAGTTCAGACCTCGACGCCTCCCGCGAGTTCTACACGACGCTCTTCGGCTGGACGGCCGACGTCGCGCCGCCCGAGTACGGAGGTTATGTCACGTTCCGCGCGGGTGGTCGTGCCGTGGCCGGCATGGGCTCCGTCATGGGCCAGATGCCGGCGAACACCTGGACGACCTATCTTCTCGCCGAGGATGCCGACTCCACAGTGACGTCGGCCGTGGATGCGGGAGCCACGGTCTTTGCGCCGGCCATGGTGGTCGGCGACAAAGGTTCCATGGCGGTACTCGGTGATCCCGGCGGCGCGGCCATCGGAGTCTGGCAGCCCGACCAGTTCGGAGGCTTCGAGGTGGCCGCGGAAGTGGGCGCTCCGGCCTGGCACGAGTTGTACGCGCGAAACTACGCCGCGCAGGTCGACTTCTACGAGAAAGTGTTCGGCTGGCAGACCCAAGTTCTCGGAGAGACGGCCGACTTCCGCTACAGCACGTTCGGCGCGGAGGGCGCGCCTGCCGGCGGGGTCTACGACGCCGACAAGGTGCTACCCGAGGGTGTTCCGTCGCACTGGACGATCTACTTCGGAGTTCGGGATGCGGAGGCTTCCTGCGCGCGGGTGGGCGAACTCGGCGGCACGGTGATCCGCGACCCCTGGGACAGCGAGTTCGGCCGCTTTGCGCAGGTCAACGATCCCCTTGGCGGCATGTTCCTGCTGCACCACGTGCGGCAATAGCGCCAGGCCGGCCGCTTTAGGCCGCGCTGGCAGCGTTAGTGAGTGGCCTGGAACGACCGGATGCGCAGCAGCACCTCGGTGCGCAGCGTCTCGGGCGCCGTCTCTCGGCACGCCCGCTGCACGACCTCGGTGAGCACGACGCTCAGATGTGCCTCGTCCGAGCATCCGTTGCAGGTGGCGAGGTGCTCGCGGATGTCGGCAGCATCTTCGCTGCACAACTCGTTGCGGAGGTACTCCTCAAGATCCTGTTTGGCTTTTTCGCAGCCGCAGTCGGTCATTTCTTGCTCCCGGGGGTTTGCACGGCGGAAAGTCCCCGCTCGCGCGCGTAGTCGGTGAGAAGCTCCCTCAGCATCCGGCGACCGCGGTGGAGGCGGCTCATGACGGTGCCGATGGGAGTCTTCATGATGTCGGCGATCTCCTGATAAGAGAATCCTTCGACGTCAGCGAAATACACGGCCATCCGGAAGTCTTCCGGGATGGCCTGCAGTGCGTTCTTGACGTCGCTGTCGGGCAGGTGGTCGATCGCCTCGGCCTCGGCGGACCGGGTGGTCGACGACGTGAACGACTCCGCGCCGCCGAGCTGCCAGTCTTCGAGTTCGTCGATCGTGCCCTGGTACGGCTCGCGCTGTTTCTTGCGATATGTGTTGATGAACGTGTTGGTGAGGATGCGGTACAGCCACGCCTTCAAGTTCGTGCCCTGCTGGAACTGCCGGAATGCCGCGAAGGCCTTGACGAAGGTCTCTTGCACCAGGTCTTGCGCGTCGGCGGGGTTTCGCGTCATGCGGAGCGCGGCCGCGTACAGCTGGTCCATGTACGGGAGGGCCTGCTCTTCGAAGAGCGAGCCCAGGTCGTCGGAGGCGGTTTCGTCGGTGGTGGTCATCGGTCGCCAGTCTAGTTCTGACAGTGCATCCACGCTGGGAGAGTCCAGAACGGCGGTCATGTGTGCCACGACTTTCCTTCCTTCGGTCGTCAACGCGGATAACCTTGACAACAATGCTGATTTCGAAATATTCCGCCCCCGACTTCGATCCGTACGGCGACAACACGCACGACGAGCCGAACAAGCTGTGGCCTGCCCCTGTCGCGTCCGGCCCGCTGACCGCATCCGTCTCCCTTCCCGGCTCCAAGTCGCTGACGGCGCGCGAGCTTGTGCTCTCCGCACTGGCCGACGGACCGTCACTGCTTCGCGCGCCGCTGCACTCGCGCGACACAGCCAACATGGTCGAGGCCTTGCGCGCACTCGGCGTCGAGATCGTCGAGAAGCCGGGCAGCGGAGAATTCGGTGCCGATCTTCTGATCACCCCTGCCGAGGAGTTGCTCGGCAGCACCACTATCGACTGCGGACAGGCCGGTACCGTGATGCGGTTCGTGCCGCCGATCGCCGGGCTGGCACTCGGCCCGACCATGTTCGACGCCGACGATTCCGCACGCGGACGGCCGATGGGCTCGATCATCTCGTCGCTGCGGGCACTCGGTGTCGATATCAACGACGACGGGCGTGGCTCGCTTCCGTTCACGGTGCACGGTACCGGAAGCGTCACAGGCGGCGCGATCACGATCGACGCCTCCTCGTCGAGCCAGTTCGTCAGCGCCCTGCTCTTGTCCGCGTCACGCTTCGAGAACGGCCTCGATCTCACGCACTCCGGCGAGCGCCTGCCGAGCCTGCCGCACATCGAGATGACGATCGCCACTCTCGCGGCACGCGGCGTCACCGTCGAGTCGCCTGAGGTCGGTCACTGGATCGTTCAGCCCGGCCCCATCGCCGCCATCGACGTGGACATCGAGCCCGATCTCTCCAACGCGGCTCCGTTCCTCGCGGCCGCTGTGGTCACCGGCGGGTCCGTGACAATCACCGGCTGGCCGTCCGAGACCACGCAGGTCGGAGCCGACCTCGCCGACCTTCTGCCACTCTACGGCGCGACCGTCACGCATGACGGCGACCGGCTCACGGTGACGGGCGGCGACAGCATCCGCGGCGTCACGATCGACCTGAGCACGGGCGGTGAGCTCGCGCCGGCGCTTGTCGCCATCGCCGCATTGGCGGACGGGCCGAGCGAGATCACCGGGATCGGCCACATCCGCCACCACGAAACCGACCGCCTGGCCGCCCTCGTCGCCGAGATCAACGGACTCGGCGGCGCCGTCACCGAACTCCCCGACGGTCTGCGGATCGAGCCGCAGACGCTCACAGGCGGCGTCTGGCGCAGCTATGAGGACCACCGGATGGCCACGGCCGGCGCGATCATCGGTCTCGCGGTCGAGGGCGTCGAGATCGAGAACGTCGCCACCACCGCCAAGACGCTCCCCCAGTTCACCCAGCTGTGGCAGCGCCTGGTCGAGGAAGGCACCGCATAGATGTCGTGGTGGGCGGACGAAGACGACGATGAGGACGTGCTCAACGCATACGACGAGTCGAGCATCCGCACCCGCCCCAACCCCAAGGGAAACCGTCCGCGCAGCAAGCAGCGTCCCGAGCATGCGGACGCGAAGATCGCGCGGGTGCTCGGCGTCGACCGCGGGCGCTATACGGTCCTCCTCGACGAGGACACACCCGGGGAACGCCAGCTGACGTCGACCCGCGCCAGCGAACTGAGAAGGCAGGCGATCGTCACAGGCGACCGCGTCGCTGTCGTCGGCGACACGACGGGCGAAGACGGGACGCTCTCGCGGATCATCCGCATCGAGCCGCGAGCCACTCTGCTGCGGCGCAGCGCCGACGACACCGACGAGGTGGAGCGCATCGTCGTCGCGAACGCCGACCAGATGCTGATCGTGGTGGCTGCCGCAAATCCCGAGCCGCGGACCCGCTTGGTCGACCGCTACCTGGTGGCAGCGTACGACGCCGGGATCTTCCCGATGCTCTGCGTGACCAAGATCGACCTCGCCGATCCCGGCCCCTTTCTGCAGAACTTCGCCGGGCTCGACCTGCCGGTGTTCACGAGCCGGGAAGACCACATCCCCGTCGCCGAGATCAAAGCGGCGCTGGTCGGCCACGACACCGTGGTCGTCGGACACTCCGGCGTGGGTAAGTCGACGCTTGTGAACGAGATCGTGCCGGGCGCGAAACGCGCGACGGGTCACGTGAACGTGGTGACGGGCCGCGGACGGCACACGTCATCGTCCACGGTCTCGCTGCGGGTGGAGAACGCGGAGGGCCGGGGCTGGGTCATCGACACCCCCGGCGTACGGTCGTTCGGTCTCGGGCACATCAACACCGACAGCATCCTCAAGGCCTTTACCGACCTGGCCGAGATCGCCGAGGACTGCCCGCGCGGGTGCACGCATCTCCCCGACGCACCGGACTGCGCGATCATCGACGCCGTCGAGGAGGGCCGCCTCGGCGACACCGGCCGGGCGCGCCTGGATTCGCTACAGCGGCTACTTGGAACCTTCGCAACCAAGGCCGGATATCCGGGAGAATAGTGCCATGGACACCAGACTTGAAGCCGGCACCAGCGCCCCCGCATTCACCTTGACCGACCAGGACGGCGAGCACGTGTCGCTCGGCGACTTCGCCGGCCGGAACGTCATCGTGTACTTCTACCCGGCTGCGATGACGCCCGGCTGCACCACGGAGGCGTGCGACTTCCGCGACAACCTCAACTCGCTGGCCGCCGCCGGGTACCAGGTTCTGGGCGTATCGAAGGATGCCCCGGCAAAGAACAAGCAGTTCCAGGAACTGGAGAGTCTGAACTTCCCGCTCCTTTCCGACGAGGACCTCACGGTGCACCGCGCATACGGGGCGTACGGCGAGAAGTCGCTCTACGGCAAGACGGTCACGGGCGTCATCCGTTCGACCTTCGTGGTGGATCCCGACGGCAGCATCCGCCTGCCGCTGTACAACGTGAAGGCCACCGGTCACGTTGCGAGCCTGCGCAAGAAACTCGGCCTCGACGCGTAATCTCGCGGTTATTCCCCCTGAGTGGGAGTCTGTGTCGTCGCTCTGGTCACCTGCGGAGTGAGCGCGAGCACAACGCCGATCACCGCCGGCACCAGTAGCGCCCAGCCGAGGTCTGTGCGGGCATAGAACCCCTGGAAACTGCCCACCGCGATCGCGATCTGCAGAATCTGGATGGTGACGGCCGACGCACGGGACCACCCGCGGGCCCGAACTGCGGCGATCGCTGTCGCGGTGACCCACACGGCGGCGACGCCGACGAGCACGACGATCGCGATGGCTCCCGGATACGATTCCGGCCGCACCGTCAAAAGGTCGATCAGCAACCAGGCGGCCAGGCCGGCCACCAGCAGCGCCTCGAGGAACAGCAGAACGGAGAGGGCTATCAGTAGGGGCGGATGGGTGGTTGCGCCCCGCTCGGGGGCCGGGACTATATCATTCATGGGTTTCTGGCTCGTGTTCACAGCGTTATCTCATACAAAACTCTTGATCTGAGTTAGCCCCTATGGGAGCATATCTGAGGTCGAGTTAACGCTCACAGGGTCGTGGGCAGGTCTTTCCCCAACGGATCAATCACCCTGTAACTCGACTGCTTACCACGCATTCTAGGCCGTTCGGCCATGCACTCAGCAATTAAGGAGCACCTCCATGGACTGGCGCGACAAAGCAGCCTGCCTCACTGCGGACCCCGAACTGTTCTTCCCTGTGGGGAACACTGGGCCCGCCGTCGACCAGATCGACAAGGCGAAGGCTGTGTGCGCCCGGTGCACCGTCACCGAGATCTGCCTGCAGTACGCCCTCGAGACCGGCCAGGACTCGGGCGTTTGGGGCGGTCTCTCCGAAGACGAGCGTCGCGCGCTCAAGCGTCGCGCCGCTCGCGCTCGTCGCGCCTCCTAGTACCGCTCGGCGCATCCGAGGCCTCTGCCGCTCCCTCATTTCACCTAGCCCCCGAGGGAGGGCAGAGGGACCTCGGTGACCGCACGTGGCCTGCTGTGAGCAGCCGTACAGCGAATCACCTGATCCGAACCGATATTCCACCTGCTTGATCCCCCCGAACGATACTTCTACGACGGTACTACAGCGAGTGGGCCGTCCGCCACGGTACAAACGCCCTCACGACTTGGTGAGATACCTCAACGGAACCTCGATCGTCACCTCGGTGCCCTGCCCCATCATCGTGTGCCAGTCGATCGTTCCACCGAGTTCACCCTGGATGAGGGTGCGCACGATTTGCGTGCCCAGGCCGCTGCCGACCTTGCCCTCCGGTAGTCCCGATCCGTTGTCGACGACCTTGACGGTCAGAGACTCCTCGGAGCGGTTGGCAACGATCTCCACCTGACCTTCGCGGCCGGCCAGACCGTGTTCGACCGCGTTCGTCACCAATTCGGTGAGCGCCAGCGCCAGCGGCGTCGCGTACTCACTCGGCAGCGATCCGAAACTGCCCGAAGACTTGGGATGCACGGTCGTGTTGTGGCTCGACGCCACTTCGGCGACCAGCAACAGCACGCGATCGAAAACATCGTCGAAGTCGACGATCTGCGCCAGGCCGGTCGAGAGCGTGTCGTGCACGACCGCGATGGCCGCGACTCGCCGCATCGCCTGGCTCAGCGCCTCACGGGCCTCCTCCGAATGCGTGCGGCGAGCCTGGATGCGCAGCAGTGACGCGACGGTCTGGAGGTTGTTCTTGACCCGGTGGTGGATCTCGCGGATGGTCGCATCTTTCGTGATCAGCTCGCGTTCTTGATGACGCAGTTCGCTCACGTCGCGACAGAGAACGATCGCTCCTACCCGCTCGCCCAGGTTGCGGATCGGGATCGCACGGAGCGACACCGTGACTCCCCTGGCCTCGATGTCGGTGCGCCAAGGAGCGCGCCCCGTGACGACCAGAGGCAGCGACTCGTCCACTGTCATGCGGCCGGTGAGGAGACGCGTCGTCACGGTCGCGAGGGATTCACCCTCGAGTTCGTCGGTGAAGCCCATCCGGTTGAAGGCAGACAGGGCGTTGGGGCTTGCGAACGTGGTGGTGCCGTCCACGTCGAGCCGGATCAGGCCGTCGGATGCGCGAGGGGCGCCGCGCCTCGGACCGGTCGGCGCACCTAGATCGGGGAAATCCCCCGTGGCGATCATGTTGAAGAGATCGTTCGCGCAGTCGTTGAACGTGAGTTCCTGCCGACTCGGTGTGCGCGCCTCGCTGAGATTGGTATGCCGCGTGATCACCGCGATCGGATGCTCCGCCGTCCGGGATGAATGCGCGCCGAGTCTGCGGATCACAGGAACGGCGCGCACTCGCGTCGGTGTCTCCTCGAACCAGTCGGGGGCCGAGGTGTCGATGATCTGCTTGGTCTCGAATGCCTGTGTGACCTGCTGCTGCCACTCGGCTTTGATCCGCTGGCCGACGAAGTCCCGGTAGAAAAGGGTGGCCGCGCTCGACGGTCGGGCGTGCGCGACGGCAACGAACCCGCCGTCGTCAGTGGGCACCCAGAGCACGATATCGGCGAACGCGAGATCGGCCAGGAGCTGCCAATCGCCGACGAGGCCGTGCAGCCATTCCACGTCCGCGTCCGAAGAACGGCCTTGGGCAAGCACGAGATCACTGAGCGTCGACACGGCATCTAGTCTGGCAGAACCGCGAATCGATGACGAAAGTTATCCACACCGCGTTGGTGCCCTGGACACCCCCGTCCCTCCCCTGATTGAGTGACTGCCACGCGTCGCCGCAGCAGCCGGCAGGTATTGAGGAGGATCTACCATGAGTACAGTACTGGAGCTCGACCGCATCGTTTCAGTGAAGGCGCCCGCCAAGTCGCAACAGCGCCGTTTTCGGCACGTCACGCCGTTCCCGCAGGTGATCGACTTCGACGCCCGCCTGAGGGCGGCCCATGAATCCCCCGACCCTCGACCCCTGCTCGTCAATCTGGCGCGATGCGTCACCGAGATCATCGCCGGCGTGCGATCCCTCGACCAGCTCGCCCGCTGGGTGACGGATGACGTCTATCTCACGATCCTCCGCCGGGTGACGATCGCCGCCCGGTCTCGAGCCATCACGGGAGGGCAAGCGCGGCGTCCCCGGTTGAGTATCGGTGACCCGATCGTGACCGAACCGCGCGATGGTGTGGTCGAGGCGGTCGTGATGGTGCACCAGCCGACGCGATCCCGCGCTGTGGCCATCCGGCTCGAGAGCATCGAGGGACGTTGGCGTTCGAGTGCGATCGCCGTGCTCTGAACGCCGGCGTGGCCGCCCCCGGAGGGACGGCCACGAGTGGTTGACGGTGCTGCCGTCAGCGCTTCTTGTCCTGCGCGCGCCGCTCGGCCCGGTTGCTGGGCGCAGGCTGGTCACCGTCGATCTTCTGACCGAAGGCACCGCGCTGGGTTGCACCCTGGGCAGGCGGAGCGGCGGGGGCGGCCTCCTGCTGAGCGGCTCGTTGGGCGCGAGCCGTGGCGGCCTGCTCGATCTGGCCGCGCTGGTTGCGCACCTCCACACCTCCGTCGTCGCTCGGCGCCGAGTAGCTCAGCCCGGTGTCGTTCTGACCGCGGCCGAGACCCTTCGCCGCGACGCTCGGCGCCTCGACCTCGCCGGGGGCCTGGTTGACCTCCACCTCGAGGTTGAAGAGGAAGCCGACCGTTTCCTCCCGGATGGAGCCCATCATCTGCTGGAACATGGCGTAGCCCTCACGCTGGTACTCCACCAGCGGGTCGCGCTGTGCCATGGCACGCAGGCCGATGCCGTCCTTCAGGTAGTCCATCTCGTAGAGGTGGTCCCGCCAGCGACGGTCGATCACGGAGAGGACCACACGGCGTTCGAGCTCGCGCATTGCGGGAGCGCCGAGGGACTCCTCGCGGTTCTGGTAGGCGATGCGGGCATCCGAGAGGATCTCGCGGCGCATGAACTCGCGATTGACCTTGCCCTTGTTGCCGGCCTCAGTGATGACCTCGTCGATCGTCACCCCCACCGGATAAAGGGTCTTCAGTTCGCTCCACAGGGCGTCGAAGTCCCAGTCGTCTCCGGTGCCGTCGCCTGTGTGGGCGTCGAGGATGTCATCGATCACCGCGGTGAGGAACTGCTGCGTGCGCTCGTGCAGATCGTCGCCCTCGAGGATGTGACGACGGTCACTGTAGATGGCCTCACGCTGGCGGTTGAGGACGTCGTCGTACTTCAGCACGTTCTTGCGGATCTCGGCGTTGCGCGCTTCGACCTGCGACTGGGCGCTGCGGATGGCACGGCTGACGACCTTCGACTCGATCGCCAGATCGTCAGGGACATTTCCCCGGCCCATCAGGCTCTCGGCGGCGCCGGCGTTGAACAGACGCATCAGATCGTCGGTGAGCGAGAGGTAGAACCGACTCTCGCCCGGGTCTCCCTGACGACCTGAACGACCGCGCAGCTGGTTGTCGATGCGACGGGACTCGTGGCGCTCCGTGCCGAGCACGTAAAGGCCACCGGCGTCGATGACTTTGTCGGCCTCCTCCTGCACCTTCGCCTTGACGTCGTTGAAGACCTGCTCCCACTCCGCCTCGTACTCGTCGGGCGTGTCGACGGGGGACAGACCACGCGCGTTCATCTCGGCGACAGCGAGGAACTCGGCATTGCCGCCGAGCATGATGTCCGTTCCACGGCCGGCCATGTTCGTGGCGACCGTCACCGAACCGAGACGGCCCGCCTGGGCCACGATCGCGGCCTCGCGAGCATGGTTCTTCGCGTTCAAGACCTCGTGACGCACGCCCTTCTTGGCGAGCAGTCTGGAGAGGTATTCGCTCTTCTCCACGCTCGTGGTGCCGACGAGAACGGGTTGGCCCTTCTCGTGGCGCTTGGCGATGTCTTCGACCACCTGGCCGAACTTGGCCTGCTCGTTCTTGTAGACGAGGTCGGACTGGTCTTTGCGCTGCATCGGCTTGTTCGTGGGGATGGGCACCACTCCGAGCTTGTACGTGCTCATGAACTCGGCGGCCTCGGTCTCGGCCGTACCGGTCATACCGGAGAGCTTCTTGTAGAGACGGAAGTAGTTCTGCAGGGTGACCGTTGCGAGCGTCTGGTTCTCGGCCTTGACCTCCACACCCTCCTTGGCTTCGATCGCCTGATGGATGCCCTCGTTGTAACGACGCCCCATGAGGATACGGCCCGTGTGCTCATCGACGATGAGCACCTCGCCGTTCATCACGACGTAGTCCTTGTCGCGTTTGAACAGCGCGTTGGCCTTGATCGCATTGTTGAGGAACGAGATGAGCGGGGTGTTGGCCGATTCGTACAGGTTGTCGATGCCGAGGTAGTCCTCGACCTTCTCGATGCCGGGCTCGAGCACGCCGACGGTGCGCTTCTTCTCGTCGACCTCGAAGTCGACGTCGGGCTCGAGGCGCTTTGCAAGGCTCGCGAACTCGTTGAACCAGCGGTTGGCCTCACCGGAAGACGGGCCGGAGATGATCAGCGGTGTGCGCGCCTCGTCGATGAGGATGGAGTCCACCTCGTCGACGATCGCGAAGAAGTGGCCCCGCTGAACCATGTCGCTGGCCTGCCAGGCCATGTTGTCGCGCAGGTAGTCGAAGCCGAACTCGTTGTTCGTTCCGTACGTGATGTCGGCCGCGTACTGCTCGCGGCGCTCTTCGGGGGTCTGTCCGGCGAGGATGACGCCGGTCGTCATGCCGAGGGCCCGGAAGACGCGACCCATGAGCTCCGACTGGTAGCTCGCCAGGTAGTCGTTGACGGTGATGACATGAACGCCGCGACTGGCGATGGCATTCAGGTAGGCGGCCGTTGTAGCCACGAGGGTCTTGCCTTCACCGGTCTTCATCTCGGCGATGTTGCCGAGGTGGAGGGCGGCCCCACCCATGATCTGCACGTCGAAGTGACGCATCCCGAGCGTGCGTTTGGACGCTTCGCGCACGGCGGCGAAAGCCTCCGGCAACAGGTCGTCGAGGGATTCGCCGTTGCTGTAGCGTTCGCGCAACTCGACCGTCTCATGCGCAAGTTGTTCGTCGGTCAGTTCGCTGAAGTCGTCTTCGAGCGCGTTCACGGCTTTGGCGTATGCCTCAAGCCGACGGAGAATGCGGCCCTCGCCGACGCGAAGAACCTTTTCCAGTACTGAGGCCACCTATGCACTCCACTTGGTCTGTTCAGGCGAGGATCGCCCGTGTCGAAACTCTCCCATGCTAGTCGGTTCGACGAGTGCTTTCCTGAGAGCGCAGGTCGATGGATGCCGCCGCCTGGGCGACATCCATCGACGCTCGCACTGCTCGGCTTCTCAGCCGCCGAGCTTGCGACTGGCCGTCGCAACCTCCTGAAGTTCGTCAGCGTCCTCGTCGAGAGAGATCACACCGTAGTCCCAGCCTTTGCGGCGGTAGACCACGCTGGGACGCTCGGTCTCGTGGTCGATGAACAGGTAGAAGTCGTGACCGACGAGCTCCATGTAGTACAGGGCGTCGTCCACGGTCATCGGAACGGAGGCGAAGACCTTCTTGCGGATGACGACGGGACTGTATTCCTCGTCTTCCACGTCGACGGAGGCTTCTGTCTCTTCGGACACGACGGGGACACTCCCCGTCCGCACCTGCTCGAGAACGGCGACCGGGGCGGCGGCGATGCCGACCGTGCTGAACCCGTCTGTGCTCGCCTCGCGAAGCGAGGTCGGGCGACGCTGGCCGCGGTGCACCTTTCGGCGATCTTTCGCGCGACGCACGCGTTCCAGCAGCTTCTGGATCGCGACGTCGAAGGCCGCGTATTTGTCCGTTCCCGTCGCTTCCGCGCGCACGACAGCGCCGGGACCGACGAGGGTGAGCTCGACGCGGTCGTTGCCGAGCTGCGCGCCGAGTTTCTCACTGTGGCGACTCACTTTGATCTCGAATGAGATGGCTCGTTCGGCGAGATGTGAGACCTTCGCGGCTTTCTCTGTCGCATATTCGCGGAAGCGATCAGTGATGTCCAGGTTTCGTCCGATGATGTTGATGTCCATTCCGACCTCCCTGATCTGACGTGTCACTCGCCCGGATCACGAAGGGCGAGTCATCCACGCCTTTTGCACCACCGTAGTGCTGTCGCGCCACGAAGTGAACAGGAATATCCCGGAGATCGTCAGAGCGTTGGCTCCGAGAATCCCGTGATCACCTGTTGATCCGCCGAAGTGCGGTGTGGGCGATGGCCGCCACCCCCACCACCCGGCCTCCGGTCGCCTCGATGGCCCGGATCGCCTCTCTTGCGGTAGCGCCCGAGGTGATGATGTCGTCGACGATCAAGCAGGTGCGCCCGGACAGTCGCGGGGAGGCGACGAACGACCCCGCGCGGTTTCGCGCTCGTTCCGCGGCGGTGAGTCCGGCCTGATCGAGGCCCTGTCGGCGGAGCCGGAGCGATCCGTGCGTCGTGGCCGGTCTGAGACCCGCGCGGCGCAGGGCGGCCACGGTCGGATGGTATCCGCGCTTGCGGAAGGCGGCGCGCGTGGAGGGGATGGGAACGAGCACGACTCCCCCGGCCACCGCGTGGGCCGGCGCGGCGGCGAGGGCGGCGACCACAGATGCCCGCAGTGCGAGGGCGAGCGCGGCCATCGCATCCGTTCGCCCTCGATCTTTGTAGGCGAGCAGCACCGCGCGGGAGGCGCCGGAGTACTCGAGGGAAGCCCAGACAGGTGCCGCCGCTCCGGTGTCGTCGACAAGCGCCGGGCGGGGCGCCAGAGCCGATTCGCAACTCGCGCAGAGTGCTCGGTCGGGCCGCCCGCATCCGCTGCACTCGACCGGGAGGAGAACGGCCAGCGCGTCGAGCACCGGGTCACGCAGAAGGGCCGACACGGACCTGAGCAGCACGGCGAAAGTCATGCACCCACTCTGCGGGAGCCGCAAAGAATCAGGCACGGTCTGCGCGAATCAGTGGAGAAACGGATCCCGCCCAGCGCTGTGGAGGAGCGTACGGATGCCCTACGGCTGCCCCAACTGCACGGCCACGGCGCCGACCTTGTCGGCCTGCGCTTGCCATCCGGTCCCGGTGGGGGCTTGCAGTGCGCCGTCAACGGTCAGTATGAGATACCGCGAGAGTCCACTGGCGCCGACGATCGTCGTTCCGCCGGCCGGCCCAGCCGTCGTGGTCAGTTCGCCCCCGATCGGCTGCTCGGAGATCGACGTCCCGTCGCCCGTGGTGGCGCTGAGCACAACGACGCCCAGTTCACTCGTCCAGGCGACCGACCCCGGAGTACCCGGCCCGAGCGCCAGCTCGACCGGCTCGCCCAGTGCGGTCGGGAGCCCGTTGGCACCGCGCACGACACCGACAGCCACCGCCGAGTATGTGGACCCCGATAAAAGCACGGCCACCAGGCGGGTGCCGTCCCGCGAGACGGCGAACGAGACGATCTGCGTCGCCGTCGGCCAAGTGGTCTTCACCGGGTGCATTGCGCCGTCCGGGCCGACCGCGATCATCGCGCCCGGAGACGTGGCGGGCACCGACCACACCCAGCCGGAGTTGTCGATCGCCGGAGCGATCAGACCGGGGCGACTGTCGACCTTCACCGCGTCCGCCCCCTTGCGAACGAGAAAGACGGAGCGCTGGGACAGGACGGCAGCCTCGTCTCGCGTGGCGTCGAGTGCCACCGACGTCGGCTGCAGAGGGACGATCCTGTCACTGAGTCCACTGATATCGGTGACCGTTGTGCCGGTCAGCAGCCCGAACGCACTAGAGCGGTAGACGATCGGATGGGAGTCGACCGGCGGGTCCTGCGTCGGGGTGTTCGCCGCGCTGAGGGAGGAGACCTGCTGAACGTTCCCCTCGATCGAAAGCTGAACGGACTGTGCCAGTGGGCCAAGGCTCAGTTGAAGCTGGAGCTGCATCCGTTCCAGCGCCACCGAGTCGGCGCGCCCGGCCTCTGAACTGAGGTCGACGTGTGCCGAGCCGCCCTGCGTGGTCACCGCGGGCACCGCGAGCTCCGTGCCGGCGGGGAACGCACTGGACACGGCGCCGCTGAGCCACTTCGACGGTCCCGCGAGCACGGCCTTCGTGATGCGCGTGGCAGCGCTGGCGACCCGGGTGGGGAACCAGCGCGCGTCGGGCACCACGGAGGCGAAATCGGGGCTGAAGAAGTACAGCGCCTGCTGACTGTAGACGGCACGGAAGGTGGGTTCGTCGATCACCACGCCGTTCGGCGCGACCGCGATGCGCCACTCGTTGTTCTCGCGCCGCAATTCGTAGCGAAGGGTCACCGGCGCATTCGTGGCGGCCGGATGGTACGCGCCGGTACCGTCCACGGTGGCAACGGGCGACACGTCGAGCGTCCACTGGCTTCCATCGCTCGTCAGAGTGCGGTTGCGTCCGTCGTCGACCGTGACCGACTCGTCGGGGTTCCAGCTGGCCGACATCGCGGCGGTGAGGTATTCGCGGGCGATGTTGAACCCGTTCTTCGGGCTGGAGGCGGCGTCGATGAACCCCTGCACGATGCGCTGCGGCGAGGCGCCCTTCTCCGGCGGTGAGGGGTTGAAGTCGAGGTCGAGCGGATCGTTCACCTGCGCGATCGGCGCGCCCTGCCGCACAGGGCCTCCATTGGGGATACTCGCGCACGCGGCCAGCGAAGCGAGCAGTGCAGCGACGACTCCGGCCGTGAGGATGCGCGCCAGACGCTTTCGGCGGATCATGCTTTGGCCTCCGTCTCGGTGTCCAGCACGGTGTCGGGATGCGTCGCCCCTGCGTCGGCCGGAGGCAGCGGCAGTGGCGACGACGCGATCCCACGTCCGGCCACACGCGGCAGGGTCAGCCGAAAGCACGAACCCCCACTCGGGGCCGACCACACCTGCAGCCAGCCGGAGTGCAGCGTCGCATCCTCGAGAGAGATGGCCAACCCGAGCCCGGTTCCGCCGATCGTGCGCTTGCGCGAGGGGTCGGCGCGCCAGAAACGGTCGAACACATGATTGACCTCCTGCTGGCTCATGCCCAGACCGTAGTCCCGCACGGTGAGAGCGACGGCGCTCTCGTTGCTGTCGACCGTGACGATCACCGGCTTGCCTTCGCCGTGTTCGATGGCGTTGCCGAGCAGGTTGCGCACGACCCGGCGGATGCGCCGAGGGTCCATTCCGACGTCGAAGTATCCGCCCGGTGCGTCAAGCCGCAGCTCCGAGCCGTTCTGGTCGGCCAGTGTCCGCATTTCGTCGACCGCCTCGTCGGCCAGGCGTACCAGGTTCGTGGGCTCCGGTTCAAGGGCGACGGATCCGGCGTCGTAGCGGCTGATCTCGAGCAGGTCGGAGAGGAGCCGGTCGAATCGCTCGATCTGCGTGTGCAGCAGCTCCGCGGTGCGTTCCGTCGCCGGCGGGAAGTTCTCGCGCTGGTCGTAGATCACGTCGCCGGCGAGCCGGATGGTGGTCAGCGGGGTTCGCAGCTCATGGGAAACGTCCGAGACGAATCGCTGCTGAAGCTGCGAGAGTGTGGCGAGCTGGTTGATCTGGCTCTGCAGGCTGTCCGCCATCCCGTTGAAGGAGCGTGCCAGCGAGGCGAAGACGTCCTCACCGCGCTCCGGGATGCGCACGGCGAGATCGCCCGCCGCCAGACGCTCGCTCGTCTCGGCGGCCACGCGGATCGGTTGCACCACGAACCGCACGATCACCCAGGTGATCGAGCCGATGAGGAGGATGAGCGCGCTGCCGGCGAGTGCCAGCGTCCCCTGCACGAACCCAAGCGTGCTCTCAGCGTCGCTGAGGTCGTAGCCGATATACAGCTCGTAATGTCCGTAGCTCGGCAGCGTGAGCTGCGTGCCCACCACGATGCCGGGATCGCTGGTGTTGTCGGCGCCGGGCAGAGCGACGGATTGATAGAACTGCTTCGTGCCGCCCTTCTGCACCGAGGCGCGAAGGTCGGCGGAGATGACGCCGTTCAGCCCCGGGCTGGACCGGTCGGGCGGCGCCGGCGCTGCCGTGTCCTGACCTGGAACCCGGAAGGCGGCGATGAGGCGGCTCGACGTCGTCGTCTGGACCGTCTGCAACGCCGCGTTCAGCAGGTTCTTGCCCGACTCGCTCGACGTCACGTCGGATGCGTTGAGTGTGGACTGCACCGTCGTGGTCGCGCGGCTGGAGTCGCGAAGGGCCTGATCGAGCCGCGACTGGTAGAGGTCGTTGCTGATACTCAGCGACATGTAGACCCCGGTCACCAGGATGGCGACGCCGGTCAGCAAGAGGCTGATGGCGACCGTGCGCACCTGCAGCGACGTGCGCCACAGCCGTGCCAGCCGCGGCGGAACCTGCCGCCACCACTGTCCGTACAACCACCGGTACCGCATCGCTCGCGGGCCTCCGGGTCAGGTGACGGCGCCGGCGCGGTAGCCGACGCCGCGCACCGTCATGACGATCTTGGGATTGTCCGGGTCTTGCTCGACCTTGGCGCGCAGGCGCTGCACATGCACGTTCACCAGGCGCGTGTCCGCCTTGTAGTGATACCCCCACACCTGTTCGAGCAGCATCTCGCGCGTGAACACCTGCTGTGGTTTGGAGGCGAGCGCCAGCAGAAGATCGAATTCGAGGGGCGTGAGGTTGATCCGAGCATCCCCACGTTTTACCTCGTGGCCGGCGACGTCGACCACCAGATCGCCGATCCGCAACAGTTCGGCGGCAGGGGCGGAGGATGCGGGACGCAGGCGGGTGCGGATTCGTGCGACGAGTTCTTTGGGGTTGAACGGCTTGACCATGTAGTCGTCGGCGCCCGACTCGAGGCCCTTGACCACATCCGCCGTGTCGGACTTGGCCGTGAGCATGATGATGGGAACCCCGGACTCGCCCCGGATGCGCGCGCACACCTCGATACCATCGACCCCGGGAAGCATGAGGTCGAGCAGCACGAGGTCGGGCTTGGCCGAACGGAAGATGTCGAGGGCCTGGGCGCCGTCTTCGCAGAAGACCGGGTCGAAACCTTCGGTTCGCAACACGATGCCGATCATCTCGGCGAGCGCGGTGTCATCGTCGACAACCAGGATGCGACTGTTCATTTCCCCGTTTCCCACAAACCCTCCCCGCGGCCTGCGACGCGGATGTCTGGCACCAGAGTAGTCGAGACACCTGCGCTCCCCGTGAAAGTCGGTCAAAAGTGCCTCGTGGGCGGGACAGTGCGCACGGCCCGGATATGCCAGCATGGGTGGGGACTACGCACCGCGCGCGGGGAGTGAGGAGCACGGCGTGACCGACGAACAGAACTGGCAGGCGCCGGGGGCCCAGCCGCCACATGGACAGCAGCCGCCATATGGACAGCAGCCGCCCGGCTACGGCCAGCAGCCGCCATACGGGCAGCAGCCGCCATACGGACAGCAGCCACCCGGCTACGGCCAGCAACCCGGCTACGGCCAGCAGCCCGGCTACGGCCAGGCGCCAGGGTGGACGCCCCCGCCGAAACCCGGCCTCATCCCGCTGCGTCCGCTGTCTTTCGGCACGCTCATCGGGGCTCCGTTCCAGTCGCTGCGCCGCAACCCCAAGATCACCGTCGGGGCCGCCCTGCTCATCCAGACCATCCCTTCGATCGTCGTGAGTCTGCTGCTGTTGGGAGGCTTCGCACTCGTGGCGAGCCGCCTCACCACCGCCGACAGCGCCGATCGCGCGACCATCGCGGCAGGCGCTATCGGCGGGGCGATCGTGCTCGGTCTGTTGTCCGTCGTCGTGTCGGCGATCTCGGGGGCTCTGCTCCAAGGCGTGGTCGTCGGCGAAGTCGCTCGCGGCACGGTAGGCGAGAAGCTGACGTTCCGCGCTCTGTGGCAGCTGGTGAAGGGACGCATCGGCGCCCTGATCGGGTGGACGTTCCTCATCGCGATCGGCTGGATCCTCGCGGTGACGCTTGTCGTGCTGGTCGCGGTCGCCATGTTCTCCCTCGGCGGCGGTCCCGGGATCGGTGGCGGCATCGCGGTCATCATCTTCGGCGGCTTGGGTCTGATCGTGCTCGCCGTCTGGCTGAACACGAAGCTTGCGATGGTGCCGAGCGCGGTCGTTCTCGAACGGCTCACCGTTCGGGCGGCCGTCGTGCGTTCGTGGACCCTCACCCGCGGCTACTTCTGGAGGACGTTCGGCGTCATCCTGCTCATGGCGGTGATCGTCTATGCAGTGGTGCAGATCATCTCGATCCCCTTCACGATTCTCGGCACGATTCTCGGCGGGATCTTCGCGCCCACCTCGGCGTCGACGCCAAATACCAACAGCTTCACGCAGCTGATCGTCGCCCAGTCGGGGGTGAACATCCTGGCCACCGTCGTCGGGGCCATCATCGGAGCCGTAATGTCGGTCGTGCAGACGGCAACCGTCGCCCTGCTCTATATCGATCTGCGGATGCGCAAGGAAGGCCTCGATCTCGAGCTGGTGCGCTTCGTCGAGGCACGGCAGACGGGGCGCACGGATGTGCGCGATCCCTACCTGCCGCCCGTGCAGCCCGCCGCGGGGTACGGTCCGCCCCCACCCGGCTCGTATCCCCCGCCAGGCTCGTATCCCCCGCCAGGCTCGTATCCCCCGCCCTCGGCATGATTCTCGCCTTGGCCGGGACGGCGGCGTTCCACGTTCCCGTCAATCCGGACGCGCCCGAAGCGCAGCGCTGGATTGAGAGCGAACTGGCCAAACCTGAGTATCAAGCGGCCAAGCCGACCTGGTTCGATATTGCATCCAAGGCCGTCATAGATTGGATCGGCTCACTCTTCCAGGGACCGGGCGGCAACGCCGGCCCTGTCCTCCTGACCGTGATCGTGCTGCTCGTCGCCGGGCTGATCGTCGCGGCGTTCTTCATCTTCGGGCGACCTCGGCTGAATCGGCGTGCGGCCGCGAACCGCTCGGTGTTCGGTCCTGACGACACGCGCACCGCTGCCGAACTCCGGGGCTCGGCAGCGGCTGCCGCCCGCACCGGCGAATGGGTCGTCGCGATCGAAGAGCAGTTCCGCGCGATCGCCCAGAGCCTGGACGAGCGGACGATCGTCACCGTCAGTCCGGGAACGACCGCGACCGAATTCGCGGCCCTCGCCGCCGCTGCTGTTCCGGCGGAGCGCGAAAGTCTGGTCGCGGCCGCCCGGATCTTCGACGGCGTGCGGTATCTCGACCGGCCGGGTACTGAATCCCACTACCAGCAGTTGGTCGCGCTCGACGCGAGTCTGCTGCAGGCCAAGGCCGGCACGGATTTGCTCGACGCCCGTCTTGCCGGAATGAGCGCACGATGACCGACACGCTGCTTACCGAAGCGGCCCCAGCCGCCGAGGCGACCGCGCTCTCGCCGACCATCCGTCAGGCTAGCCGACGCAGCATCCCCTGGATCGTGCTCGCCGCGATCGCGGTGCTCGTCGCGCTGCTCGGCCTGCTGTTCTCCGGCCGCGGAGTTGTTGTCGGCTCACCACTCGACACGACCAACCCGGGCCCGGTCGGCTCGCGCGCTCTGGCACAGGTGCTGCGGCAACAGGGCGTCACGGTATCCGCGGCGAGCACTCTCGACCAGGTGAGCACCCAGACCACCGCCGACACGACCGTGCTGGTGTACGACCCGGACGGCAACCTCGATGCCGACGGCTACAACGCGCTCATGATGACCGTCTCGACGATCGTCGTGGTGGAGCCTAGCGACGCGGCACTCAAAGCGGTGGCGCCGGGCGTGAGCCGGGCCGGCGCCGTATCGGGCGGCGAAACGGTCGCGGCCGGCTGTTCGGTTCCCTCAGCGACCGCAGCGAAGCGCATCGATCCACACCCGACCGAGAACACCAGCGATGCGGTAGCGGCGGAAACGTTCCGGCTCGGCGGCACGACGGCTTCCGGATGTTTCGGTACCAGTGGACGGTATTCGTTCGTGCAGGCCACGGGCAGCGGGCGCACGATCGACCTGGTCGGCTCGGCGGCCATTCTGATGAACGACGGCGCGGCCCGGTCCGGCAACGCGGCGTTCGCGCTCACCCTTCTGGGCGCGCACCACTCGCTGGTCTGGTATGTGCCGAGTCTGGTCGACCGTCCTACGACAGGGCCGGCGGATCTCGCTGAGCTCACGCCCGGCTGGGTGACGCCCGTGATGATCCTGCTGGTGCTGGTCGCCATCGCCGCCGCCTTCTGGCGCGGGCGGCGATTCGGCCCACTCGTGGTCGAGCACCTGCCGGTCGTCGTGCGCGCCGGCGAGACTCGCGAGGGCCGGGCACGGCTCTATCAGCGCTCTTCGGCTCGACTTCGCGCGGCCGATTCGCTTCGCATCGGGGCTCTCGGCCGGTTGGCGTCCCTGACCGGGCTGCCGCAGGCGGCGACAGCGACAGCGATCACGGACGCCGTGGCTGCGGCCACCGGACGCAAGCGGCACGCCATCCACGACCTCCTCGTCGACGCTGTACCGGGCACGGACGCCGAACTGATCGCACTCTCCGACCACCTCGCGGAGCTCGAACGAGCAACCGCCACCGCCGTGTCGCCCTCCTCGGGCGGACCAACCGGAAGAATGGATGTATGACCGACGTCACCACCGGAACAACACCGGCCCCCGCTCCGGCCCAGGCCGATCTGCGTCAGGCGCTCAGCCGCGTGCGCGCCGAAGTCGGCAAAGCCGTCGTCGGCCAAGACGGCGCGGTCACCGGACTCATGATCGCCCTGCTCGCCCGCGGCCACGTGCTGCTCGAGGGCGTCCCCGGCGTCGCCAAGACGCTGCTGGTGCGAGCACTGAGCCACGCGCTGAGCCTCGACACCAAACGCATTCAGTTCACCCCTGACCTGATGCCAGGCGACGTCACCGGTTCGCTGGTGTACGACGGCCAGACCGGCGGCTTCGAGTTCCGCGAAGGTCCGGTTTTCACGAACATATTGCTCGCGGATGAGATCAACCGCACCCCGCCGAAGACCCAGTCCGCGCTTCTGGAGGCGATGGAGGAGCGTCAGGTGAGCGTCGACGGCGTGAGCCGACCGCTTCCCGACCCGTTCATCGTCGCCGCCACCCAGAATCCGATCGAGTACGAGGGCACCTACGCGTTGCCCGAGGCGCAACTCGACCGCTTCCTGCTGAAGCTCACGCTCGATGTCCCCGAGCGCGATCCGGAGTTCGAGATGCTGCGGAGGCACGCTGCCGGCTTCAACCCGCGCGACCTGGCCGGCGCCGGTGTGACTCCGGTGCTGAGTGCGAGCGAACTCGCGGCCGCTCGCGCCGCAGCCGCGTCGGTCGGGGCGACGGCCGATGTGCTCGCCTACATCGTGGACCTTGCTCGTGCCACGCGATTCAGCCCATCGGTGAAGCTGGGCGTCAGCCCTCGCGGCACCACCGCCTTGCTCGCCGCGGCCAAGTCCTGGGCATGGCTCTCGGGCTACGAGTCGATCACACCCGACCACGTGCAGGCGATGCTGCTGCCAGTGTGGCGACACCGGGTGCAGCTGCGTGCCGAGGCCGAGCTGGAAGGCGTCGGAGTCGACGCGATCCTGCGGTCGATCATGCAGCAGGTCCAGGTTCCGATCTAGGCGGCCCCATGACCATATCGGGACGATTCGTCGCTCTCCTCGCTCTCGGTGTCATCCCCGTGGTAGTTCTCGGGGGTGACGCGAGCATCGCGTACCCCGCCGTCGGCGGTTGGGTGGCACTCTGCGTGGTGCTCGGTGTGCTCGACCTCCTCCTCGCCGCTTCCCCGCGGCGCGTCGTTCTGGAACGGCGCCTGCCCGCGCGCGTGCGGCTCGGAGCCGACGCAACAAGCGAACTTCTCGTGACGAATCGGGGAAAGCGCACGATCCACGGCGGGATCCGGGATGCGTGGGAGCCGTCGGCCGGTCTCGACCGCTCCCGCTCACGGCTCGTCGTCCCCGCCGGCGAGCGTCGGCGCGTCACGGCGACCCTCACCCCGTGGCGACGCGGCGAGCGCCGCGTCGCCGAAGTGACCATTCGCGCC
>DASYGJ010000084.1:0-15515 GCA_035999915.1 Leifsonia sp.
GTCGGCGATTGCGAGCTTGCCGCCGTTGAAAGGGAGCGCGGCGTTCGGCGTCTGGGTCAGATTCTTTGCGTTGGAGTTGCCGCCGGACACGATCGTGGTCCGGAACCCGGACGCAACGAGCGGAGCCAGATCGGCGGAGCGAACGGTGCCATCCCCGGGCCAAGCAATGCCCTGCATCGTGTAGTTCCACGAAGTGAGCTCGGCGAGAGTCGGAAGCACGGGGCCGGATCCGGCCGTCGGCGTCGGGTTGGGTGTCGCCGTGGCGGCGTCGGCCGGGACCGAAGCGGGCTCACCGACAGGGGTGGGGGTCGGCGTGAAGTTCTTCGGATCGAGAGCGAAATCGAGGGATGTCGGGGCGAGCGGCTGAGTCAGCCCGCTCTGCAGTTGCCCGGTGAGGTCGGCGTCGCCGAACCCGAGCGAGAACGTATCGTTCGGCAGCGCGGTGAGCCGTTGCAGCCAATCACGTGCGCTCGCCGGCGCGGCATTGCCCAGTGCGCGGATGGACGCGACGATCATCGGATCGATTCCGAGAGCGACGGTGGTGTGCTTGGGGAGGCCGTCCAGCCCATCCAGATCGCGGGTCAGCACACCGTTGGGCGCGGTGTATGTTGCGAGATCGGTGGCGCTGAGCACTCCCTTGGCGGTCGACGGAGCCACGATGGGGAGCACCACACCGACCATCGAGGGGGTCGCCGTCGGGCCGGGACTCCAGACGATGCTGCTGCGGGCGCTGGCCGTCGCCGATGGGCCCACCGTGGCCGTGGCACCGAGGCCGAACACCGCCTCGCCGGGAGATGCGGCGAACGGCAATGCTGCGCTCGGAACGGTCACCCTCACCACTGTGCTCGTGCCCGGTTCCAGCACGCCGGCCGCGGCGTGGCCGATCACGACGGTCTTCTCATCCGAATCCGTCGAGTCGAGCCAGGTAGTCAGGGCGGAGCGCGACGTCTGGGCCGCTGGATCGATCCAGAGCGAGACGGTGCCGTGGAGGTAGGCCGTGGCAGTCGGGTTGGTGATGGTCACCGACACACCGAGGTCCTGCCCGGGTGCGAGCACACCGGCGCTGTCGGCCGCGAGAGAGGCGGTCAGCTTCGAATCTGTGGCAGTCCGGGTCGCCTGCGCGGGATGCACAGCGGCTGACGACACCGGGGCAGCGGATGCTCCAGTGACCGGTGCCAGCGCCAGCCCCAGCGCGGCGGCGAGCACGATGGCAAACCGGCGAACCGCCCCGGAACGGGTGGGACGGAAGGGGCTCATGCTTCGACGCGCGATCCCGTTTCGGCCTCCATGGGGACGATTCTAGGGGGCGGGCCCTGAGAGACCCCGGCGAGCACGCCCGTAAACTGGGGCACCATGCACAGCGTCGCCGAATCCCTTGTACGCCTCGGCGACCTCGCGCGGTCGGCGACGGTAGCCCGACTGTCCACAGCTTTCGCCGAGGCAGGCTACGAGCTCGCGCTGGTCGGCGGACCGGTTCGGGATGCGCTGCTCGACCGTGCGGTCCACGACCTGGACTTCACCACCGACGCGCGCCCCGACGAGATTCTCAAAGTCGTCTCCCCCGGCGCGGACGCGGTCTGGGACATCGGACGGCAGTTCGGCACGATCGGCGCACGCTTCGGAGACGACACGGTCGAGATCACGACCTATCGCACCGACAGTTATGACGGGACCACTCGTAAACCCGACGTCCAGTTCGGTGACACGCTCGAGGGCGACCTGCTGCGGCGGGACTTCACCGTGAACGCGCTCGCGCTGCGGCTGCCCGAGATCGTGCTCGTCGACCCGTCCGGTGGCGTGGAGCACTTGCTGACCGGCACGCTCACCACGCCCAGCAGCCCCGAGATCTCCTTCGGCGACGATCCTCTGCGCATGCTCCGCGCGGCCCGATTCGCCTCCCAGCTCGGTTTCACCGTCGACGACGAGACCCAGGACGCGATGAGCGAACTGGCCGATCGCATCGAGATCGTCAGCGCGGAGCGGGTCCGCGACGAACTCAGCAAGCTGCTCGGCACAGACGACCCGCGCCCGGGCCTCGAACTGCTGGTGTCGACCGGGCTCGCCGCTCAGGTGATACCGGAGATCCCGGCCTTGCGGTTGGAGATCGACGAGCACCACCATCACAAAGACGTCTACCAGCACAGCATCACTGTGCTCGAGCAGACCATCGGCTACGAGAAGGAACGGCATCCCGGAGCCGCGCCCGATCTCACTCTGCGTCTCGCCGCGATCCTGCACGACATTGGAAAGCCCGCGACGAGACGACTGGAGCCGGGCGGACTCGTCAGCTTCTACCACCACGACGTGGTCGGCTCGAAACTGGCCAAGAAGAGGTTGACCGCGCTGCGCTTCGACAAGTCGACCATCGACTCGGTGGCGCGACTCATCGAACTGCACCTGCGATTCTTCGGGTACACCGAAGGGAGCTGGACGGACTCGGCCGTCAGGCGCTACGTGCGCGACGCGGGCGACGAACTCGAGCGCCTGCACATCCTCACGCGCGCAGATGTGACCACGCGCAACCGGCGCAAAGCCGACAGGCTGGGTTTCGCCTATGACGACCTCGAGGCGCGCATCCGCGAGCTGCAGGAGAAGGAGGAGCTGGATGCGGTGCGGCCCGATCTCGATGGCGAACAGGTCATGCGCATCCTCGACCTCCGCCCGAGCCGGGAGGTGGGTGAGGCTATGAAGTTCCTGCTCGAACTGCGCCTCGATGAAGGTCCGCTCGGCGAGGATGAGGCCACCCGACGCATGCTCGAGTGGTGGCAGCGGCGCTGACCGCTTGCGGTTCGCTTGCGGTTCGCTTGCGCTCCGCTCCGCTCGCGCTTCGCTTGCGCTCCGCTCGCCGAGTGTGCCCATTGCGGTCGAGAGTGGCAGGCACGCGTGCCACAGTCGACCGCAAGCGTCACTTTCGGCGCCGCGCGCTGAGTCCTCCACAACGGTGAGCCACGCTGGGTTGTCCACAGATGTTCCGTCCCGCGCCCGCTGACATTGCCGGTTCGCCAGCATCGAGGCATGACGAACATCTCAGCTGAACCGATTCCAGTGACCTTCGCGCGAGAGCAGCGGCAGGTTGGCGATGCGGGGCGTGCACTGCGCCGTTCTGCCAAGCGCGGAGAAGCGACGCGCGTGCGTCGAGGCGTCTACGCGTCCGGCCACGACTGGCAGTCTGCCGACGAACGCACACGCCATCTGACCAGGATGGTCGCCGTCGCGGGCACTCGTCGTGACGACCTGGTCTTCGCCGGGGTTTCGGCCGCCGCCGTGTGGGGCCTCCCTCTCGTGGGAGCATGGCCTCCGACCGTCGAAGCGCTCGCGGGTCCACGCTCGGGCGTACGTTCCCGCAACGGCGTGACGTGGCACCACTGGGCGGTTCCCGACGATGAACTCGAACTCGTCGGGCCGTGGATGGTCACGAGTCTCGCCCGAACGCTGTCCGATCTGGCGAAGCACGCGCCGTTCGTCGCGGCGGTGGCAGCGCTCGATCATGGACTCAAGATCACTGTGACGTCGAGCAATGGAAAGGTGTTCTGCGGCGCCGATCGTGACGAACTACTCGACCACGTGCGCAGCGAGCCGGGTGCCCGCGGCCGTTCGAGGGCCCTGGCGGCGATCGATTTCGCCGACCCGCTCTCCGGGTCGCCGGGCGAATCGCTGAGCCGCGTGCAGATGCATCGCCTTGGATTCGCTCCTCCGCTCCTGCAGTCCCGAGTCCCGCGCGCCGATGGAGGATCGGACTATCCGGACTTCGAGTGGGAGACGGCATATGGGGAGTTTGACGGGTTCGCGAAGTACACCCGCGCGGAATACACCGGAGGGCGGTCGCCGGCCGATGTCGTCTGGAACGAGAAGCGACGGGAGGACAGACTGCGGATGCGCGGAAAAGCGGTCGCCCGATGGACGTGGGAAGACGCCTGGAATCCATCACGGCTGAGATCGATCCTGATGACCGCCGGAGTGCGTCCCGTGCGCCGGGCGGCCTTCTCCCCCGACGCCTTCGGCGAATGGGTGGTGAACGCATGAACGGGGCATCCAGGGATGCCACCGTGCTCGGTTCGCGTCCGAGTGGCGCATCCGCTACTCTAGGTAGGTTGTCTGGGCAGAATCCTGCCCGCGCAACCGATGTAGAACCCTCCTGCTACAGACCGTCTGTAGCCGCTAAGTCCAAAGGAGGTGGGTTAGTCATGCATCAGTACGAGTTGATGGTCATCCTCGATCCAGAGATCGACGAGCGCACCGTTGCTCCCAGCCTTGACAAGTTCCTCAACGTCGTTCGCGACGCCGGTGGAACCGTCGACAATGTCGACATCTGGGGCCGCCGTCGTCTCGCCTACGAGATCAACAAGAAGACCGAGGGCATTTACGCCGTCGTTCAGTTGACCTCAAACGGTGAGACCACGAAGGAGCTCGACCGCCAGCTGAAGCTCAGCGAGGCCGTCATGCGCACCAAGGTCCTCCGTGCCGAAGAGGCGATCGCCCAGGTCGCAGCCGCAGCGAAGCTCGCCGACGAGAAGGCCGCCCGCAAGGCAGCCGCTCCCGCCAAGGTGGCTGCCGCCGACAAGGCAAGCGCCTAGTCCGATGGCCGGCGAGACCGTCATCACCGTGGTGGGCAACCTCACCAGCGACCCGGAGCTGCGTTACACGCAGAACGGGCTCGCGGTTGCCAACTTCACCATCGCATCCACTCCCCGCACGTTCGACCGTCAGGCGAACGAGTGGAAGGACGGTGAGGCTCTCTTCCTGCGCGCGAGCGTCTGGCGTGAATTCGCCGAGCACGTCGCAGGATCGCTGACCAAGGGATCCCGGGTCATTGCCCAGGGTCGTCTCAAGCAGCGTTCCTACGAGACGAAGGAAGGCGAGAAGCGCACGAGCATGGAACTCGAGATCGATGAGATCGGCCCGTCGCTTCGCTACGCCACCGCTTCGATCACTCGCGCTCAGTCGTCGCGCGGCCCGGGTGGAGCACCCGGCGGCGCCGTCGAAGAGCCGTGGGCCGCATCGGCGCCCGCAGACTCCTCCTCCTCGGGGGCGGATGTGTGGAACACGCCCGGCAGCTTCAACGACGAGACTCCCTTCTAAGGGTCACCAACATTCAGCAGCCCGCGCCGACCATTTGCGTCGGTGAGGGCGGAAAGCAAAGGAAATCATGGCTGGAAAGTCGAGCGGCGACCGCCGCAAGCCGATCCGCAAGGGCAAGGACGGCAAGAACGCCGCCCCCGCGAAGTCGATCCGCGTAGGCGTCATCGACTACAAGGACGTCGCGACCCTGCGGAAGTTCATCTCGGAGCGTGGAAAGATCCGCGCCCGCCGCATCACCGGTGTCTCCGTTCAGGAGCAGCGCCTCATCGCCCGTGCCGTGAAGAACGCACGTGAGATGGCGCTCCTCCCCTACGCCGGCTCGGGCCGTTAGGAGCTACGGAAATGTCGAAACTGATTCTGACGCACGAGGTCACCGGCCTCGGCTCGGCCGGTGACGTCGTCGACGTCAAAAACGGCTACGCGCGCAACTACCTCATCCCCCAAGGCTTCGCTGTCGCGTGGTCCCGTGGTGGCGAGAAGCAGATCGAGCAGATCAAGGCGGCCCGCGCCGCCCGTGAACTCGCCACCATCGAAGAGGCGCAAGACCTCAAGGCCAAGCTCGAGGCGACCAAGGTCAAACTGACCGTCAAGGCAGGCAAAGAGGGACGCCTGTTCGGCTCCGTCAAGACCTCCGACGTGGCAGCCGCGGTCAAGACCGCCGGCATCGGCGAGCTCGACAAGCGCAAGATCGAACTGCCCAACGCGATCAAGGTCGTCGGCGACCACGAGGCGACCGTTCGTCTCCGCGACGACCTCTCGGCCACGATCACCCTCCAGGTGGTCGCCGCCAAGTAGGCGTAACCAAAAGCAGTCAGTGTAGCGGCGGACCCCGGTCCGCCGCTACACCTTTTAACGAACAAGGTCACCCCGCGACCGCGGAATGGTCCCCACCTTTGTACACAGGTCGAGTTCCCGGTCAGCAAGGTTCGACACAACCTTGAGGGTTCTTTCTACACACAGGGTGGGGACAAATAAAACCCTGATCAACGGACAAAAAGTCTAAACAAATCAGTTTCTCTCCACAGACTTCTCCACACGTTGTACACATGACACGCGGCGTTTCGCGCAGTTTGTCCCCAGCGTTATCCACAGGGCGAGTTGTGGGGAGAGACCAAGGCTCCTAGGGTGGAGCGACGTCGACGAACGGCAGGCCGAAAGGCTCGCAGCGCACATCCCGTGTCAGTCGTCCGCGACAGTATCGTCTCGACAGCGAGCCGTCCCGCGCAAAGTCGCGTGAGTCCGGTTCACTGGAACGAGAGCGCCTCATCGCGCGCCGAAAAGAAGTAGAGGAGAAGTCGTGTCGATCGCCCATCTCGGTCTCGCAGACCAGCGCGAACCGGGCGAAAGCAGGGGTCACGAGCGAACCCCACCGCACGACCTCCTCGCGGAACAGAGCGCACTCGGCGGCATGCTGCTGAGCAAGGATGCGGTAGCCGACGTGGTCGAAGTCATTCGGGGTGGCGACTTCTACATCCCGAAACACGAAATCGTCTACGACGCGATCCTCTCGCTGTACTCGCACGGCGAGCCCACCGACGTCATCACGGTGACCGACGAGCTCACCAAGGTCGGCGAGCTCTCCCGTGCCGGCGGCGCCGACTACCTGCACACCCTCACCAGCCTGGTTCCGACGGCGGCGAACGCGGGGTACTACGCCAACATCGTCGCCGAGAAGGCGCTGCTCCGTCGCCTCGTCGAGGCCGGAACACGCATCACGCAGATGGGCTACAAGGCCGAAGGCGAAGTGCTCGACCTCGTGAACAACGCCCAGGCCGAGATCTACTCCGTCACCGGCTCGCAGGAAACCGAAGACTACGTCCCGCTGACCGACGCCGTGACCGTCGCGATCGACGAGATCGAGGCCGCAAGCCACAAAGACGGCTCGATGACCGGCGTTCCGACCGGCTTCGCCGAACTGGACGAGCTGACGAACGGTCTGCACCCGGGGCAGATGATCATCGTCGCCGCGCGGCCGGCGCTCGGAAAGTCGACCCTCGCGCTTGACTTCGCCCGTTCCGCCTCCATCCACCACGACATGCCGACGATCTTCTTCTCGCTCGAGATGGGGCGAAGCGAGATCGCGATGCGCCTGCTCTCAGCCGAAGCATCCGTTCCCCTGCAGAGCATGCGAAAGGGCAAAGTGGACAGCCGGGACTGGACGACCATCGCATCCACCCGCGGCCGCATCAACGACGCACCCCTCTACATCGACGACAGCCCGAACATGACCCTGGTCGAGATCCGCGCGAAGTGCCGGCGGCTCAAGCAGCGCGTCGGCCTGAAGATGGTCGTCATCGACTACCTCCAGCTCATGACAAGTGGCAAACGGGTCGAAAGCCGTCAGCAGGAGGTCAGCGAATTCTCGCGTGCGCTCAAGCTGCTCGCCAAAGAGCTTCAGGTGCCCGTGATCGCCCTCTCCCAGCTGAACCGTGGTCCTGAGCAGCGCGCCGACAAGTTGCCCGCCCTGAGCGACCTCCGCGAGTCCGGCTCGATCGAGCAGGACGCCGACATGGTGATCCTGCTGCACCGCGAGTCCGCCTACGAGAAAGACAACCCCCGGGCCGGCGAGGCCGACCTGATCGTCGCAAAGCACCGCAACGGCCCCACCCGCACCGTCACCGTGGCCTTCCAGGGGCACTTCTCGCGGTTCACGGATATGGCGCCCATCTAGCCAAGGCTGTTGCCGGTGACTCGGTGGATGCTCGTCGCCGACGAGGATCGATGCACAGCTAGCTGCTGACATCGTCGCCGTCGCGGATCTCGCCTTCCCACCCTCGCCACCGTCGTGCAACTGACGCGCAGTCTCGCGGTCGAACTCGCCGCGACCAGCATCACCGACGCGGACCCGCGGGTCCAACAGTTCCGCACGTCAGAGATCCCCGTCACGCTGGGCCGAACCCCACGAGATCACCGCAGCAGCCATGCTGCTCACCGGCGCAGACTCCAGCTGCGTCACCGGCGCCGTCTTACCCGTCGACGGAGGCTGGACCGCTCACTGATCAGGCCGGGCGCTCCGACTGTTCGACGCAGAGTCGTCGCCACTGCAGAGCGCGTTGAACGCCGGCAGGAGGATGGCCGCGATCGTGGCCGGGGTGGCGTTTCGCAGTTCGGATATGTCCAATAGTTCTCGAGCGACCGTGACTCCGATGGTCGTGGCGAGAAGCAAGGCGGCTCGAACGTCAGCGTCGTCGGCATGGATTGTCCGGGCGAGCGACCGGATCTGGTCGTCGATCTCCGCGCGGGCGAGTTCGGCCGCTTCTGGGTGAGTGAGCATCGACCGGAGCATGGCGAGCGACGTCTCTGGCATGCCCGAGATCTTCATCCCAAGGTTTGCAAGCATCGCCTCGGTCGGCGACACCGGCCCGCGCTCCGCATCCTGTTCGACGTCGTGGCGCACGGCCGCGGCGAACAGCTGTTCCTTCGACCCGAAGTAGTGCGAGACCAGCCGGGGGTCAGCGGACGCCAGGGTCGCGATACCGCGGATGGTGGTCCGATCGTAGCCGCGCTCAGCGAAGAGCCTTCGGGCAGCGTCGAGGATCCGCTTCTGGGTTTCGCGACGCTGCTCGCTTCGCGACGTATCGGCATTCGGCATGAAATTCATTCTACGGAGGGGGAATCAACCGCCGATTTCGTTCTACACTTGCGGAACGAAACATCCAAACTCGAAAGGGCATCCCGTGATCGTCTCTGCACTTCTGATGTTCGTCGTCGGCCTCGTCGGCGCAAACGGGGTTCCGCATTTCGTGAAAGGGATCACCCGATCCCCGTATCCGATGATCTTCAGCAACCGCCCCGTTCCCAACCTGGTGGCCGGCTGGGCGTCCCTTGTTGTCGCCGGACTCATCTGTATGGCCGCACGACCGGAGTCCGTCCCTGTGCCGGCATTCGTCGGATGCGCGATCGGCGTGCTGCTGATGGGGCTCTTCCATGCCGGCCCCGGCGCGTTCGGGCGCAAGGACTCTTCTAATGCCTGAACGCCGGAAAGCGATTGGTCGAACAGTTGACGCAATCCGAAACGCAGAGTTAGGATACGAACCATGGATGCATCAATTATTACAAGCGCGGCGGATTCGTCGACCGACCTGGCGTCGAGTCTCGGGTTCCTCGTCGGCCGGGTGTCGCATCGGATGACCGCTGAGCTCGCCGCGCGCTTCGAGTCCTTGTCCTTCACCCCGACCCAGTGGAGGGTGATGGCCACCCTTTGGAACGACGACGGCCAGACGCAGAAAGAGATCTCCGAGAAGACGAGCATCGACCCTGCCACGCTGACCGTGATGCTGAAGCGGATGGAGGAGCGCGGCTTGGTCACGCGACGACGTGACCCGGCGAACAACCGGCTCCAACGGGTGTATCTGGTCGACTCCAGCCCCGCCGAAATCGAGCGTGTGCGCGAGAGCATCAGCGCGCACATCGCCGCAGTGAACGCCCTCGCTACTGAGGGATTCGACGACACCGAGCGGGCCATCCTGGTCGGCCTCCTCACTCGGGCGCGCGCCAATCTGGAGACGTCCACCGATCAACCTCAGCCGAACCATGAACCCAAGGAGACCTCGCATGACTGATTCGATGACCACGCCGCCCCTCGAAAAGTCCGAGCACCGTCCGCCCGCGTCCCGACGGCGTTGGCTGACCAGAACGGCCGCGATCGGATACAGCGTCGCCTGGGTCGTCGGTCTACTCTTGACCTCCTCCTCGACGGACGTGACCGCCGACGGTTCGGCGATCGTGCGCGAAGACACACCCCTGACCGCCGCGCTGACGCTTCAGTTTCTGCTGACCGAGGGCGTCGCGGCCGTCGCCCTTCTGATCGTGGTGATCGGGTTCTGGCGGGCGGCGGCCCGTGGTGGACTCCGGAGCACCGCCCTGGTCGCCGGACTGATGGCGGTCGCCGTTTCGCTGACCCAGACCGTGATCGGCGTCTGCCTGGTCGAGATAGCGGTGCGCGATCGTGACGCCGCACTGGCCAGTTCGCTGACCTTCACCCTGAACGAGCTCGACGGGCTCAAGATGGTGCTCCTCGCCGTGCTAGTGTTCGCGATCTCGGCTGCGCGCTGGCGCCGACAGGTCCGGTTGCCGATTTGGCTCGTCCCGACCGGAATCGTCACCGGGGTCGCGCTGCTCGCGTCCGCCATCGGATACCTCGCGCGCATCAATGCCTTCTCCGTCGCCGCGTGGGTCTCCCTCCCCCTCCTGCTGATCTTCATCACCGGTGTCGGTCTTTGCGTGCGGCCTGGCTCGCAACTCGACGATCCGGTGACGAGCCGATGACCGCTCTCGTCGACCTCACCTCGGCGGCGCTCCTCACCGTCGACCTCCAGGCCGGAATCCTCCGCCGCCTGCCTCGGGAAGCCGCCGCGCCGGCCTTGGCGAACTCCGTCGGGCTCGCCGACGCGTTCATGCGGGCCGGTCGTCCCGTCATCGCCGTCTCCCTCGACTTCGAGCACCCGTCGGCGGCACCGGTCAATGCCGGAGCGGATGTCGTCCTACCAGCACGCGATGTGCAACCCGGCGATGCGGCCCTCGCCCACGAGCTGGCCGGAAACGTGACGCACCACGTGTCCAAGCTTCGCTGGAGCGCCTTCGACAACACGACGCTGTCTCTCATCCTGACGGAGCTCGGCGTGGACACGATCGTCATCTGCGGGCTGGCGACGGGCGTTGCGGTGGAATCGACGGCGCGGTCTGCGTTCGAACGCGGTTTCCGGGTCGTCGTCGCTACCGACGCCGTTGCGGATACCCCCGAACGGCACGAGAGCTCGCTGGCCTTCGTCCTCCCCCTCCTCGCCGCGTTGCGCACGACCGACACCGTCATCGCGTCGCTGCAGAACACCGCGAAGGTCGAGGCGTGACGATGTCGCCCCGAGCTGACAGGGAAGAAACCGGGCGCGCGCGGCCGGTCTCGCAAGGCGACCCGGGCCCGTCCCTGGCTCTCGACGTCGAGCGCGCTCGACGGGACACGCCGGGAACACTGCGCGTCGCGCATCTGAACAATGCCGGCGCGGCACTCCCGCCGCGGCCGGTGACCGACGCCGTTGTGGCGCATCTGCACCGCGAGTCCGAGATGGGAGGGTATGAGGCCGCCGCGGCGGCCAGCGAGCAGATCGAGGCGACCTACGCCTCGATCGCGCGGCTCATCGGCGCCGATGCCGAGGAGATCGCCGTCGTGGAGAACGCCACCCGCGCATGGGACATGGCGTTCTACGCGATGTCGTTCAATCCCGGCGACCGTATCCTCAGCGCCCGCTCCACCGAGTATGCAAGCAATGTCATCGCACTCCTGCAGGTCGCCGCTCGCACCGGCGCGGTGGTGGAGTTCGTCGACGACGACGAACACGGTCAGCTGTCTGTGTCCGACCTGAGCCGGCGCGTGGCCGACAGCAGTGCGGGGCCCGTCACGCTCATCGCGATGACCCACGTGCCGACCCACGGTGGTGTGGTCAACCCGGCTGAAGACGTCGGCGCGATCGCGCGCGAAGCCGGAGTGCCGTTCCTGCTCGATGCCTGCCAGTCGATCGGCCAGCTGCCCGTCGACGTGGACAGGATCGGCTGCGACCTGCTGTCGGCGACCGGACGCAAGTTCCTGCGCGGCCCCCGCGGAACCGGATTCCTCTATGTGCGGGGGTCGATGCTGGACAAGCTCGACCCACCGTTCCTCGACCTGCACGCCGCCACCTGGACGGCGCCGGACCAGTATGCGATCCGCCCGGATGCACGCCGATTCGAGACCTGGGAGACCAACTACGCCACCAAGATCGGGCTGGGCGTCGCCGTCGACTACGCCCTCTCCTGGGGATTGAACGCCATCGAGGCTCGTGTCACCACCCTCGCCGACGGGCTGCGCACACGGTTGAGCAGTCTCGACGGTGTGCGGGTGCACGACCGAGGCCTCCGGCGCTGCGGGATCGTCACCTTCACCGTCGACGGGGTGACCGCCCAGGAGGTGCAGCACCGTCTGTCCGAGCGACGCGTGAACACCAGCGTCTCGCTTGTCGAGCACGCCCGCCTGGACCTGCCCGCGCGCGGCCTGCCAGACCTGGTCCGCGCATCCGTTCACTACTACAACACCGACGACGAACTCGACCGGCTCATCGATGCCCTCCCCACCGCGCGCCCCACACGCTCGGGAGCCGGGAAGTGAGTATGTCACCGGGTGTCGGTTGTCGCACGTAGGGTCGTTTCGTCCACCAACATTTGCCGTGACTGCACTCAGAACAGAAGAAGAGAGATCCCTATGAATGTCGACGCCCTGGCCGAACGATGGACCCAAATGTGGAACCGAGAGCTGCCCGCCAACAAGGTGGTCTCCCCGAGTTGCCGAACCTACTTCGGTCGCATACCCCGCACTGCACGGGCGGTCACCGCCATCGGATCCGACGAGCTCCAAGTGACCGTTGACGAGATCGGATCCAGCATCGAAGGCATCAGGTACGGCCACATCAGCCCCCCACTCGTGACGGAGGGGTCAACCGGCCACGCCGGAAGCTTCACCCTGCTATGGGAAGTACAGGCCCCCGGTGCTGGAATCCGCTCCGGAATAGACATCTTCCGATACAGCAACGACCTCATTACTGAAGTCTGGTCGATCACCGGGGATCTGGAGATCCCTCCGATCTCCGACGAGTAGACCGCTAGCCAGCAACACCGGGTAAGCAAGCCGTTAGCGTCGACGATGGACCACGGCCCATCGTCATGTCGAAACCGTTTACTGCGTCCGGGATGCTCATATCCTGGCAAATGCCCAAGCCGCATTGCGTGGGCGCCGTCGGTCGGAGTCCCGAAAGACGAGCATCAGGGTCGCGAACAAAAGTCGGGTTAGCCCCCGGCGCTGGTGGGGGGACCGCATCGTGCAAGTGGGTGGCTCGCTACATCGTGCGCCTGTCCTCGCTCGCGAAGCATGGAACACATGACAAACCCATCCTCTTCGACAGGACCCACCGCCGCGCCGCACTCTCCCATCCATTCGACACGGCTTCGCCGAGCCGTACTGGCCGTCTCGGTCATCGCACTCGCTGCCACCGGGCTGACGGCGTGCGGTTCATCGTCCGCGACTTCCACGGCTGCTGCGACCGTCACGCCTGCGGCCGTGATGCACACGGTCAGCAATCACGGACACCGGCTCGCGTTCTATGTCACGTCCGGTCACCAGCCCGCGATCGTCCTCGACGCAGGCGGCGGGAACGATTCGACGTACTGGAAGAAGTTGGTCCCGTCGCTTTCCCGTCTCACCGGCTCGGAGGTCATCACCTACGACCGGGCCGGCATGGGTAACAGCGAATATGTTCCGGGGCCGATCCAAGGAAAAGACGCCGCCTCCGACCTGGCCGCCGGGCTTGAGCAACTGCACATCACGCACGGCGCCGTTCTTGTCGCTCACGCCGAAGCCGGCGAGGTAGCGACGAATTTCGTCGACGAGTATCCCGGTGTTGTCTCCGGTGCGGTCCTCGTCGACGCAACCGTCCCGGAGTTTTACACACCGGAGGAGACGGCGAGAATCGTGGCAGCCGAGGCGCCCCAGGTTGCGGCGGCGAAGAAGCAGAAGCCGACAAAGGCCGGCCGTCAGCTCATCGCAGAAGCTGAGAATTACGGTCCGGAACACCTCGCCTACAACACGATGTCTTGGCCGCCGAACGTGCCGGCGATCGCCATCGTCTCAGCATCGACACCGTTCCCGACAGCATTGGACGCGCAGCGGTGGCGCCAGGCGCAATCGGAGTTCGTCGACGCCGCGCCCAATCGTCGCCTCGTGACCGCAGCACACAGCTCGCACGACATCCCACTCGACCGACAACAGCTGGTCGTCGACGAGATCCAGGACATGGTCAAGAAACTCCACTGACGTCGGCACGCTGAACGTCCGTAAGGGATGAGAGCGACCGTTGAATCAAGTGGTTCAACGGGTTCTCTGTCCTTGGGCTCGCCGTCATTCTGCAGGATGACGCGATCTTCACCCCTACGCACGATGCGGCACAGGCCGCCGCGGGGTGAAATGGAATCATGAACGTCACTCTTCTCAGTCTTCTCCAGGGGGTCGGCACGGTAACGCTGGCGGTCGTGGCGTTCACTGTGGCGCTCACGTGGCCCGCGCTCACGCCGGCGCTCGGCGCGCTGCGCTCGGAGCGTTCGAAAATGCTCAGCTTCTGCGGTCTTGCACTTGCGCTCCTCCTGGGGGCCACGACGCTTTACGTGATCCCGGGCATACTGCTCAAGGACGGCTCCGACGCCCCGATCGCGATCATGCTCGGAGCGATGTGGACGATCGCGGTGGCGGCGCTGACAATTCGCGGGTTGCTGCTGAAAGGGGTCGCTCGGGCCGTGACACTCGCTTTCGCGGTTGTCGCAGCGACAGGGTTGATCACAGGCTTCGTCGCGGCGGTTTACGTCGAACATCATCTGGCGGATACCATCACGCCGATGGGCGCATTCCTGCTGATCGTCGCGGCGGTCGCGGGAATCGTTTTCTGGTCGAACACCGACGCCCCCGTCGCTCGCCGAGCCTAGCTTCGCGCGCGGCAAACGCGCAGCAACCGCGCGACTAAACTGGAACAGATCCCCTGTATGAGAGAGGTCGCCGAAGTGGCACCCGCTGTTCCAGTCCAGAAGTCCGCGCGCTACTGGATCGTACCCGTCTCGCGTGCGGTGGTCGCTCTGGTCGTAGCGGCGGTGATCACGTTCACCCGTGATGCGCACACGGCCCAATTCGGGCTGATCGTCTTCGGGGCGTTCGCGGTCGTCGAAGGCGGTGTGCTCGTGCTGCTGAGCCCACGTACGCTGGCGGACCGTCTCACCCGCAGACTCTTCATCGCGCAGGGCGGGATCGGCTTGCTTGCAGGTGCGCTGGCGCTCGCTCTGTCGGCAAGCGGAATGGGACTGTACCTGTTCGTCGTCAGCGTCTGGGCGGCCCTCACCGGCTTCCTCGAGCTCTACAGCGGCGTACGCAACCGCGCGAAGGATTCCGCTGCGCGCGACTGGATCATCACCGGAGGGCTGACCGCTCTCCTCGCAGTCGTCTTCCTTCTCATCTCTGCGGATGCGATCTTCGCGATCGGAGTGTTCGGTGCCTGGGCGGTCGTCGTCGGGGTGTTCCAAGCCATCGGCGGAGTCTCTCTGCGCGGCGCGGCGCGCACCGCCGCCGCCGCAGAACACAACCCCGGGAGCGGATCGTGACCAATCGCGACAAGAGGAACGTTGGCGCATCGGGGGGCAAGCCCACTCGGCGTGACCGCTTTCTGCCGACCGAGCTGCTCGGCATCTCTGCCGCGCTCGGCGTCTTCGTGGGACTCATCGTGGTTATCGCGACCCGGGAGTTCCTTTTGGCCGGGATCGCGTTCGGACTCGCATTCATTCTCTCGCTCGTTCTGATGGCGCTCTTCGCGATGGCTTTCAAGCCGAGCGAGGCCGAAATCCACGACATCGAAGAGCAGAACGCCGAGCAGGAC
>DASYGJ010000097.1:0-15155 GCA_035999915.1 Leifsonia sp.
TACTGCCACAGTCAGTTTCCAGAGCACCGAATCGAACATCCTGTTTCAGCGGCCTCACCCCACCCTCGCGAGCGGCTCGCCTTTCCACTGGGAGGGCGCGCTCGCGTTCGTGACCCAGCCCGGCGAGTGGTACCTCGACAACGTGGCAGGAACCGTCTATTACCTCCCCAGGGCCGGCGAGAACATGACGAGCGCTTCGATCACGGTTCCCGTCACGGAGACTGTTCTCGACGTCTCCGGAGCTGACCTCGACCACCAGGCCACGAACGTGACCTTCTCGGGCGTCACGTTCACCGGGACGACCTGGACGCGACCGACGACGTCCGGGTACCTCAACGCGCAAGGCGGTTTGTACAACCTCAGCGCCAACCTGCAGAACCAGCAGTACGTCGGCAGGCCGCCGGCGGCTGTCCATGTCTCCGACGCGACGAACATACAGTTCCTCGGTGACACTTTCACCAACATCGGCTCGACCGCACTGGACTTCGACCACGGATCGCACGCAGGCGTCGCCACCGGCAACGTGATCTCCGGCGTCTCGGGCAACGGAATCATGATCGGCAAGTTCTCTGATCCGAACGTCGAATACCACTCCCTGTACAACCCCCCGACCACCCCGGCAGGGGAAGACGTCCGTGAGGTCGCAAAGGGCGAGGTCGTCACCGACAACCTGATCACCCGGATCGGTCTCGACTACTACGGCACGGCGGCGATCAACGCCGGCTGGGTGAACTCCACCGTGATCGAACACAACGAGATCTCCGACACGCCATGGGCGGGCATCACCGTGGGATGGGGCTGGCAGCACAACACGGGTGCGGCGGGCAACAACACCGTCACCAACAATGAGCTCAGCAACGTTCTGAATCGGTTGTGCGACACGGGCGCTATTTATCACCTGTCGGTGGACCCGGGAAGCACGTACTCGAACAACTACATTCACGACGTGCTCCACTCACCGGCATCCTGCAGCTCGGCTGTCGCCGGGATCTACCTCGACGAGGGATCCGACCAGCTCAGCGTCCTGAACAACGTGATCTCCAACGTCAACCAGACGATGAACCGCAACCAGAATGGCCCGAGTGTGACCATTTCCGGCACCGCGTCGAGTGGGAAGTCGATCATCCAGGCCGCTGGTCTCGAACCGGCTTACCGCTCCCTCCGTAGCGCCGTCGACCTGGCTCAGGGTCATCCGGCGACCGCATCGAGCACGATCTCGTCGGGATACACGGCGAGCAACGCCGTCGACGGCAACCCGGCAACCGGGTGGTCGGCGACCGGGTCGGACACTAACGCCTGGTGGCAGGTCGATCTCGGCAGTTCGACGAGTATCGCCCAGGTCCAGGTCCTGGCACGACAGGATCTCGACCAGTCGCAGACCCGCACGGGATTCCAGATCGAACTCTCCAACGATCCAGCATTCGCGACGTTCACGACCGTCGCTCGCGAGACTGCGAGCATCCCGGATGCGGGGAGCGTCAGCTTCACCGTGCCGTCCACAGCCGCGTACCGGTATGTGCGGGTACAGAAGACCGATGGTAACTACTTCTTCATCGCCGACGTCCGAGTGCTCGGAAACGCCGTCGCAACCGGAACCGGTTTCGTTGACCCCGGCACGAACGCGACGGCCTTCTACACCGTGAAGAACGTGAATTCGGGTCTCGTTGCGGACATTCCCAACTCCTCGACGAGCGATGGAACCGTCCTGGATCAGGCGACGTCGAGCCTCGGCACGAACCAGCAATGGCAGATCAAGCCGGCCGGTGGCAACCTCTTCCAGCTCATCAACCGCAACAGCGGGAAGCCACTCGGGATGCACGCCTCAAGCACCGGTCACGGCGCACCCGTCGAACAGCAAACGGCAAACGGTGGAAGCACTCAACTCTGGTACTTCCAGACGGCCCCGAATGGGAGTTTCAGCATCGTGAACGTCAACTCGGGACAGGTGCTCGAGATCGGTGGGAACTCCCTGGCTGTCGGAGCACCCGCTGACCAGTGGATCCCGCTGAATCAACCCAACCAGAACTGGACGCTCACGCCCGTGAACTGACAGTGGGCGGGGCGCGGCTACGCCGCGTCCCGCCTCGACAAGCGTAAGGTCATACCTATGACAAACGAGTTTAAAGCTGGAGTGCGTCTGATCCCCCAGCGACTTCCTGCTGCGCGGCTCGGGGTCGCCGTCGTCGCTGAACTCGTCGATCTCATCGTCACCGGCCAGCTCAAGGAAGACGACCTCCTGCCTCCTGAAGGTCCGCTCAGTGAGCACTTCGGAGTGAGCCGCACTGTCTTGCGAGAGTCGGTCAAGCGTCTTGAGGAGAAGGGGCTCGTCATCGTCTCGCAAGGTCGAGGCACGCAGGTGCGAGCTCCGGGGTACTGGAACATGCTCGACCCGATCGTTCTCTCTGCTCTCATCGACAACGACGAGAGTCTCGGTGTGCTCGATGAGCTGACCGTGGTGCGGGCGAGCCTGGAATCGGCCATGGCGGCCGCGCTGGCCGGCGCCCACACCCCCGACGACCTGAGGCGGTTGGAGAACGCGCTCACCGCGATGCGAGAAAGCGAATCCGAGACGGACTCGTTCCGCCAAGCGGATGTGGTCTTCCATTATGCGGTCATGGAGATGTCCGGGAACCGCCTGGCCGAGAACATCGCGAAGCACCTCTATAAGCGAGCGGTCGACTCCAACCGCTATCAGGGCATCAACCCGCCCGACGCCGTCCCGCTGACCCTCGATGAGCACGCCGCCATCGTCGACGCCATCGCGCGGAACGATACGGCGGCCGCGGCGAAAGCGATGCATGACCACATCAGTGTCGCGTGGGAACGACGCCGGCTCCCCGACCACGCCCCACGCGGTCGCGGTGGAACCGGACGGCGTCAGGACAGCGAGAGCGAGTAGACCCGCGCGGCCGTTCCGCCGTAGAGTTCGTCGATTTCACCGGCGGACAACTCGCCCAGGAAGCTCTCGAGCGCGGCCTTCCACGCCGGCGATCCGCCACCGAGCTCGGCCAACGGCCAGTCGGATCCGTACAGCAGGCGACCCGGACCGAAAACTCCGAAGGCTTCGTCTATGACCGGTGCCAGGTCGCGGGCCGTCCAGGCTCCGGGCGCCAAGCCCGAGGAGAGCCCCGAGACTTTCGCGACGACATTCGCGTGTTCGGCGAGTGATCGGAATCCCGATGCCCATGCGGTCATGTCTGCGCCAGGCGCCGGTGCACCGCCAAGGTGGTCGACGACGAAGCGGAGACCGGTATGCCGGCCGGCCAGCCGCGCGGCCTGTGAAAGCTGACGGTCACGGATGACCAGATCGAACGTGAGCCCCTCCTGCTCGAGGGTGCCGAATCCGCGGCCGACGTCTTCTCGCAACAGCCACTCCGGATTCGGATCCATGTGCGAGAGGTGACGAACGCCGACAACGGGCACCGTCGCCTGTTCACGAACGCGGTCGAGTTGAGCGTGAACGTCGCCGGCTAAGTCGACCCAGGCGACGAGTCCGGCCACCACAGCGGGATCCGACCGCGCCAGCCGCACGCTCTCGTCCAGACTGTTGGTCGCCTGGACCACGACCGCCCGGTCCATGTTGGTCGCCCGCAACATCCCACCGAGATCCCCGGTATCGAAGTCGCGGTCGATCCCGGCCATGGTCTCGGGATCGATCCAGTCCTGGGGATCGAGCGCTCGCGCCCAGAGGTGGACGTGGGCGTCGATGCGGAGGGTCACCGCAGGTGCCACACTTCGTCGAGGGGCTGCCAGAGCGCTCCCGGATTGCGCTCCTCAGCGATCCGCACCTGACAGGGATCCGTGTGCGTCCACCACTCCTGCGAAAGCGGATCCTCCTGGAGGCGCCGCATGTCGCCTTCCAGATCGTCGCCGACGTACTCGTAGTGCGCGAAGAGGATATCGCCGTGGATATAGATGGTGTAGTTGCGGATGTTGCACTCGGTCATCTTCTGCTCGACGCCCGGCCAGACGGAGCGGTGGAGTTCGAGATATTCTTCGCGCTTCTCCGGGCGCACCCCGACGACGAACGCGAAGTGCTGTGGCTCGCCCGTCATGAGACTCTCACCGGGACCGTCGGGCCGTCGATGACGTCGGGCTCGACCACCAGACGGAGCGCGGCGCGTTCCGGACGGATGTGCGGTCCGGTCGAGGGTGGCACCAGCTGAGCCGAAGGATCATTCGAGAGCAGAGCCTCGTCGACGATGATCCCGAGGCCCGGCCGGTCGCCGAGGACGATGCCGCCGTCTTCGAACCGCTGGTCCACATCCAGCCCGATCGGGAAGGACAGGTCTTGCACTTCGACGGTGAGGAGGTTGGGCACCGCAGCAGCAGCATGCGCCACCGGATTGGTGTTGTATGCCACGGGGCTCACCGGCAGGTCATGGCCGTGCGCGAGCGTCGCCACACGCAGGAAGTGTGTGATGCCCCAGACGTTACCGACCTGGACGACATCGAGCGCGCCCGCATCCAGAAGAGGCCGATACTGCTCCAGACCGGTGAGGTTCTCGCCGCTCGCGATCGCCGCACGGAACTTTCCGCGCAACGCCGCCAGTCCGGCCGCATCCCAGCGCCGCAATGGTTCCTCGATCCAGGTGAGATCCACCCGTTCTTCGAGGTCCGCGACATACCGGGCCGCCTGTGCGTGGTTCCACGACTCGTTGGCATCGAACATGAGCGCCGGTTTGCGTGAGTTCCGGCTGAGGACATCCCGCATGATCTCCAGCCGAGGGAGGTCGCGGTCGAGATCGCGGCCGCCCTTCAGCTTGCCGGCCTTGAAGCCGCGGTCGGCGAACTGGCCGTAGAGCTCGTGGAGCTCTTCGTCTGTCAGGCCGTATTCGAGACCGGATGCGTAGCCAGGAAGGAAACGCTCTCGCGCTCCGAGGGTGCGCCAAAGCGGTTCGTCGGCGGCTTTCGCCTTGAGGTCCCAGAGCGCCATGTCGATGGCCCCGATGGTGCCGAACGTGCTCCCGGAGTGGCCGGCCTTGAAGACCCAGTCGAGCATCCGGTCGTACAGTGCCACGACCGCGCGCGGGTCCTCACCATCGATGGCGGGAAAGACGCGCGCCACATCGGCATGCGCACCGACGCCGATCCCTTCGAGGCCGCTGTCGGTTTCGAGGATGAGCACGGGCACCGGAGTGGTGTTGCCCGTCTGAACGCCGTTGACGTCGCCCGTGACCCGGCCCCAGTCGTGGACGGTGCTCAGGCTGCGGTAGCCGGTGATCTTCATGCGTGGTTCTCCTTGAGTGGTGCCGCGGTCATTCCTTCGTTCCTCCTGCGGTCATGCCAGAGACGAGGAATCGCTGGGAGAAGAGGAACACGATGAGGACGGGCAGAATCGACACGATGGTCGCCAGGGCGAGCGTGGGCAACTGGACCGAGTCGGACCCCGCTGAGCTCGGATTGAAGGCCGGAGTCGACGAGAGCAGCGATGTCAGACCGACCTGGATGGGGTAACCGTCGCTCGATGGCAGCATGACGAACGGCAGGAAGAAGTTGTTCCAGTTCTGAACGAAGCTGAAGAACGCCACGAGGGCAACGATCGGAGCGGCCAGCGGAAGCGCCACTCGGGTGAACACCTGGATCTCGCTGCACCCGTCGATCCGTGCTGCGGCGAGCAGATCGCGCGGGATACTCGTCGAGAAGTAGATGTAGGTGAGGTACACCCCGAACGGGAAGAACGACATCGGAAGTATCACGGACAGTGGCGACCCGATGAGGCCGACCGTGTTCAGCTCGAGAAAGATCGGCAGGACCAGCGCCGTGCTCGGGATGAGCATCACGACGAGTGTCAGTACCAGCAGGGCCTTGCGCAGCCGGAACTCGGTGAGGGCCATCGCGTAGCCGGCGGGCACGCTGACCACGAGAGTTATCGCGAGCGCGCCCAGTGTGTACATTGCGGAGTTGCCGATCCAGCCCGTGACGGCGCCGCCTTGGAACCCGAACAGCTGATTCCAGTTGGCGACGAAATCGGTCAACGATCCGATCGAGAACGGGTTCGCGACGGTCAGCTCGTGCGTGGACTTCGTCACGGCCAGCAGCAGCCACACGATCGGGATGACGAAGAAGAGAACGAACACAACGACGATCAGGCCCGCGACCGCGCGCCCGCTCAAGCCTCGAAGGCTGGCGCTGCTGCGCCGTTCGGTAGAGAGTGCGGTCATCGTCATTCCTTCTCGAAGAGGCCGCCGCGGGTCACGAAGACCCAGGACAGCAAGAGCGCAACGATCAACAGCAGGAGCGAGATCGCGGCCGCACCGTTGAAATCGTTCTGCTGGAACGCGTATTGGTACGCGAGCTGGTTGAGGGAGTAGTCGTTCGGGACGACCGCGTTGCTCGCCTGGCTGAGCAACTGCGGCTCGACGAACAGCTGGGTCCCGGCAGCGAGCGACATGACGCCCATGTACGCGATCCACTTGCGCAGCATCGGAAGCTGGATGCGCAACGCGATCTGAGCGGAGTTCGCCCCGTCGATGCGGGCTGCCTCGACGATGTCGGTGCTGATGTTGTTCAGCGCGCCGTACATGATGACGATCCAGCCTCCCGCGCCGGTCCAGAACGCGATGATCGCGAAGACGAAGGGAAGGTTGCCCGGTTGGATCACCTCAACGAAGCTGTTCAGCCCCATCAAACGCAGGAGCCCGCTGACCGGGCTGGCGGTCGGGTCGAGCACGAACAGCCAGAGCAGCACGCTGGATGCGCCGGCGAGTGCTCCCGGAAGGTAGTAGATGAACCGCAGCGTCGTTCCGGCCCAGCGCACCTTCACTGCGTGGACGATGAGGGAGAGGGCCACCACGAAGATGACGAGCATGATCAGCCAGATGATCAAGTACAGAGTCACGTGGATCACGGCGGGCCAGAAACGGAAGTCGGTGACGACCTTGATGAAGTTGTCGAGGCCCGCGAAGCCACCACCGGCATTGGTGAAGGCGAGGATGACCGCGTAAAGCGCCGGGAGGATCCCGAAGGCGATAGTGAGAAGGGTGTAGAGCGAGACGAAGACATACCCGACGGGGGTGCGTCCCGGTGCCCGGCCTACCGGCCGGGCCGACCGCCGACGCGTTTCCGCGCCGGCGGTCAGCTGGTCGCTCGGAGGAGCGAGGGTCATGTCAGTTCACCTTGTATCCGTCGACTTTGGCCTGGTCCGTGATCGCCTGCTGCCAGGCGGGAAGCAGATCCACGATCGACTTGCCTCCGGTCACTCCCGGGGTGATCGTCTTGGCCCAGATGGCCTCCTGGCTGAACACGCCGGCTCCCCAGCCTGTCCAAACCTGGCCGGCCGCCGTCACGATGGGCTGCAGCGAGGTCGCGTAGTACTTGCTCGACTCCTGCTTGGCGATCCACTTCGCCGCCGCCGGCGCGTACGCCGGGTATCCCGGAGCGGTGGCGACCTGGTACGAGTCATCCGTCGTGACGAACTGCGCGAACTTCTCCGCAGCCTTCAGGTTCTTCGAGTGGCTCGAGATGAACCAGGTGCCGCCGCCGACGTTGCCGGTAGCGATCTGGTCGTCGCCCTTCCACGCCAGCGGCGCAGCGACGCCGAGCTGCCCTGCGGGCACGTTGAGCGACTGCGGGTTGTTGAAGATGGCTCCCGCGTACCAGTTCGGGCCGGGCATCATCAGCACCTTGCCGGTGTAGCTCTTCACGAACTCCGGAGTGAAGACGCTCACGACAGGGACCGTCTTGTTCGCGCGGAGCGTGTCGAGCATCGAGGCGACGCGCTTGCACTCCGTCGAGTCGGTCTTGACCGTGACCGCACTGGGACCGGTCACCCCGTTGGCCTGGCACTTGCTTGCCCACATGTAGATCTCCGGAGTGAACGCGTCGCCGGCGGCGCCGATGATGTAACCCGGGTGCTCCTGTGCGACCTTCTCGCCGAGAGCCTGGTATTCCTCCCAGGTCGTCGGAACGGAATAGCCGAACTGGTCCATGAGTGTCTTGTTGTACCAGAGGACGGTCTGCGCAAGGTCGTTACGCAAGCAGTAGACCTGCCCGTTGACCGTGCACGGGTTGAGCGCTCCCTGGGCGAAATTGCTCAGAGTGGCCTTGGGCACGAGGCCTTTGTCGAGCACGGCGGCGAAAGCCTGCTTTCCGTTGCTCTTCTGGCTCGCCCAGGATGCGTCGTTGTTCTGGCTGGAGAACACGACGTCGGGCCAACCGCTGCCGGCACGATCGAAGAGTTGCATCTTCGTGCGGAAGGAGTTCGACCCGTTCGCCGAACCGTCGTAGGTGACGACCTTGATCTTCGTCGAGGGGTTCGCGGCCTTGAAGGCCTTCGCCGCAGCCTGGCGGTCTGCATCCACCCAGACGGTGATCGTCGAAGAGCTGTCTTGAGCGGCTTCGGGAAAGCCGAACGACCCGCTTCCTGTGCTCCCACCGGTGCTACAACCGGTGAGTGCCATGAGCGCCGTCGCGGCGCCGAGTGCGGCGACGGTCAGCGCCGTACGACGGCGTGAGCGCACCACAGTGTGGTTTCTGACCATGAGATTTCCTTGTCTTGTCGACTTCGTTGACGACTCCGAGGAGTGGAGTAGTCACGATCATAGAGCATACGTATGATGTTATTCCACTCTCAATTCAGCGCGAGACCGGATCGTTACCTTCCGAGCAGTTCCCGTGCTTACGGAAGGATCGGATCATCGCCCGAGCCACCCTCCGTCGACCGGAATAATCGCTCCCGTCACGTACCGGGCAGCATCGGACGCAAGGAAGACCGCGGCGCCGGCGACGTCGGCCGGCGTGCCCCAGCGCCCCGCCGGAATCCGCTCGAGGATGGATCTCGAGCGCTCTACGTCGTCCTGCAGAGCCTGAGTGTTGTCGGTGGCGATATAGCCGGGTGCGATTCCGTTGACCGTCACCCCCTTGCCCGCCCATTCGTTCGAAAGAGCGTGGATGAGGCCGGCGACGCCGGACTTGGCGGCGGCATAGCCAGGAACGTTGATTCCGCCCTGGAACGAGAGAAGCGAGGCGGTGAACACGATCCGGCCGTGGCCGACCTCGATCATCCGGCGACCGAGGATCTGGCTGAGCACGAACCCGCTCGTGAGATCGACCTCGATCACTTCGTCGAACCACTCGAGGGGATGCTCGGCTGCGGGAGCGCGGCGGATGGTGCCCGCGTTGTTGACGAGGATGTCGACGGGCCGATCGCGCGCCGCCAGCTCTTCAGCGAACGCCACGACGGCGGTCCGGTCGGCGAAGTCCACCCGGTGGCCGGAGAAGTCGCGTCCGAGCTCGTGAACGCGTTCGCCGATCGCCGACCGTTCCGGATCAAGAGTGGCCGACACCCCGACGATGTCCGCGCCGGCAGCGGCGAGCGCCTCGGCCATGGCGTAGCCGATACCGCGCTTCACACCCGTCACCACCGCGAGCCGACCGGTCAGGTCGAAAGGATTCATGCTCCGACCTCGACGAGAATCTTCATGGCCTGCCCCGCTTCGAGCGCTTCGAAAGCCGATGCCACTTCGGCGAGCGCGACGACACGCGTGATCAGCTTCTGTGACGGAATGGCGCCCTCGGCGACCAATTCGACGGCGCGCTCGAAATCGCGCCGCTCGTAGACGCGGGCGCCCAGGATGGTCAGTTCCCGCCAGAACACCCGATGCAGATCCATCGGCCGCGGTGTCGGATGGATGGCCACGACCACCACAGTGCCGCGGACCTTCGCCAGCCCCGTGGCGCCGAGCACCGCGGCAGCAGCGCCGGACACTTCGAAGACAACGTCGGCGCCGGCGTCTCCAGTCCACTCATTCACCCAGGCGACCTGATCGACGGTTGAGGGATCCAGCGTGACCAGCCCCATGTCTTCGGCGGCACTGCGCCGGGTGCCGTCGATCTCGGCGACGACCACCTCCGCACCGAACGCCGTCGCGACGGTGGCGATGAGCACACCGATCGGACCTGCGCCGATTACGACCACCTTGTCACCGGCGCCGAGTTTCGAGCGACGCACGTCGTGGACGGCCACAGCCACCGGTTCGACGAGCGCGGCATCGCGGAGGGAGATCTCAGAAGGGAGCTTGACCAGCGTGCTCGCCGGCACGTTCCAGTACTGCTGCAGCGCTCCCGGGCTGTCGATCCCGATGAAGTCGAGGTTCTGACAGATGTGCTCGTTTCCCGCTCGGCAGGCCGGGCAGGTTCCGTCCCAGGAGAGCGGCATGACGGTGACCGCATCCCCGACGGCCCACCCCTCCACCCCGGGGCCGAGTTCGGCGATCGTTCCAGACATCTCGTGGCCGATCGTCGCCGGCATGGTCACCCGCGAATCCATGTCACCGTGGTAGATGTGAAGATCCGTACCGCAGATCCCCACGTACGCGACAGCGATCCGAACCTCCCCCTGCCGCAGTTCCAGCTTCTCGCGTTCCTCGACCGCGATCGTACGACTGCCCGTGTATTCTGCCGCCAACATCGCCGGTCTCCTTCTCTGGTCGCGCAGCCGCATCCCGACCGGGAGCGGCCGCTTTAGCCTAGAACAGATGTCTGCAAAGATGATACGTATGTTGAACCACCCGATGTTGAATACGCGGCGCCTGCGGACCGGCCACGAGGTCACCGAACTCGGACTCGGGGGCGCCCAGTTCGGCAATCTCTTCACCGAAACGACCGACGAGGAGTCCGGGCTTGCCGTCGCTGCAGCCCTGGAGAGCGGCATCCGCTACTTCGACACGGCACCGCACTATGGCCTGGGCCTTTCGGAGCGACGGTTGGGTCGAGCACTGGACGGCACAGACCGCGATGACATTGTGATCTCGTCCAAAGTGGGACGCCTCCTGATCGACAGCCCCGAGACAGCGGACCGTCTCGACGACGACGGCTTCATCGTTCCCGCCGACCGCCGGCGAGTCTGGGACTTCAGCCGGGACGGAATCCTGCGATCCGTCGAGGAGTCACTCGAACGGATCGGCACGGACCACCTCGACATCGCGTACCTCCATGACCCCGACGACCACTGGCAGGAAGCGTCGACCAGCGGCATCGGCGCTCTGCTGGAATTGCGTGACCAGGGCGTCGTGGGAGCAATCGGCGCCGGGATGAACCAGTCGGCGATGCTCGCGAAGTTCGTCGAGCAGACGGACGTGGACGTCGTCATGGTCGCCGGCCGCTTCACCCTCCTCGACCAGTCCGCGCTCGCCGACCTGCTCCCCCTCGCGCACCGTCGCGGGGTGGCCGTCGTCGCCGCGGCCGTGTACAACTCCGGTCTGCTCAGCAACCCCACGATCGACAAGGCGGCGCACTACGACTACGGGGCGGCGCCTCGCGACGTCATCGAGCGAGCGGAGAAGCTCGCCGAGGTGTGCGCGCGCTACGACGTGAGCCTGCCGGCGGCGGCGATCCAGTATCCGTTGCGGCACCCGGCGGTGGTCTCGGTGGTCACCGGGATGCGCACCGAGGCGCAAGTCCGCAGCACGGTCAGCCGATACCACGCGCCGATTCCCGAGGCGCTCTGGCAGGAACTGGACGCCAGCGGGCTCGCGCCCGACCCGTCGTAGAAGGCAGCTCCTTGACTCAGTAGCCCCATGCCTCGGCGAGTGGTGCAAAAAGTGCGTTCCGCCGCCTTCGAACCGCGCTTTTTGCAGGACTCCACAGGGGTCGAATCTTGTCAAGTGAGAGTTTTCACATGGGTCGTTTTGTGACGGTTGGTTTCCCTCTTTGACCGACCGCCTGGCGCGGTCGCGGCTTGTTGCCTACGTTTTGACTTGGCGCACCGGGATGGATGTCTCGAGAGCGACACCGTTCATACCCTGCTGGAGGCGATCACGTGCAAGACCGACTGGAACAAGTGACGGTGCCCTCCGAGGAGTCCGCGGTTCGGGTGCTGGATCGACCGGCGAGGTCCACCCGTAGCAACGGGCAGTGGAAGGTCGACGGCACGACACCGCTCAACGGCAACGAGGTGTGGAAGCAGGAGGACGGCGGCCTCAGCGTGCGCGAGCGCATCGAGAGCACATACTCCAAGCTCGGCTTCGACAGCATCGACCCGACCGACCTGCACGGTCGGTTCCGCTGGTGGGGCCTGTACACCCAGCGCAAGCCCGGGATCGACGGCGGCAAGACCGCCACGCTCGCCCCCGAGGAGCTCGAGGACGCCTACTTCATGCTGCGCGTGCGCATCGACGGCGGCCAACTCAGCACCGAGCAGCTGCGGGTGATCGGCGGCATCTCCACCGAATTCGGGCGCGACACCGCCGACCTCACCGATCGCCAGAACATCCAACTGCACTGGATCCGGGTCGAAGACGTCCCCGAGATCTGGCGCCGGCTCGAGAGCGTCGGGCTCGGCACCACCGAGGCCTGCGGTGACGTTCCGCGTGTGGTACTCGGCTCCCCCGTTGCCGGTATCGCCGCCGACGAGTTGATCGATCCGACACCCGCCATCGCGGAGATCACCGAGCGGTACATCGGCGATCCCGAGTTGGCGAACCTCCCGCGCAAGTTCAAGACCGCACTCACCGGCCACCCCAGCCAGGATGTCGTGCACGAGATCAATGACGTCGCGTTCGTCGCCGTCGAGCATCCTGACCTCGGCATCGGCTACGACGTGTGGGTCGGTGGCGGCCTCTCGACGGCGCCGCGGCTCGCGGAGCGTCTCGGAGCGTTCGTGGCACCGGATCGCGTGGCCGAAACCTGGTATGGCGTCGCGGCGATCTTCCGCGACTACGGCTACCGCCGCCTGCGCAACAAGGCTCGCCTCAAGTACCTGCTGGCCGATTGGGGTCCGGAGAAGTTCCGCCAGATCCTCGAAGACGAGTACCTCACCTCCCCGCTTCCGGACGGACCCGCCGCGCCGACGCCCACCACGCCAGGCGACCACGTCGGCGTGCACGCCCAGAAGGACGGCAATTTCTATGTCGGCGTCACTCCGGTGGTCGGCCGCGTCTCGGGGACCTCGTTGACTCGGCTCGCCGAGATCCTCGAGGAGAACGGCTCCGGCCGTCTCCGCACCACGCCGCACCAGAAACTGGTGCTGCTCGACGTCCCGGAGGATCGGGTGGAAGCCCTGATCGCGGCGGTCGACGAGATCGGGCTGTCGGCCAGGCCGAGCGCGTTCCGCCGTTCCACGATCGCCTGCACGGGACTCGAGTTCTGCAAGCTCGCGATCGTCGAGACCAAGGCGGCCGCGGAACGCGCCATCGAGGAGTTGGAGAAACGCCTCGTCTCGATCGACCTGCCGGCCCCGATCTCGCTGCACGTCAACGGATGCCCGAACTCGTGTGCGCGCATCCAGACCGCCGACATCGGACTGAAGGGCCAGCTGCTGCCCGACGGCAACGGCGGCCAGACTCCCGGATTCCAGGTGCATCTCGGCGGCGGCCTCGCCTCGAACGACCGTGCGGAGCCGGGCCTCGGCCGCACCATCCGGGGGCTCAAGGTCACCACTGAGAACCTGCCCGACTATGTCGAGCGTCTGGTGCACCGGTTCCTGAAAGACCGCGAGAACGAAGAGACGTTCGCCGTGTGGGCGCACCGCGCCGACGAGGAGGCACTGAAGTGACCCTGATCGAAGCATCCCCTGTACGCCGCTCCGCTGACGAGTTGCGCGCTCTCGTCGAGCGCGGAACGCAAGAGATCGGCGACGCTCCGGCCGACGCCGTGGTCGCCTGGGTCGCCAAGAACTTCGCCGTCGCGGCGACCGCGGTCGCGTGCTCGATGGCGGACGCCGTGCTTCCGCACCTGGTCTCGCAGTACCTGCCGGGCGTCGACGTACTCTTCCTCGACACCGGCTACCACTTTCCGCAGACCTACGAGACGCGCGACACGGTCGCCCGCGAGCTTTCCGTGCGGGTCGTCGACGTGCTGCCCAAGAAGACCGTCGCCGAGCAGGATGCGGAATTCGGCGCCGAGCTGTTCTCCCGCGACCCCAATCTGTGCTGCGCGATGCGCAAGGTGGAGCCGCTCGGTCGTTCGCTCGAGCCGTACGAACTCTGGTTCACCGGCGTGCGCCGCGAGGAGGCGCCGACGCGTGCCGCGACGCCGATCATCTCCTGGGATGAGCGCAACGGCCTCGTCAAGGTGAACCCGCTCGCCGCCTGGACCTTCGATCAGTTGCTGGACTACGCCTCGGCGTTCCAGGTTCCGGTCAACCCGCTGATGGCAGACGGCTACCCGTCGATCGGCTGCGCACCGTGCACCGCGCGTGTGGCACCCGGCGCCGACCCGCGCTCGGGCCGTTGGGCCGGACTGGGCAAGACCGAATGCGGGCTCCACGAATGAGCGCTCACACGAACACCAGCCACACCATCGACATCCTCGACGCGCTCGAGAGCGAATCTATCCACATCATCCGCGAGGTCGTCGCCGAGTTCGAACGGCCCGTGCTGCTTTTCTCCGGCGGCAAGGACTCCGTGGTCGTGCTTCATCTCGCCGCAAAGGCCTTCTGGCCGGGGCGCGTGCCGTTCCCCGTTCTGCACGTCGACACCGGGCACAACTTCCCGGAGGTGCTCGCCTTCCGCGACGCCACCGTCGAGAAGCTCGGCGTTCGCCTCGAGGTCGCGCACGTTCAGGACTACATCGACGACGGACGCCTCGAAGAGCGCGCCGACGGCACGCGCAACCCGCTGCAGACACTCCCGCTGCTCGACGCCATCGCCGACGGCCGTCACGACGCCGTGTTCGGCGGAGCCCGGCGAGACGAGGACAAGGCTCGTGCCAAGGAGCGCATCCTCTCGCTGCGTGACGGCTTCGGCCAGTGGGATCCGCGGAATCAGCGTCCCGAGCTCTGGAACCTGTACAACGGCCGCCACCGGCCGGGTGAGCACGTGCGTGCGTTCCCGATCAGCAACTGGACCGAGCTCGACATCTGGCGCTACATCGAGCGCGAGAAGATCGAACTTCCGCCGCTCTATTACGCGCACGAGCGCGAGGTCTACCGTCGCGACGGCATGTGGCGAGCTGTCGGTCCGGTCTCCGAGCCGCGCCCCGACGAGGTCGTGCAGCGCGTGCAAGTGCGCTATCGCACGGTCGGCGACATGAGCTGCACGGGCGCCGTGGAGTCGGATGCGCTCACCACGGCAGATGTCGTGCGCGAGGTCGCCGCATCCACCATCACCGAGCGTGGGGCCACCCGCGCCGACGACCGTATCTCCGAAGCCGCCATGGAAGACCGCAAGCGAGAGGGGTACTTCTGATGACGCTGACCACCGAGGACGACCGCG
>DASYGJ010000117.1:0-11302 GCA_035999915.1 Leifsonia sp.
GTTCGGTCGCGAAGCCGGCGTGCGTGAGTTTCAGATGGGTCTGTCCTGCAACACCCGGAGCGAGTGCCACGATGACGACGGTCTCCGCGCCTTCGGTCCCACCGACGCCCGTGACCCAGGTCAATTCGACGAGGCGGTCTGAGATCAGCCGGAGGAATCGACCATAGTGGGGGTGGCGTGTGCCCTCGGCGTCGGTCTCGAAGTAGAAGGGCTCGCCAGGCTCGGGTCGCATGCGCACGGAATCGGGTGCAGCGAACCAGAGTCGCCATCAATGCGGTGATAAATGCTGCCGCAGTGCAGGCAGCGTCAGTTCTGCGACGAGGCCGCCGGTCCGCGGGGCGGAGAGTCCTAGCGCTCCCCCGTGCGCCTCCGCGACGCCGGCGGCGATGGCGAGGCCGAGCCCCCGGCCGCGCACGTCGTGGTTTGTGACTCGGCCGGCGCTTCGAACGAAAGGCTCTCGCAGCGAATCGACGATCTCGTCGGGCACCCGCTCGCCTGTGTTGCGGACGGTCACTTGGATCGTCCCGTCATCGAGTTGCAGGATGCGCAGGTCGGCTTCGCCGCGCGGCCTGTTGTGGCGGATGGCGTTTTGTACGAGGTTGCCGATCGCCTGTCGAAGGAGTACGGCGTCCCCCGAGACGATCATTGCGGGGCGGGCGTCGACGCTTGATACCTGCAGCGTGAGCGTGACCTCCCGGTCGCGTGCCTCGCCGGCGTTGACGGTGATGGCCTCGGCGGCGAGGATCCCGAGATCCACCTGGTCCGAGGCCAGAGGGCGTTGACCGATGCCCGCCAGGTCGAGCAGGGAGTTCACCGTCCGGATGTTTTCGCGGTTCACCGTGTGGATGCGGCGGGCGAGGGCTCGAAGGGACTCATTGTCGGCGTCCGGGTCTGCCAGGGTGACGTCGATCATCGTCTGGGTTGTGGCCAGTGGCGTGCGCAACTCGTGAGAGGCGTTAGCGGCGAAGCGGCGATGGGACTCGAAGGAGCGGCTGAGCGCGCCGAGCATGCTGTCGAAGGTTTCGGAGAGGGCGCGGATCTCGTCTCGCGGTCCTCGTAGCCCGATGCGGTGGTCGAGGGAGCCGGTGGCGGCGAGAGTGGCGGCATCGTTGATGGCCTTCAGCGGTTTCAGCACACGTCCGGCGACGATCCAGCCGACGAGGCCGCTGAGGACGACGAGCAGAATCAGGGCGACGACCGAGATGAGGAGCAGCACGTTGAGGAAATCCGACGCACTGTTGACCTTGAAGGTCATATCACGGAGAGTATCGGCGGCGTCGCTGTGCGGCAGGGCCTCGGCACTGGCGTGCGGGGCAGCGCCAGTGCTTGGGGTGGTCGTGCCTGTCACGAGGGGTGTCGAGGTGATGGCATAGTCCGGCACGAATCGCATGAAGACATAGACGATGCCGATGAGCACTGCGCCGCACCCTGTGACGAGACCCGCGTAGGTCAGAGTCAGCCGCGTTCGAATCGTGAGGTGCGGACGCCTGGCGGGCCGCTTGCGCCGCTCTGCTCCGTCGTTCACGGGGACTCGCCGAAGCGATAGCCGACGCCTGGCATCGTGTGGATCACCCAGGGGTTCCCGAGGCGTTTGCGCAGGTTCGAGATGGTGACGCGGATGGTGTTCGTGAACGGGTCCGCGTTTGCGTCCCACGCCTTCTCCAACAGAGTCTCTGCACTCACGACGCCGCCAGCAGCGTTCATGAGCACGGAGAGCACGGCGAACTCCTTCCTGCTCAGCCGCACGAATCGTCCATCCCGGTACACCTCGCGGCGGAACGGGTCGAGACTCACACCGGCGTCCTTGAGCACGGGAGGGCGGGCAGCCTGCGTACGACGTTCCAGGGCGCGAAGGCGCATGACAAGCTCAGGGAAATCGAACGGCTTGGCGAGATAGTCGTCGGCGCCGAGTTCGAAGCCGGCCACCTTCTCGTCAAGGGCGCCGGCGGCGGTGAGCATGATGACGCGGCAGTTCGGATAGTCGGCGACAATGTGCGCGCAGACGCTGTCGCCGTGCACGCCGGGGATGTCGCGGTCGAGAACGACCACGTCGTACTCGTTCTCCGCGAGATATTCGATAGCCGTGCTGCCGTCCAGTGCCGTATCGGCCGCGATCGTCTCGCGGCGCAGGCCGGTTTGGATCGCTTCGGCCAAAAAGGGCTCGTCCTCCACGATCAATGCGCGCATGTTCTCCTTTTCACCAAGGAAGTACAGCACGTCGCCCGTGAAGAAAACGTAAAGGATTTCATGAACGCGCTGACAACGCGCGACCGGATGGACTCGGGTCATCGTTCGCCGACCTACCGAGGAGAAGACCCATTGCGTAAGAAGACCGCAACCAGAATGGCAGCCCTCGCCGCCATTCCGCTCATGATCGCCCTGTTCACAGCGTGCAGTTCAACCGCCGCTTCCACCGACACCGAGAAGACGGAAAAGCCCGGGGCGAGCAAGATCACCGACCGCGGCGAGTGGCAGCTCGCCTATGCGAAGTGCATGCGTGCAGAAGGGATCGACATGCCCGACCCGAGCCCGGACGGCCGCCAGACCTCCAGCGTCACGCAGGATCAGGACACCTTCTCTGCCGCATCGAAGAAGTGCGTTGGAAAGCTCGGCGAAGCGCCGACAGCCCCGGGAGAGAAGAAGAAGAGCCAGCAGGAGAGGATCGACGAGCAGCGCAAAGTCGCTCAGTGCTTCCGCGACAACGGGGTGGACACACCGGATCCCACCGCGAAGACGGGCCTCTCCATCCCAGCCGATGCTCCGCAGGATGTCATCGAGAAATGCGTGGGCGCCAAAGTCCCTGCGGGCTCCCAAATGGCAACGGTGGAGTAGCGGGCGCACATGGAACAGCAGACAACCGAGCAGGATGCGCCCATCGCCCAGCCTGCTCGGAGAAAGAAACGGCGGCTGATAATCGCGTGCGTTTGCACGCTTGCTGCGCTCGTGGCCGGCAGCGGCCTCACCGCGGCGCTGGCGGCCGACAGTGTTGACGCCAAACCGAAGAACAAGCGTATCGACGCGGCGACCTCCCCGGTCGTTCAGGGAACATTGCAGGGCAGCAGCAGCGCTTCGGGGACTTTGGCGTACGGCGGAGCGCGGAGTATCCCGAGCGGATCCGGTGGTGTGATCACTTCCCTCCCCGCGCCCGGCGACACTGTGCCGTTGGGTGAGCCGCTGTTCGCGGTTGACAACCAGCCCACTTACCTTATGTATGGCGGTTTGCCGGCCTGGCGCTCATTCCAGAGCGGCATGCCTGACGGCCCCGATGTTCGCGTGCTCGAGGAAAGTCTGAAGGCGCTCGGCTACTTCGACGGCGAGCCGGACCAGGCCTTCACCTGGGCGACCAAGGCTGCGATCATTCGCTGGCAGAAGGCCAACGGGCAGGAGCAGACCGGAAGCATCCCCTTCGGCCGGATCGTCTTCGACGCCGGCGCTGTGCGGATAGCCGAGCTGCCGGCCGCTGTGGGGGACCCGGCCATCCCCGGTGCTCCGATGATCAAAGTCACCGACCTCACCAAGCTGGTGAATGTGAACCTCAAGCTCTCCGACCAGCAACTCGGGGTGGTGGGAGGGAAAGTCACCATCGACCTGCCCAGCGGCGCAAGCACGACGGGCACGATCGCTTCTGTCGGTGTACCCACCGAAATGGATGGTGCCAACGGCGGCAAGGAGGTCGCCATCCGGGTCGTGGTCACTCTCGACGACCCGGAGGCAACCGGTGCACTCCAACAGGCCACCGTCACCGCCAGGTTCCCCACCGAGAAACGCGCCAACGTGCTGTCCGTGCCGGTGGGCGCCCTCCTCGCTCTGGACGGCAATCGATTCGGGGTCGAACTGGTGCGTCCAGATGGCACCACCAAGCAGGTCCCCGTGAAGACCGGGCTCTTCGCTGCCGGACGGGTCGAGATCTCGGGCGACGGCATCCGAAAAGGACAGAAAGTTGTGGTGCCGACACTATGAGTTCCGAGATCGTCTCCCTCCGCGGCGTCGAGCGAAGCTACGGCGAACCGCCGGTACTGGCCTGCGCCGGCGTGACCCTGTCCGTGCGTGCCGGGGAACTGGTCGCCATCGTCGGGCCGAGCGGCTCGGGCAAATCCACGCTGCTCAACCTCATCGGAACGCTCGATCGGCCGACCGCCGGCAGTGCCTTTATCGACGGTCGCGATGTGCACGCCCTTTCTGACCGTGAACTCTCGGCCTTGCGCGCCCACCGCATCGGCTTCGTCTTCCAACAATTCCACCTCGCCGAAGGCGTTACGGCCATCGACAACGTCGCTGACGGCCTGCTCTACGCAGGCGTGCCCCAACGCGAACGGCGCACGCGAGCGGCCGCAGCGCTCGACCGTGTAGGACTCGGGCACCGGATGACGCACAAACCCGGCCAACTCTCCGGGGGCGAGCGCCAGCGGGTCGCCATCGCACGCGCGGTGATCGGTGACCCACCCCTACTCCTTGCCGACGAGCCCACCGGAAATCTCGACAGCGCATCCGGTGCCGCCATCGTGCGACTCCTGCACGAGCTCAACCAGCAGGGCACGACCGTCATCGTCATCACGCACGACTCCACCCTCGCCGACCAGCTGCCGAGACGCATTACGATCCGGGACGGCGCTGTAGTAGCCGACTCCGGCGCGGCGGTGGCCTCATGACCGCCGTCACGATCACGGGCGGCCCGAGCACACCCACTCCCTCTGCTCGTCCGTTGCGTTCCCGGCTACTCGGCAGCGATGTGCTTCGTCTCGGCACCACAGGTCTCCGCGCCCGCCCCGCTCGCGCCATCCTGTCGGCGCTCGGCATCGCGATCGGTATCGCGGCGATGATCGCCGTCGTCGGCATCTCCGCCTCCAGCCAGGCCAAGCTCAACCAGCAGCTGGCCAGCCTGGGAACGAATCTGCTCACGGCAGAAGCCGGTAAGAGCCTGTTCGGCGACCAGACCGAGTTGCCGGCGAACGCTGTGGGAAAGGTGCGCTTGATCGAAGGGGTACAGAAGGCCAGCAGCATCGCGCTCCTCAAACAGAACGTCTATCGCAGCCCGGTCTCCGACCCAGCAGCTACCGGGGGTATCTCCGCGATGGCTGCCGACCTGCAGCTATTGGATGTCGTCGGTGGGACCATACGCGCGGGCGCCTGGTTGAACTCTGCCACCGGCTCCTTCCCGACCGTGGTACTCGGCAGCAAAACAGCCGAACGACTCGGCGTCGTTACGCCAGGAACCCAAATCTCGTTAGGCGGCCGGCTCATGACCGTGATCGGCGTCCTCAACCCGGTGCCGCTGGCTACAGAGCTCGACACCGCAGCGCTGATGGGCCAAAAGGCGGCGGCAGAACTTTTCGAATTCCGCGGCAACCCGACCACCCTCTACGAGCGGTCGAGCGACGAAGCCGTGGACACTGTGCGCTCCGTGCTCAGCGGCACTATCAGCCCCCAAGCACCGAACGAAGTGCAAGTCTCCCGCCCCTCCGACGCGCTGGCAGCCAAGAACGCCGCCGACCAGGCGTTCACCGGCCTGCTCGTCGGACTCGGATCAGTCGCCCTATTCGTGGGCGGCATCGGCGTAGCCAATACAATGATCATTTCCGTGCTCGAGCGTCGCCGGGAGATCGGGCTGCGCCGGGCACTCGGCGCCACCCGGGGACACGTCCGCGCTCAGTTCCTGGCCGAGGCGCTACTCCTGTCAGCCTTCGGCGGACTCCTCGGCGCAACAGTCGGAGCAGCGGTCACATTCGTGATGGCCACAGTGAACAAGTGGCCGTTCACCCTCCCACCTGAGACAGTTGTGCTCGGGATAGTCGCCACCCTAGTCATCGGAACCGTAGCAGGGTTGTACCCAGCCATCCGCGCCGCACGCACACCACCAACGGCGGCGCTCAACAGCTGAAAGTTGGGATGCGCCACCGCGACGGGCGTCGTCATCGCACTTGCCCGCCACGGGGAGTCGCGTCTGCGCCGAACACCGGACCGCAGCGGGTCTGCGTGTCGATACAGGCGGCCACATCCGCGTTCATCGTCGGCTGGTGCCAACCGTCCATGAAGTCGGCATGGCCGGTCACCGGTGGCCCCTGGGTCTGCGGGCCTGTCGAGAGGGTGATCGACGCGCCGCTGCTTGTCGGGTATGCGACGTGGAACACGATCTGCGGGATCTGCACCGGATGGCTCGTCGGGCAGCCGGACGGATCGGCGTAGACCACATTCTCCTTGGATTTACCGTCGAGGGTGTGGCCGTCCCAGCAGTTCGGGAAGGTGATGACCAAACGGAGCAGGCTTCCGCCCGGACAGTCCTGTGGAGCATCCGCCCGTACGGTGACATCTGACTTCTTCTCCTGTTGCGGAGATGTCGTGCACGTCCAGTCGATCTGGGAGGTGCTCTGCGGGGCTGTCGCCGTCTCGTTTCCGGCGATCATCGTGATGCCGGCCGGCATTGTCTGTACCGAAGAAGCCGTCTGCGCAGGCGCGCGCCAGTAGATCAGCGCCTGCTGCGGTTGCAGCGCCTTACCGTTCTGGTAGACGACGGGCGTCCAGTACGCCGAGGCATCGGCCGACGTCGTGCAGGTCGTCTTCCCGTCGAGCAGTGCCGACGAAGTCGAAGAGGCGTCGACCGCCGGGTTGCCGAAGAAGTCGTGCTGCATCGACATCCCGGTCATCCCCGGCATCATGATCGGATCGTCGGGGGCCGTACGCGACCGCGTGCAGGTGTCGGTGAAGATCCCGGGGTTCGTGCCGCCCGACGGGAATCCGGCGGTCGCGACCCGCGGAGGGGCGCTGGAGGCGACAGCGGCGGCGGTCACGGATGCTGTCCCCACCGCCACGAGCACGCCGCAAGCGATGAGGGCGATCTGCGCGGTGCGGGTCGATCGGCTTTTCGTCATGCGCCGAGCGAACTCTCCTCGCGTTCGGGTCGTGAGAACCGGATGTAAAGAAACGGTAAGGAGACCACGAATCCGCCGTTGCGGCACTGGCGATCCGCTTAGATGGGTGCGTGAGTGAGGACAAGGGCCTGGTGCTCGTCGTCGAAGACGAAGCCACTATCGTCGAGCTCGAGCGGTTGTACCTGACTCGAGCGGGGTTCGGCGTGCACGTGGAGTCGGATGGCGCTTCCGCCCTGACCCAGGTGCGGCGTCTGAGGCCGGTGGCGGTCATCCTCGATGTCGGCCTTCCTGGCCTGGACGGCATCGAGGTCTGCCGGCAGCTGCGCGCGGCGGGCGACTGGACGCCGGTGATCTTCGTCACGGCTCGCGATGATGAGGTCGACCGCATTCTCGGCCTCGAGCTCGGTGCGGACGACTACATCACCAAGCCGTTTTCGCCCCGCGAGTTGGTCGCCCGCGTCAAGGCGATCGTGCGCCGCAGTTCCGGTGCGATCGAAAACTCGACACGCCGGATCGGCGACGTCGCCCTCGATCCGGCCAGGCGCACCGTGCACGCCGCAGGCGAAGCGGTCGACCTCACTGCGACGGAGTTCGATCTGCTCGCGCACCTGATGTCCCAACCCGGGCGTGTCTTCACCCGCGAACAACTCCTCTCGAGCGTGTGGGGAATCGCCGACTACAGCAGCAGCCGCACTGTCGACGTCCACGTCGCCCAGCTCCGGCTCAAGCTGGGAGGGTCGAGCGGGCTGATCCGGACCGTGCGCGGCGTCGGTTACAGCACCGCCGGGGCCGACGGCTGACATGGGGCTCCGCAGAATCGTTTCCTCGCTCACCGGCCGCATCGTGCTCGTCACGTTCGCGGTCAGCCTGATCGCCGTGCTCGTGACGGCCGTGGTCTCGTTGCAGGTCGTCCAGAGCGTCGCCGAGAACCAGGCGCGTCAGCAGTTGCGCGCGCAGGCGAACATCCTGGTCTCCGAGAGTCGCACGTCCACCACTCAAGTCGAGCGGTTGACACAGCGGGTGGCGGAACTCGGCGAGCGGTTCGCCGTGATCCAACCGGACGGCACCGTGGTTGGTGCGGCTCGCACCTCCGTCGGCCCCGACGTGGTCAGTCGAGTTCTGGCCGGTCAGAGCGTGTCGGCCACGTCGACGGTCGGCGGCAAGGATGTGGTGCTCGTCGCGCTCCCCCGGCCGGGCGGAGGTGGCATCGTCGGGGTGCGCAAGGTGGCCGACATCAAGGCCGGGAATGCGGAGCTCATCCGCTGGATCGTCGTCGCTCTCGCTGCGGGACTCGTCACGGCCATGGTCGCCGGCACCTTGCTCTCCCGGCGCATCGGCCGGCCCCTCACTCAGCTCGCCTCCAGCGCGCGCGAACTCGCGCACGGCGACCGCGGTGTCGACATCCGCAGGCAGCCGGTGGCCGAGATCGAGGACATCGCGCTGGCGCTCCGCACTCTTGACGTTGCGCTGGCCACCAGCGAGGAACGGCAGCGGGACTTTCTGCTCTCCGTCTCCCACGAGATCCGCACGCCGCTGACCGCGATCCGTGGATACGCGGAGGCTCTGGCAGACGGCGTGATCCCCGCCGAAGAGGTGGCCGGGGTCGGCACGACACTCACCGCGGAGGCGGAGCGCTTGCGCCGATTCGTGGACGACCTCCTCGAGCTCGCCCGCCTCGAAGCCGACGACTTCCCCATCTATCCGCTCGAGTTCGACGTACGCGAAACATTGCTGCGAGCAAGCCGCGCGTGGGGCGGGGCGAGCGATCGACTCGGCGCGCAACTGCGCACGGATCTTCCGCCACAGGCTCTCCTCATCGTGAGCGACGAGATGCGCGTTCGCCAGATCGTGGACGGCCTGCTCGAGAACGCTCTGCGGGTGACTCCGCCTGGTGGCCCGCTCGTGCTGGCGGCAACCGGAACCTCCGACGGCGTCGACATCGAAGTGCGCGACAGCGGTCCTGGCCTCACCGCGGAGGATTCTGAGATCGCCTTCGACCGCGGCGCGTTGCACGCCCGCTACCGCGGCGACAGGCCGGTCGGCACCGGGCTGGGCCTCTCGATCTCGCAGCGACTGGCGGGCCGGCTCGGCGGCTCGATCGAGGTCGAGCCGGCTCCGGAGGGCGGCGCGCTATTCCGCGTGCATCTCCCGCGCTGACGACTCTTACCGTCCTCTTACATTCGCCACTCGATGCTCTGATCTGCCGTTGAGAGTCTGTGCACATGGACACTCCTCAGGAACCAGAAGACACGACTCCGACGACGCCTTTGCCCACGGCCGAGACCGAGGATCTGCGCGAGGCGACCCCCGCGGCAGATGCGCCTGCGCAGGACGAGCCGAGCTTCTTCCGCCGCCACGCCGTCGCGCTCTCGATCGTCGGCGCCGCCCTCGCCGTCGTGCTCATCTCCGCCGGAACGGCCTGGGGTGTGTCGGCCGCGGTCACGAATTCTCAGTCGGCGCCGGTTCCCGCTGCCACCGCCATGGCACATCCAGGCAAGAGCGGGGCATCCCACAAGCCCAAGGCCGCCGCGCAAGGCGTGAGGGGAACGATCACCGCGATGAACGGGCAGAGCTGGACCCTCACGTCGCAGGCAGGTACAGCCGTGACCGTCACGCTCGACTCGTCGACGCTGTTCGGGACCGCCAAGGCCCCCGCGTCCGCCTCATCCTTCGCCGTCGGAGACAAGATCGGTGCCCTCGGCACGCGCACCGGTGACACGGTCGCCGCGAAACGCATCGTGCTCTTGCCTGCGAAAGCGGGATCGTCGAACACGCCGATGCCGACCCCCACACCGGGGATGACCAGCTGAACCGATCGAAGGTCGGCCGAGTTCGGTGAACCTCACGACGGGTGGCCTCAGGATGCGCGGGCGCGCACCCGGTTGTTACGAGCGTCGTGCGTGAGTTCGACCAGTCCGAGCTCTTCGAGGAGGGGCGGGAGGTACATTCCGAAACGCCCACGATAGCCCTTGCGCAACCCGTACCATCCGCCGACCGGATTGATTTCGTCCCGTCCCCAGGCTTCCACAGTTCCCTCCGGCGCCGGCTTCTGCTCGTCGGCCGCACCGAGTGGCACCCAGTCACCTTGTTCGCGAAGCCAGGCGACGAGATCGTCGATGGCGCTCAAGTGATACTTGAGGGTGGTCGACCCCACCTGGCACACCAACGCAGGAGGATCAGCTTCCGGGGCGCGGTACATCGTGTACTCCGACGACCCGGGCGCCGTCTTCAGCACCCACGGATCGTCTTTCGTTCCTTCGGCCACGGCGACCTCCTCTGACAGATGGGTCGTGCGCACCGTCGGCAGACCCCTGGTTCCTCGAGTATGGCGCTAGATCCGCGCTCCGACCACAGTCGCGGCGAAACGGCGGGCGCGCACGGCAAGACCGGCGACGCGGTCGGCAACCACCGCATCCGCGTCGAACCCAACGATCGAAGGCGAGGGCGCGCGCCGTACGTTCTCGCAGCAGTCGAACGCGCCGCACAGCATTGTGCCGACGGTGTCGCCGTTGCGACCGGCCTGCCCGGCCCGTTTTGCAACGTAGAGGTACACATCGTGCGTGAGCAGTACATCTTGGCACCAGCCGCACATCGCGGGGGTGGTCGACCGCATCGAGGCGTCGGATGCTCGCAGAACGATCCCGACGGGCCCCGACTCGGTGGGGATCACGACGAAGCCACGCTGAGCCGCACGTGGGTCACGCCAGCCGAGATACTCCCGCCGCGACCAGTCCACCTCGTGCAGCCCCGGAGGCATGGGGAGCTCGGCTGCTTCGCTGCGCGAACAGTTGACGAACGCGTCACGGATCTCCTGCTGCGAAAGACTGTCCATAAAACTTCCTCCACTTCCATGCTGTCACAGCTTGACCTTGCCCCCGAGGTCACGGTCTAGCCTCGCGGCATGACCACTCTCACTGCTGTCACAGACGCCACCTTCGCCGACCGCGTGCTCTCCGCGCAGGGCACGACCATCGTCGAGTTCTGGGCCGAGTGGTGCGGACCATGCCGCGCCCTCTCCCCCATCCTCGAGCAACTCGCCGTCGACCATGCGGACACGCTCGACATCGTCAAAATCAACGCGGACGACAATCCCCGCACCGCCGCAGAGTATCGCGCCATGTCGATTCCGGTGATCAAGGTGTTCCGCGACGGCGAGGTCGTGAAGACCATCGTCGGCGCTAAGCCGAAGGCGGCCCTGGAGTTCGAACTGGCGCCCTTCCTGAACTGAGCCCCGGCGCAGGCAGTGCGGCACCGGGGCCTCCCCGGATCAGGTCTGGTCGTCGAACTCGCCGGTGACCCACCCGATGTACCGGGTGGCCGAGCGAAGGACCGCGCCCCGAGCATCCTCGAGCACGGAGTTGCCGAGATTGCCGTACAGCCGATCGAACGGGCGCTCGCACACCCGGTCGGCCACTTTTCGCACCACAGCGCCTGAC
>DASYGJ010000180.1:0-2370 GCA_035999915.1 Leifsonia sp.
GCCTGAAAGCACGTCTGGTCCAGGAGAACTGGGTCGACTGGCCGGACCCGCTTTCGGACCGCGTCGGCAATATCCTGCTCTCGCGCATCATGGGAGCCGACGTCCGGCTGGCCGATGCCGGCTTCGACATCGGGATCCGTAGCAGCTGGGAAAGCGCTATCGAAGAGGTCAAGGCAGCCGGGGGCACACCCTACGCGATCCCTGCCGGTGCTTCGGACCACAAGCTGGGCGGGCTGGGCTTCGCGAACTGGGCATACGAGGTGGAACAACAGGAACGGGAGCTTGGCGTCTTCTTCGACACCATCGTCGTCTGTACGGTCACGGGCTCCACCCATGCGGGCATGATCGCCGGATTCGCGGGCCAGGACAAGCCTCGCCGCGTCATCGGCATCGATGCCTCGGCGACCCTGCAGAAGACTCGCGACCAAGTCGAACGCATTGCCCGGAACACTGCCGAGATGATCGGGCTTCGCCGCGATCTCCGCGACGACGAAATCAACGTCATGGAAGGCTGGGCGGGGGACCTCTACGGAATTCCTGTTGATTCCACCCTTGAAGCCATCCGCCTGGGCGCCTCCCTCGAAGCGATGATCACCGACCCGGTCTACGAGGGCAAGTCCCTCGCCGGGCTCATCGACCTGGTCAAAAACCGGGAGATTCCGGCTGGCAGCAACGTGCTTTACGCACACCTCGGCGGTCAGCTCGCCCTCAACGCATACAGCGGACTCTTCCGCTCCTGACGGCAGGACGACACGCCCACCCTCGCCGCGTTACGGTCGTGCGAGCAGTGTGGTGAGTTGTCTCGCGATCTCGGCCATCACGTCGTCGACGGGCGTCTGGGGGTTCGGGGCCGAAGCCATGCTCAGGAACACGATCGCAGAGATGATGTGCGCAAGGACGGGAGCTTCGCCGGAGGCGACATTTTCGTCTCGCAGCAGAGTCGCGCTCAGCAGTTCCTCGGTGCGAGCGACGATGGAGAGCGCCTCACGGTGGTGAGGTTCGTCAGCATCGCCGAACGCGATCTCACGAAGGTAGGTGCGTCCATTGTCGATCTGGACGCGATTGCAGGCGACGATCGGACGGACGATGGCGAGCAGCGCCTCGAGGGTGTCCGGCGTGTCCGAGGCAGCGGCGCGGCCCTCTTCGAGCGCGTCGGCATAGTGCGCATTTTGGACGAGCAGCAGCAGCTCCCCCTTCGACTTCGCGTAGAGGAACAACGTCCCCGTGCCGACGTCTGCGCGATCTGCGATTTGTTGCGTGGTGACATCGTCGACGCCGTGCACCGCGAAAAGCTCGGCGGCTGCGGCCGTGATGCGGTCACGTTTGGCCTGCTTGTTCCGTTCGCGCCGACCGAGTTCGACAATGACCTCAGTCATACCCATTCCTTTCGCGTGATGAATACGCTCGAAACTGAGCATAGTCACGTCGCGGTTGGTTTCTCATCCGTCTGATCGAGCCGTGTTCAGCTCCGGGTAGAGCACATCGATGGGTGCGGCGAGACCGGCCTTGATGTGTGCGCTGAACTCATCGGCGATCACCTCGTAGACGCCGGCCTCGACTCCATCGAGGACCTTGTTGACGAGTTCGCCCGGCAGCATTTTCGGGCCGTCCGCGTGAGCGGCCATCGGCGTGTCGACGTAGCCGACGTGCACGCCGGTGACGAGGACACCGCGTGGGCCGAGTTCGAGTCGCAGCGAGTTGGTGGCGGACCAGAGCGCCGCCTTGGAGGCGCTGTAGGTGCCACCGAAGGCATACCAGCTGGCCACCGAATGAATGTTCACCAGGACCGCATTCTCGGCCGCAGTGAGGGTCGGGGCGAACGCGCGGGCCATCCGGAGCGGGGCGAAAAAGTTGATCTCCATGTTGGCCCGGAGGTCGGCATCCGAGATGTCGAGCATGCTGGCGGTTGGCGGGAGACCGCCGGCGTTGTTGATCAGTACGGTCACGTCGCTCGCTGCGCCGACGGCTGCGGCGATGGAATCGGCGTCGGTGACGTCGAGGGTGAGCGGGACGATGCGCGTGTCCGTCCAGGTGCGCGGTATGCGGGCGGTGGCGTAAACCTTCGCGGCGCCACGGTCGAGCGCGGCATGGACGAACTCCGTCCCGATGCCTCCGTTCGCGCCGGTGATGAGGACGATTGCATTGGTGAGTGATGGCATGTACGTACTTTCTCGTGGCAGGTGAATTGTTGTGAGGCGGGTGACGACTGAGGGTTACTTGCCGAGGAATGCGACGGCGATCGGCGCGAACTTCTCGTGGAACTGGAAGATGGCGCCATGGCCGGAGTCCGGATAGATGATGAGCTCCGAGCCGGCGATGCGGCGGTGGAGGTCCTCAGAGAGCACTGAGGGCACCATCCGATCGTTGTCG
>DASYGJ010000214.1:0-13824 GCA_035999915.1 Leifsonia sp.
GGCCGGTACCTGATGGTGCAGGGGGCGCCGCAGACGGCGGGACGGTTCGAGTCGGAGATCCGGATGTGGAAGGGGCCGCCACCCGAAGTCAGCACCGAGCAGTTCTACGAGACCGATCCCGGAAAGCCGTACAAGCGCGGATTCTCCATCCAGACGGTTTCGCCGCTGCCGATCACCTGGGCGGAACACGTGATGGCCGAAGGTCGCTGGGGTGCCGAGTTGCGCAACTACATGTCGGACTACGTGCACTGGGCCTGCCTCGGCGCGCTCTGCGAGTTTCTGCCGCAGGCCGACAACCGGGTGACGCTGAGTCAGGAGAAGGACCGCTATGGCCTGCCGGTCGCGCATTTCTCCTATTCCCAGTGCGACAACGACCGGGCGCTCGCGAAGGCTGCTCAAGAGGTGATGGAGCGCATCCTGACGGCGGCTGGCGCCCAGGAGACGATCACCATCCAACGCTACGCGCACCTCGTGGGCGGAGCCCGGATGGCCCGGCGGGAGGAAGACGGGGTGGTCGACGCGGATTGTCGAAGCTTCGCTGTGCCCAACCTGCTCATCACCGACGGCAGCGTTCTGCCCACCCAGGGGAGCGCCAACCCCGCACTGACCATCATGGCGATCGCCGCGAGAGCGGCAGACCGTCTCGTGAAATACCCGAGCGGTACCGAGAGAGGAATCTGATGACAACCGTCAGCGAGTTCATGATCGAGCGCATCAAGGCGTGGGGTGTCACCCGCGTATTCGGGTTTCCGGGTGACGGCATCGGCGAGTTCGACGGCGCTCTGGGGAAGGCGGAACGAGACGGCGAAGGCCTGGAGTACATCCGGCCGACCCACGAGGAGATCTGCTCCCTCATGGCGACCGCCCACGCCAAGTTCACGGGTGAAGTCGGTGTGTGCACGGCGACATCGAGCCCTGGCGCGTTTCACCTGCTGAATGGGCTCTACGACGCCCAGATGGACAATCAGCCTGTCGTCGCGATCGTCGGACAGCAGGGATTGAACGCGTTGGGAACGTTCAACCAGCAGGAGAGCAACCTCGAACGCCTCTTCGCCGACGTGGCCTGCTACGTGCAGACGATCGTCTCACCGGAACAAGCTCAGGCGGTCGTCGACACGGCATTCCGAACGGCGAAGGTGCTGTTACAGCCGGCGGTCATCGTGCTGCCCCACGACGTGCAGGGCATGAAGATGGTCGCGCCGTCCGCGGAGCTGTGGGTGTCGCGATCGAGCGCCGTTGCGCCGTCGACCTCGATCCTTCCGCCGCACGCCGAGCTTCTGAAGGCCGCCGAGATCATCAACGCGGGGGAGCGAGTGACTTTCCTGGTCGGTCACGGCGCGAATGGGGCGACGGATGAGGTGCTCGAGGCCGCGCGATTGGCCGGCGCCGGCATCATCACGGCACTGCGTGGCAAGCAGGTGGTCCCTTCTGACGTTCCTCATCACTCGCAGCAGGTGGGGCTTCTCGGATCGCTGCCGAGCCTGCATCAGATCAAGGACTGCGACACCCTCGTGATGCTCGGCACCAACTATCCCTATGGCCAGTTCCTGCCGGCCACCGGCCAGGCGCGTGCCATCCAGGTGGACCTCAAGCCTGAGCAGATGGGACTGCGGTATCCCACCGAGCTGAACCTATGGGGCGATGTGAAGGCCACGCTGGCCGAGCTCATCCCGCTGCTCGACGAATCCACCGATCTCGCCTGGCAGCAGAACGTCGCCGACGAGATGGTCGAGTGGGAGAGCGAGATGGAAGCCCAGGCGATGGTGCACTACGACGACGGAGTGAATCCGCGTCGAGTGTTCCACGAGCTCAACAAGCGGCTGCCTCCGCGGTCCATCGTCACCGCGGATGCCGGGACGACCGCCGACTGGTACGGCCACCACATCCGTTTGCGTCGCGGGATGCTCGGCGACCTCTCCGGGCGTCTGGCGACGATGCTCGCCGCGATGCCTTATGCCGTCTCGGCCAAGTTCGCGTATTCCGATCGAACGGTGGTCTGCACCATCGGCGACGGCGCTTTCCAGATGCTCGGGATGAACGAGCTCATCACAGTGAAGAAGTACCTCGACCGGTGGGAGAACCCGCAGCTGATCGTCCTCGTGCTGCACAACAACGACCTCACGCAAGTGTCGTGGGAGATGCGCACAGAAGACGCCAACCCGGTCTGGAACACGGCGCAGGAGGTCCAGACGGTGGACTACGCCGGATGGGCCGAATTGCTCGGTTTCCGGGGGATCACCGTGACCGACGACGATCAGGTCGCCGCCGCTTGGGATGAGGCGTTCGCCAATCGGGGAGTGACCCTGATCGACGCGCACACCAGCAAGAACACTCCGCCGCTGCCGCCGCACATCACGGCCGAGTACGCCGAGAACACCGCGAAGGCCCTGCTGAAGGGCGACCCCAGCGGAATGGACGTGATCCGGGACTCTGCGGCAGCGCTGATCACAGAGGGGGTCGAGCGGGTGAAGGACAAGCTGCACCTGGGCGACAACGACGACGAGAAGGACGAGTAGATGCACTCGGACGGTCGGGTGAGCCGGATCGCTCTCAGCGCTTACTCCGTGCCGACGACGACGTTCGGCGTCGCCCAGCGGGAATCCGACGGCACGGTGGAGTGGGATAGTACGGGCGTGCTCCTCGTCGAGGTTGAGTCCGACGGCGTCTCCGGTCTCGGCTACGCATACACATCGGCCGCGGCTCTGGTGGTTGCGCGGGATGTGCTGGCACCGATCGTGCTCGGTTCGAGTCCGCTGAACATCGAGTCGAGCTTCTGGTCGATGGCCCGGGCGGTGCGCAACCTCGGTTGGAGCGGGATCTGCGCCAGCGCGATCTCGGCTGTCGATGTCGCACTGCACGACCTGCGGGCACGGATGCTCGACGTCCCGCTCGTGCACCTGCTCGGGGGTGCGCGTCCGACGGTCATGGCTTACGGCAGCGGCGGATTCACAAGCTACGCCGTGCCGGAGCTCCAGAAGCAACTGAGCGGGTGGGCAGAGGACGGCCTACGTGCGGTGAAGATGAAGATCGGAACGTCACCGGCTGACGATCCGGATCGCGTTGCGGCGGCACGCGAAGCTATCGGGGACGAGGTGCAATTGTTCGTCGATGCGAACGGCGCGTACGACCGCAAGCAGGCCCTCGGTTTCGCCGAACGATTCCGGGACCAGGGTGTCACGTGGTTCGAAGAGCCCGTCTCCAGCGATGACCTCGAAGGGCTGCGCCTGCTGCGGGATCGCGGACCGGCCGGCATGCAGATCGCGGCCGGTGAATACGGCTACACACCCGCATACTTCTCGCGGATGCTCGGTGCCGGCGCGGTCGATACGCTCCAAGCCGACGGAACTCGTTGCGGCGGCGTCACGGGGTTTGTTCGCGCGGCAGCGCTCGCGCAAGCGGCAGGGATCCCGCTGAGCGCCCACACGGCGCCGGCACTTCACGCGAGCCTCGGCGCCGCGCTGCCGAACGTGGTGCACGTGGAATACTTCCACGACCATGCGCAGATCGAAAGGCTCTTCTTCGACGGCATCCCTGTTCTGAAGAACGGCGATCTCCACGCAGACCACAGCGCGCCGGGGCTGGGACTGAGCCTCCGGCGCGCTGACGCGGAATCCCACCTCGTGCAGAGGTGGGATTCCGCGGTGGATCTAAATGCCGACTGAGCGGCGCTTGTTGTAGACGTCGAAGGCGACCGCGGCCAGGAGCACGAGACCCTTGATGAGCAGCTGGTAGTCGCTGTCGACACCGAGGATCGACATACCGTTGTTCAGCACACCGATGATCAGACCACCGATGATTGCGCCCGGGACGGTACCGATACCGCCGGTCACCGCTGCGCCACCGATGAACACGGCGGAGATCGCGTCGAGTTCGAACCCGGTGCCGGCACTGGGGCTGGCGAGGTTGAGGCCTGCTGTGAAGACCAGACCGGCGATGGCCGAGATGACACCCATGTTCACGAACAGGAGGAACGTGACGCGCTTGGTCTTCACACCCGAGAGCTGAGCGGCGGCGAGGTTGCCGCCGATCGCGTAGATGTGGCGACCGAAGACGGACCTGTTCATGATCGCGGTGTATGCGACCACGAGCGCGCCCAGGATGATCAGCACGATCGGCGTGCCGTTGTAGCTCGCAAGGAGCAGCGTGACGATCACCACGAGGGCGACGAGGAACACCAGCTTGACGAGGAACCACCAGAAGGGCTCGCTCTCGAGGTCGTACTTGCGTCGCACGAGACGCTGACGGATCGCCGCCGCCATGATCGCCGCGCTCCCCAGCAGCCCGAGGATGAGCGTGAGCGGCTCGTATCCCGAGGATCCGAAGGTCGGAAGGAAGCCGGAACCGATCGCGCGGAACTCTGCGGGGAAGAACGAGATCTGCTGGTTGCCGAGTGCGATCTGCGCAGCGCCGCGGAAGACGAGCATCCCTGCCAGAGTGACGATGAAGGCCGGGATGCCGAAGTAGGCGATCCAGAATCCCTGCCACGCGCCGACCAGCGCACCGAGGACGAGACAGAGCACGACGGCGATGGGCCAGGGCAGATGCCAGACGGAGATCATCACGCCGGCCATGGCGCCGATGAACGCCACCACACTGCCCACCGACAGGTCGATGTGCCCGGCGATGATCACCATGACCATTCCGACCGCGAGGATCAGGATGTAGCTGTTCTGGACGATGAGGTTGGAAACGTTGATCGGCGCCAGCGTGATCCCGGCGGTCGTGATCTGGAAGAACACGACGATCACGATCAGTGCGATGAACAGACCGATCTGGCGGAGCTGGCCGGTGAGGTAGTTGAGGGCGTTCTTCAGCGGGTTCATGCTGTGTTCTTCTCGCGTTCTTGGGTCATGAATTGCATGAGGTATTCGGCGGTGGCCTTCTCGCGCGGCACATCCGCGGTGATCCGGCCCTCGCTCAGGGCGTAGATGCGGTCGCAGATTCCGAGCAGTTCGGGGAGCTCGGACGAGATGACGATGATGCCCTTGCCGGCATCCGCCAGCCGGTCGATGATCGTGTAGATCTCGTACTTGGCGCCGACGTCGATGCCGCGGGTGGGCTCGTCGAGGATGAGCACCTCAGGATCGGCGTACATCCACTTGGAGAGCACGACCTTCTGCTGATTGCCGCCGGACAGTTTGCCGGTGATCGCAGTGACGTTCGGCGTCTTGATGTTCATGCTGCGGCGGTACTCGTTTGCGACGGCGGTCTCGCGATGATCGTTCACGAAACGCATCCAGTTCACGAGCTTGTCGAGGGCAGCGATCGAGATGTTGCGCTGGATGTTGTCGATCAGATTGAGTCCGTAGTGCTTGCGGTCCTCGGTCGAATACGCAATACCGTTGGCGATCGCCTTCGAGACCGTGTTGACGGCGATCGGCTTGCCGCGCTTGTAGACCTGCCCGCTGATCCCGACGCCGTAGCTGCGACCGAAGATGCTCATCGCGAGTTCCGTGCGGCCGGCGCCCATGAGGCCGGCGATACCGACGATCTCGCCGGCACGTACCGTCAGATTGGCGTTGTCGACGACCTTGCGAGTGCGGTCGAGCGGGTGGTGCACAGTCCAGTTCTCCACGCGGAGGAGTTCCTCGCCGACGTGAGGAACGTGATCCGGGAAGCGGCTCGCGACGTCGCGTCCGACCATTCCCTTGATGATGCGGTCTTCGCTGGCGTCCTCGCCGCGCATGTCGATCGTCTCGATCGTCTTGCCGTCACGGATGATCGTGACGCGGTCGGCGATCTCTTTGATCTCGTTGAGCTTGTGGCTGATGATGATCGAGGTGATGCCGTGCTTCTGCAACTGGCGGATCAGCTCGAGCAGGTGCTCGGAGTCGTCATCGTTGAGCGCGGCTGTCGGCTCGTCGAGGATGAGCACGCGCACTTCCTTCGAGAGCGCCTTGGCGATCTCGACGAGCTGCTGCTTGCCGACGCCGATGTCTTTGATCTTGGTGATCGGGTTGTCGCGCAGTCCGACGCGGGCGAGGAGCTTGCCCGCCTCGAGGTTCGTCTCGTTCCAGTCGATGAATCCGCCGCGCTGCCGTTCGTTGCCGAGGTAGATGTTCTCGGCGATCGAGAGGTAGGGCGAGAGGGCGAGTTCCTGGTGGATGATGACGACGCCCGCGGCTTCGGAGTCGTTGATCGACTTGAACTCCACCGGTTCGCCGTTGAGCAGGATCTCGCCTTCGAACGTGCCGTGCGGATAGACGCCGGAGAGCACCTTCATGAGAGTCGACTTACCGGCGCCGTTCTCACCGCAGATCGCGTGGACGGAGCCTTCTTCGATCGAGATCGACACATCCTGGAGCGCCTTGACTCCAGGGAAGGATTTCGAGATGTTGCGCATCTCGAGAATCGTGTTGGCCATTGTTGTCCCTTGTTCGTTACGGACCGGGTGGATGCCGCGCGCTTGCGGCATCCACCCGGTCACTTCGGGCCCGAAAGCGGGTTACTGCAGGTCGGATGCCTTGTAGTAGCCGCCATCGATCAGGATCTTCTGGTAGTTGTCCTTGGTGACGACCACGGGCTGGAACAGGTAGCTCGGAACGACCTTCACCTTATTGTTGTAGCTCTTGGTGTCGTTCACATCTGGAGTCTTGCCGGTGAGGATGTCATTGGCCATCGTCGCGGCCTGGCTGGCGAGCTGACGGGTGTCCTTGTAGATGGTCGAGTACTGGGTTCCCGCGATGATCTGCTTCACGCTGGCGACCTCGGCGTCCTGTCCGGTGATGATCGGGAGGTTCTTGCCACCCGAGCCATAACCTGCGCCCTGGAGCGCGCTCAGGATGCCGTCGGAGAGTCCGTCATACGGAGACAGCACGCCCTGCACGTTCGCGCCGCTGGAGTACGACTTGGCGACGAGGTCCTGCATACGTGCCTTCGCGGTGGCCGGGTCCCAGCGCAGGATGGCCACCTGGTTGAAGGCGGTCTGCCCGCTCTTGACGACGAGCGTTCCGTCGGTAAGGTACGGCTTCAGCGTGTCCATGGCGCCGTTGAAGAAGAACGTCGCATTGTTGTCATCCGGGCTGCCGGCGAACAACTCGACGTTGAACGGACCCTTCTTGCCGGTGGGCTTTCCGTCGGCGCCGAGGACGCCGAGCCCGGTCAGCAGCGAGTTGGCCTGGAATACGCCGACCTTGTAGTTGTCGAACGAGACGTAGTAGTCCACGTTCTTGTCACCGGTGAGCAGGCGGTCGTAGGAGATGACCTTGATGCCCGCCTTGGCTGCCGCATCCAGCTGGTCTGTGAGCGAGCCGCCGTCGATCGACGCGACGATGAGCACCTTGGCGCCCTTGGTGATCATGGTGTTGATCTGCTGCACCTGCGTGGGGATGTCGTTGTTCGCGTACTCGAGGTCGACTTTGTAGCCGTCTTTCTCGAGGTTGCTCTGAACGGCGTTTCCGTCGGCGATCCATCGTGCGGACACCTTGGTCGGCATGGCAACGCCGACGAGCGCGCCCTTGTTGTCGGTGCTTCCGGTCGACCCGGAGGTCGTGCGGCCGCCGGAGCAGGCCGCGAGCAGCACGGCGACTCCGAGGGCTGCGGCCCCGAGTGCGATTCTCCTGAACTTCACTGTGATTCCTTTCGAGCGTTGGTGCGGCCCGCGTGCCGTCTGCGCGCGGATCTCGCTGGGCTCGGGACTGGCAGTCGTTCCGCCGGGTGAGACTCGAAGGCGTCACTGAGTGTTTCGCGGCTGTGCGAACCGACTCTCCTCATGTGCGACTCCTTCGTCGTCTCTGGGCGGGTACTTACATATGTGACCGGTCCCAGAACGGTGTTACCGTATGCCAGAGAGGGCGCGTTCGTCAAGTCCATCATCGAAGATCGCGCCGGATGTTATAGATATGATGCGCTGGCACCGTTTGGAAGGATTTTGCATGACGCTGAGGGAGACGCCTGCATGACCGACGCCAGCGAGAGCACGAAAGACCGTGCTCTTTCGATCCGGGATATCGCACGCCTGGCCGGTGTCTCGCGCCAGACGGTGTCCCGTGTGCTCAACGGTGAGCGCTACATCAAGCCGACGACCGAAGCGCTGGTGCGCAAAGTCATCGACGAGCACGGCTGGCGGCCCAACAGCGCAGCCCGGGCGCTCGCCACCTCGAGATTCAAGATGATCGGCCTGCTGGTGTCGGCGCGGTCGCAATACGGGCCGTTCAGCGCCGCTGCCGCGGTCGATGAGGCCGCGCGGGCCAGCGGATACGCGATCATCACGGCGACCCTCGCGCGCGAAGATGACGCGAGCATCGCAGATGCGCTCGACGCCCTCGTCGCACACGGAGTCGACGGAGTCATCGTGATCGCCCCGCAACAGCGCGCCCACGAAGCGCTCCAGCGTGTGGCCATCCGGGTGCCGTTCATCAGCCTGCAGTGGCGAGATGGACCCGAAGATCCGGCGGTCGCGTTCGACCAGACGGAAGGAGCGCGGCTGGCGACGCGGCACCTCATCGAACTCGGCCATACGCGAATCCTGCACGTGGCCGGTCCGCAGGACTGGAACGAGGCGGAGGAGAGGATGCGCGGCTTCCTGGCGGAGATGTCGGCGTACGACATCCCCACCACAGCGCCTGTGCTGGGGGACTGGACGGTCGATCTTGGATACGAGCTCGGGCTTAAATTGCTGCACTACCGCGAGTTCACGGCCGTCTTCGCCTCGAACGATCAGATGGCGCTCGGTGTGATTCACGCGGCGGTGGATCTTGGACTCTCGGTGCCCGGTGACCTCAGCGTCGTCGGTTTCGACGACATCCCGGAAGCGAAGCATTTCTCGCCCCCGCTCACGACTGTGCGCCAGGATTTCGCCCAGCTCGGTGCCACCGCCATCGCCACGCTCATCGCGGAGATCGAGAACGCGGACCCGCCCCAGGTCGAATTCGCGGTGCCGGAGCTGATCGTCCGGCGGAGCACCGCGCCCGCGCCGTGATCCACGTCACACCCGGGTGAGCCAGGTGAGCCGAGATGCCGGCTCGACGATGTGCTGTGCGAGTTCGGCGTTGAACGCGAGGCCGTACTCCGCGCTCACATGGGCGTCGAACGCGGCGGCATCGGCGTACTCCTCGTAGACGAAGAACACGGCTGGGTCGCTCACGAGCCGGTGCGCGATGAAGGTCACGTTGCCGGGCTCCTGCCTCACCTTCTCGGTGAGCCCGGCCACGAGGTGTTCGACCTCGTCCTCGTGGCCGGGCCGTGCGGTGAACTCGGCGTACAGGGTTCTGGCCGCCATCAGCCTTTGGAGGCGCCGGTCATGATTGCCACGGCATCCGTCATCGAGTGCGACTGCGGAGTGATCGTCGCAGCGCGCTTTCCGAGTCTCTGGATGTGGATCCGGTCCGCGACCTCGAAGACCTGCGGCATGTTGTGGCTGATCAGGATGACGGGGATGCCGCGATCGCGCAGGTTCTTCACAAGCTCGAGAACTTGCTTCGACTCTCGCACACCCAAAGCGGCTGTCGGTTCGTCGAGGACGACGACTTTCGAGCCGAAAGCGGCGGCGCGGGCCACAGCGACGGCCTGACGCTGGCCGCCGGAGAGGTTCTCGACGGGCACGGTGACATCCTGGAGCGTCGTGATCCCCAACGTGGTCAGCTCGTTCTTCGCCTGGGCGCGCATCTTCTTCGTGTCCATGATGCGGAACACGGAGCCGAGCACACCCGCGCGCCGCAGCTCACGACCGAGGAACAGGTTGGAAGCGACATCCAGTGCCGGGGAGACGGCGAGATTCTGGTACACCGTCTCGATTCCCGCCGCGCGGGCGTCTTGCGGGCGCCGGAAGTGGATGGGCTTTCCATCGAGGAACAGCTCGCCCTCGTCCGGGATCTCCGCACCGGTCAGGCACTTGACGAGGGTGGACTTGCCGGCGCCGTTGTCGCCGATGATCGCGAGCACCTCGCCGGGGTAGAGCTCCAGGCTCACGCCGTCGAGGCCGACGACACGTCCGAAGGTCTTCACCAGGCGACGTGCCTGGAGCACCGGGGCCCCGGTCTCTGTGGGCGCTGCTGCAGGGTTGTCGGTTGCGATGGTCACTTTCGTACCTTCCGAATCCATTGGTCGACCGAGACGGCGACGATGACGAGGATGCCCACGGCGAGCACCTGGTAGAGCACGTCGAGGCCGGCCACGGCGAGGCCTTCTTCGAAGACACCGACGATGAGGGCTCCGAGGAGGGTGCCCCACACGGTGCCGCGTCCGCCGAAGAGGCTGGTTCCGCCGATCACCACAGCGGTGATCGACTCGAGGTTGGTCGAGATCCCGTCGTTCGGCCCGATCCCGTCGACACGACCGATCAGCACCCACGCGCCGATCGCGAGGATGGCGCCGGCGGCCAGATAGACGCTCAGCAGCACCCGCTGTACACGGATACCGGCCAGGCGAGCCGACTCGGCGTCGTCGCCGACGGCGTAGACGTGCCGGCCCCAAGCTGTGCGACCGAGGATCGTCGCGACGATGGCGTAGAGCACCACCATGACGACAACACCATAAGTGATCTGCACCCCGCCGACGTTGAACGTGTTTCCGAGGGCGGTGAGCATTCCGGGCAGGTTCTGCCCCTGAACCGACGCGCTGTTCGAGTAGAGCAGCAGGATGGCGGTGAAGATGCTCAAAGTGCCGAGGGTCACGATGAACGGCGGAAGCTTCAGGCGCGTGACCAGGATGCCGTTGAGCAGCCCCGTCAAGAGCCCGACGATGAGGCCGAGCACCAGGCTCAGGAACCAGGGCACGTGGTTGTTCGCCGCGGTCTGCGCGATGACCAGGCCCGCGAGGGTGGTCGCCGCGCCGACCGAGAGGTCGATGCCCGAGGTGAGGATGATCAACGTCTGCGCGATGCCGATCGTGCCGACCACGGCCACCTGCTGAGTGATCAGCGACAGGTTGCCGGGGTTGAGGAACCGCGGATTGATCACGCCGAAGACGATGATGGAGATCACCAGCACGATCGCCGGGCTCAAAGCCGGATAGCGGTGCAGCAGCCCGCGAAGGCGGGTGAGCGGAGTGGTCCGGTGGAGGAACTCCTGGGCCAGATCCAACTCCGAAGTGGGTGGTGCGGGCTCTGCCGCGGGGGTTTGTGTCGTGGGTCGACTCACGATCTCAGCTCCTGAACTTCTCTGTTCGGTGCGATGGTCCGAACGAACCACGCGTGGTGCCCTCAGTGTGCGAGGGGATGGCCCGGGCCGTCAAGGGGGAACACCTGACGGCCCGGGGAGGGAGGGCTACTTGCCCCAGCAGATGCTGCTGGCGGCGTCCGGGGTGATGCTCTTCAGACCGGAGACGGCCGTGTTGGTCACCAACTGAGACCCGGTGTTGAAGAAGTCGAGGCCGTTGGAGGTCTTCGCCTTCTGCCCGGTCTTGGCGAGCTTGACGATGGCCTCCATGCCGAGCGACGCCATCTTCGACGGGTACTGCTGGCTGGTCGCACCGATGATGCCCGACTTCACCTGGCTGACGCCAGTGCAACCACCGTCGATCGAGACCAGGATCGTGCCCTTGGCCTTGCCGGCCGCCTGGAGCGCCTGGTACGCGCCGTAGGCCGCAGGCTCATTGATCGTGTAGACCACGTTGACGTTCGGGTCCTTGGCGAGGATGGTCTCCATGGCTGTGCGGCCGTCGGCGGCGTCACCGTTGGTCGGCTGGTGCCCGGCGATCTTGTACGAGCCGCCCGTTCCACCTGTGTATTTGCCGCTCTGGGCCTCGCTGCCGTTCTTGCTCGAGTCGGGGACGGCGATCCCCATACCCTTCAGGAAGCCCTGGTCGCGGTTGAGGTCGACCGAGACCACCTGGGTGTTGAACAGGTCGAGCATGGCGATGTCGGCGGACTTGCCGTTCAGCTGGGCGGCGGTCCACTTGCCGATCGCAACGCCCGCGGCGAAGTTGTCGGTCGCGAAGGTGATGTCGACCGAGGACGCCGGTGTCGGAACGGTGTCGAGCGCGATTACGTACAGGCCGGCCTTGCGGGCCTTGTCGATCGCGTTCTGAACGCCCGGTCCATTCGGCGTGATCAGGATGCCCTTGTCACCGCGACCGATCGCGGCCTCGATCGCCTGCACCTGGGTGGCGACATCGCCATCCTGCTTGCCTGCGGCGAGAGTCAGACTCACACCGTCTTTCGCTGCGTCCGCCTTGGCAGCATCTTCCATCGAGACGAAGTAGGGGTTGGTCGTCGTCTTGACGATCAGGGATACACCGATCTTGCCCGAGCCGGCGCTCGAGCCGGACCCGGCACCGGAACATCCGGCAAGACCGATGGCTGCGACGGCCGCAATGGATGCGGCCACGAGAAGCCGCTTACGAAGCGGCTTGGGTGCTGTGAGATTCAACGTCGAACTCCTCCGAGTGGCTGGGTGCCGCTGCCTGTTGACAACGGTGTCATTAGTTAGGTTTAGATCATAAGGGGCGCTATAGTCAAGCTCTACGGTGAAATTGGAGAGTAATCGTGACATCGCTGTCAAACTCACTTGCTGCATCCGGTGGCGCATCCAGGCGTCCGACCATGCGTGACGTGGCCGCTCTTGCCGGTGTCGGTCTTAAGACCGTCAGCCGCGTCATCAACGGCGAGCCGCATGTCTCCCCGGGCGTCATCGAGCGCGTGCAGCGAGCCGCCGCCGATTTGAACTATCAGCCCGATCTCCACGCCGGCAATCTGCGCCGTACGGATCGTCGCACAGGTACGATCGGGCTCCTTGTCGGCAGCGTGTCGAACCCGTTTTCGGGGGCGCTCCACCGCGCCGTCGAAGACATCGCGGCCCAGCGTGGGGTGGCAGTCTTCGCCTCCAGCCTCGACGACGACCCCGACAGGGAGGAGCGAGCAGTCGACGCCTTTCTCCAGCGTCGTGTCGACGGCCTGATCCTGACGACGATCAAGCGCAGTCAGGCGTACCTGCTCGCCGAGCAGAAGCATGGGACACCGTTCGTGTTCATCGACCGCGAGCCGATCGGGCTCGAGGCCGATGCGGTCGTGTCCAACAACGCTGAGGGAGCGGCCGAGGCGACGCGTCATCTTCTCGAACGCGGCCACCGCCGCATCGCCTATCTGGGTGACCGCCCGGAGATCCAAACCGCTCGCGAACGTGTTCGTGGGTTCATGGAAGAACTCGGCCGCTGGGGGATCCCCACGGGTGAAGTCACGGTGATCGAGGGCCTCACCGACGAGGCGCTGGCCGCCGACGCGATTGAGAAGCTCTTCGCCGGGCCCACGCCACCCACTGCTATCTTCAGCGCACAGAACCTCATCACGATCGACGCTCTCCGTGCCCTCCGACGTCTCGGGATGCACCACCGGATCGCGCTGGTCGGCTTCGACGACGTGCAGTTGGGCGATCTTCTGGAGCCGGGACTCACGGTCGTCGCCCAAGACGCGTCGCGCATCGGTCATCTCGCAGCGGAACGGATCTTCGATCGCCTCGACGGCGTCAAGTCGCACACGCAGACCCTTGTCGTGCCGACCGTGCTCATTCAGCGCGGTTCCGGCGAGATCGCGCCATCGTGAGCGGCGCCAGAATCTGCGTCGTCGGCGACGCCCTCATCGATGAGTTGCGGTGGCCGGGCCGCACAGAAGTGTTCGTCGGGGGCGCCGGGCTCAACGTCGCCGTCGGCCTCACGCAGCTGAGAGTCGGCGCCGCTATCGTGGCGATGGTCGGCGAAGACCGCGCCGGGGACGAGATCCGCGCGTATCTGGCCTCGTTCGATGTTTCGCTGTGGCCGACGGTCGTCCCGGTGTCGTCACGCGCCGTCTCCGACCGCACCGCGGGGGAGCCTCGATACGTCTTCAACGACTCCGCGCTCAATCGCCGCATCGCCTTCGACGCCGCCCAGAGAACCGCGCTGGATGCGGCG
>DASYGJ010000222.1:0-6909 GCA_035999915.1 Leifsonia sp.
TTTCGTCCACGATCCCGATGAACCTGCTACCGATCCCGTCGACCTCGCGCCGACTCAAGCCGGGCAGCGCATCCGGCAGCTGGGTCGGCGCGTGGTAGTCGCAGCTCAGATACGTGAAGTCGGGCCACCACTTCTTCGGGCGCGCGGATTCGGTGAAACCGCAGACGTCGCAGGTCAGTTGCACCCAGACCGGCCGCTTGCCGGTGCGATTCGTGCGCGATTGCACGAGCCACGCGGGAGGACTCTCCGTCAACTCGGCGAATTCGCGCTCACTGAGCCGGGACGGAATGCCGTGCCTGGTCGCCATCTCCAGGCTGATGTCAAGGCGCTGGGCCGCGTCCCGTCTGCTGATCATTCGTTCACTCTAAGGTCCCGACCTGCGGACTAACCCGAGGCTGGTAGAATGAGCGATATTCGAACAGTGCGTTCTATTATCGAACATACACACGACCCGCGTCTCCGTTCACAACGAAGTGAGGATGCAGTGCAGTTTCACAACCATGGTTACGTGTCGGCGGATCCGCGCATCCGGCCGGCCGCGGGAGTCGGGATCGACCGGCCCGCCGAGCTCCCGGATCAGGTCGACGTACTCATCGTCGGAACAGGCCCGGCAGGGATGATCACCGCGGCACAGCTCTCCCAATTCCCCGGCATCACCACGCGGATCGTCGAGCGCCGCAGCGGACGGCTGGCGATCGGCCAGGCCGACGGCATCCAGGCCCGCAGTGTCGAGACTTTCCAGGCCTTCGGATTCGCGGAGCGGATCATCGCAGAGGCTTACCGCATCACCGAGATGGCGTTCTGGAAGCCGGACCCCATGGATCATTCGCGCATCGTCCGCGCCGCACGCGCCGTCGACGACCCCACCGGCATCAGCGAGTTCCCCCATCTCATCGTGAACCAGGCGCGGGTGCTGGACTACTTCGCCGAGGTGATGGTGAACTCGCCAACGCGCATGACCCCGGACTACGGATGGGAGTTCTGCGGCCTCGAGATCGCCGACGACGGCGAGTATCCGGTCACCGTCACGCTCGAGCGCGTCGACGACAACAGTGCCACCGACGCCGGTGCGGGGAGCCGGCGGACGGTGCAGGCGAAGACGGTGCGCGCTAAATACGTGGTGGGCGCCGACGGCGCACGCAGTAAGGTGCGCGAGTCGATCGGTTGCACGCTCGCCGGCGATCAGGCCAACCACGCGTGGGGGGTGATGGACACGCTCGCGGTCACCGATTTCCCCGACATCCGCACGAAGTGCGCGATCCAGTCAGGCGCGGGCGGCAACATCCTGCTCATCCCACGCGAGGGCGGGTACCTGTTCCGGATGTACGTGGATCTCGGCGAGGTCGGGCCCGAGAACCACGGGCGCATCCGCTCCACGACGATCGAAGAGATCATCGCCAAGGCGAATGAGATCCTCCATCCGTACACTCTCGACGTCAAGAACGTCGCTTGGCACAGCGTCTACGAGGTCGGGCATCGCCTCACCGACCGGTTCGACGACGTCACCCTCGACGCCATCGGCACGCGGACCCCGCGCGTGTTCATCACGGGCGACGCGTGCCACACGCACAGCGCCAAGGCCGGTCAGGGGATGAACGTGTCGATGCAGGACGGCTTCAATCTGGGCTGGAAGCTCGCCCATGTGCTCGACGGCAGGAGTCCGGAAAGCCTGCTGAGCACCTATTCGGCCGAACGGCAGGTCATCGCGCGCAACCTTATCGACTTCGACAAGGTGTGGTCGAGCCTGATGGCGACCAAGCCCGAGGATCTGGACGATCCGTCCGAACTGGAGGAGTTCTACACCCGCACCGCCGAGTTCCCGGCGGGCTTCATGACTCAGTACCCGCCGTCGATCCTGGTCGGCGACGCGACCCACCAGGAGCTGGCGTCGGGTTACCCGATCGGCAAGCGTTTCAAGTCGGCAACGGTTGTGCGTGTCGCCGACACGAATCCGGTGCAGCTGGGCCATCACCACAGGGCGGATGGGCGGTGGCGCATCTACGCCTTCGCCGACACCCCCGGCGCGGGCGCGGAGTCGACGGTGGCCGAGTGGGCCGAGTGGATGGCGACGTCGCCCGGTTCGCCGCTCCTCGCCCATACGCCTGCGGACGGCGACATCGACAGCGTCTTCGACATCAAGGTGGTCTACCAGCAGCCGCACACCGATCTGGACATCGGCCGCGTTCCGCGGGTCTTCCTTCCGCGAACCGGCCCGTTCGAGCTCATCGACTACGAGAAGGTGTACGCGAGCGACCCGAAGCAGGACATCTTCGACCTCCGCGGCATTGACCGCGGCGGGGTCGTGGTGGTCGTGCGACCGGATCAGTACGTGGCTCAGGTGCTGCCGTTGGCGGCGACCGAGGAGCTCGCCGCGTTCTTCCGTCCGATCCTCTCGACGACGCGCGTAACCGCGCACTGACGCGAACCGGGCGATGGCGCTCTGCCATCGTCCGTCGGAGATTTCGCTTGCCTGGGCATCTTTTCTCCGTTGGGACGGAGACAACAACGGCGTGCCGCTCGAAAAGTCCTACATTCGGCAGTGGGCCGCGAAAGGTGCGGCATGGATGAGCGCGACGGCCGGAAGGAGGATTCGGGCGACAAGCCGCCAGTGTTTCCGCAGGGACGGAGTTTTGGGGCTTGGAGCTTCGAAATTTCCGTCTTTCGGTGCGGGTGGTTACTCGACGCTCGTCGCGACGGTGAACACGCCGAGCGCTGCGAGCACACCAGCGGAGACCCGCTCCAGGGTCTTGGTGACCCGCGGACGTCGCAGCCAGAGCACTGCACGCGACGCCAGCAACGACACCACCACGAGGTAGCCGGCCGCGACGACAGCGTCGATCGTTCCGAGCAGCATCGTGTTGCCGACGAACGCGCCGTCTTGCGGGATGAACTGGGGTGCCACGGCGAGAAAGAACAGGCCGACCTTCGGGTTGAGCAGGGTTGACAGGGCGCCGGCTAGGAGGCTGGAGGGGAGGCGGACCCGAGGCGGCTCGAGTTCGAGCTTGCCTGCGCCTTTACGAGACGCCAGAAACGCGCTCACGCCGAGGTACACGAGATAGAGGCCGCCGATGATCTTGAGCACCCGGTACGCCTCGGCCGATTGCTCGAGCAGGGCTGCGAGCCCGAAGGCGACCGCGGCGGCCCAGACGAGCGACCCGACGGCCGAGCCGAGGGATGCGGCCACGCCTGCGCGCATCCGAACGAGGCTGTAGCGCAGCACGAGGAATGTGTCCGGGCCGGGCGTGAGCGCCAGAAGGGCGCAGAGCCCCGCGAAGGCGAGGATCGAGGGCAGCGTCATCGCCACAGGCTAACAGCGGATGCGGCTCAGGTGTGCGTACCGTCGGAACTCAGCCGACTCACTGCTGGGACACGCGACGATAGGTTGGACTGCCCAGAAAGGGAGACATGTCCACGAACTCGAAGAACGAGCGTTCCCGCGACGCGAAAGCCAACGCGAAGGCGAAGGCGGCGGAACTGCTGCGGCAGCAGCGCGTGCGCGACCGGAGACGCCGCATCCTCATCTGGGGTTCCAGCGCCGCCGCCGTCGTCATCGTGGGTGCCGTCATCACCGCGGTGATCGTGAGCAACTCCAAACCGGGGACTGCGAGCGCGGCAGCGGTGCCGAGCGTAGCTCCGACATCGGCCAAGGGCGCCGAGTCGGCTCCGCCGTGGGCCGCCCCGTCCGACCCCGCCGCGCGAGCGAAGGCCGCGGGCCTCGGGATGCTGAGCAGCGAGGGCACCGTGGAGCACATCCACTCGCACCTCAGCGTGACGGTGGACGGAAAGGCCGAGACCGTCCCCGCTCTGCTCGGCATCGACGAACAGGGCGGACAGATCTCGCCGCTGCACACCCATGACACGACCGGTATCGTGCACATCGAGTCGCCGGTGAAGGCGACGTTCACCCTCGGCCAAGTCTTCACCGAGTGGGATGTTGCGCTCGCCCCGGGCCGGATCGGCGATTATTCCTCGGGCTCGGGTGACACCGTCACGACGTTCGTCGATGACAAGGCGGTCACTGGAGATCCGGCTGCAATCACTCTCGCCGACCACGAGGATATCGACATCGTCGTGACCAAGGCCGGCACGAAGGCGACGCCTCCGCCGGCCTTCACCTGGCCCGCGGGGTACTAGAGAGCCGGTTCGCTCTTCGGGACCTCTGCGGCTGCGTCGTCGCTTTCGGTCTCGCGCGAGCCCGAAAGGTGAGCCGCGGCTCGCTGGCCGAACTCCACCGCGGCGATCGAGCCGGCGACGCCCCCGACCAGCGCGAAGAGACCGCCGAGCACGCCCCAACGTCGTTTGCCGAACGCGGCATCGATCGACACCGGCCCTGGGCCTTCGATCGCGATCGCCGTGACCACCGAGATCAGTACGGTGTTGAACTCGAAGCCGCCCTTCGAGTTCCAGAAACCGTTCTTCCAGTGCACCTTGCGGATGGCTGTGACCATCGTGGCGATCAGCCCGGCGGCCGCGGCCGGAGTTGCCGCTCCCGCGGCGATCGCTGCGCCGCCGAGCGTTTCCGTGAGGGCGACCGCTTGGGCCTGAAGGCGCGCGGGTTGCATCCCCATACTGGCGACCATCCGCTCGGTGCCGTGAAGGCCGGGACCGCCGAATGCGCCGCGCAGCTTTTGAAGACCGTGTCCGACGAAGATCCCGCCGACCACGAGACGCAAGAGAAGATTTCCTGTTCCGACGGTTGTCATGGCGTTGAGGATACGCGCGCCCGGTCACTTCCGCGAGGGCCGCGGCCGGTGTCGGCCGCGAGCGGCGGCAAACCGACCTTCCGCGCGTCTGGGAACGTCGATCTGCCGCCACTCGGCGCCAATCCGGGAACGAGCGCGCCACTCCGGAACGAGCGCGTCAGTCCTCGAAGTAGAGGGAGAGGTGGAGTCGGCAGCCGGGGTTGAACGGGGCGCGGCAGGTCGGGCATCCTGAGACCGCGAGGTAGCCGGTGATCGTGAGTTCGGTCGAGCAGACGCCGCAGAGCACCGCGTGCTGGTCACGCTCGGCGATCGGCCACTGCTCGGCGGGGTGGTCGGCGTCTTCGAGGTGACAGAGGTGGCACGGGTAGTAGCGGCCGCAGCAGCGGAACTTGATGGCGATGACATCGAGTTCGGTGCCGTAGTGCACGCAGCGGGTCTGGTCGTCGATCGTCTGGCCGTGGATGCGCATCCCGGTCACCCGACGCCTCTTGCGGTGAGTGCGTCGCCGAGGTCGTCGGCGTGTTTGAGGGAGACCACGAGGAACGGCACGACGAAACCGCGGAGACTCACTCGGGCTCCCCGTGCCCGCTGCGCTTCTCGCACTCCGGTCGCGATGCGGGCGAGCACCGGGATGGTGTTGACCGCCACCGCGAGGACGAGCGCGATGCGCGCGGGGTCGATGCCGATCCGCGCGAATGGCCGCAGGCCTCGCTCGAAGGCGTCGAGCAGGTCGGAGACGCGGGTCGTGAGCACCAGCAGGGACGCCAACAGGATCGCGGAGACGACCCGCGACGTGTTGGCGACAGCGGCTTCGGTGGTGAGGAACAGGAGCTGACCGGCGAGCGTGATCACGATCACCCAGCGCACCGCGAGCGTCTGCCGTCCGAGCTCGCGCCAGCCGAGGCCGGCCACGAGAAAGCCGGCCGTGGCGACGCCCGCCGCGACACCGGCCGCCCAGTACAGCGAAGGGAGAAAGGACACGGCCAGCACGATCATCAGCAGCCCGGCAGCTTTGGGGCCGGCGGATGCGCGGTGCAGCCACCCGCTGCCCGGCCGGTAGAGCGTCAGCATCGCAGGCTCGATTCGTACCCGTCGATGACGGCCGCCGGATCGCCGACGTCGACCAGGCGACCCTCCTCGAACCGCACCGCCACGTCGCAGCGCGCGGCCAACTGCAGGTCGTGGGTCACAAGCACGAGCTGGTGCCCGGGTTCGGTCGCCGAAGCGAGCAGGTGGTCGGCGATGAGGATGCTGTTGCGCGCATCCAGATAAGCCGTCGGCTCGTCGGCGATCACCAGGGCAGGCCGGCGGATGAGAGCGGCGCAGAGCGCGAGGAGCTGTTTCTGACCGCCGGACAGATCGTGCGCGGGCCGATCGGCGAGGTCCGTGAGACCGAACCGCGCGAGGGCTTCCGCGACACGCGTTGCGGCTTCGGTGCGGGGGAGGCGCTCGGCACGAAGCGAGAACGCGGCGTCCTCCGCAACGGTCGGCATGATGATCTGCACATCCGGGTTGCTGAACACGAACGAAGTGCGCCGGCGCAGGGCGGCGCTCTCACGGGCAGGGTCGAGGCCGTGCACCCTGAGCGTTCCGGCGGTCGGGGCGACGAGCCCGCCGAGCAGTCTGGCGAAGGTCGACTTGCCCGATCCGTTCGAGCCGACGACCGCGATCCGCGGCTGGGAGAGGCTGAGCGTCACCGCTTCGAGCGCGTTCCGCTCGTCGAGCCGCACGGTCACGTCCAGCAGGGTGAGTTGGGTCATCGTCGCACCTCGAAGACCGCGGCGACGCCCATCCCTCCACCGATCGAAGCGGCAGCGACACCGAGCGTTCCCGCGGGTGCGCCACCACGGACCAGTCGCGAGAAGAGACGCACGACGCCGACCGCCCCGCTGGCGCCCCACGGATGCCCCAGCGCCAGGGCACCACCGTCGGAGCAGACCCGCGCGTCGTCGTCGGCGAGGCCGAGTCGGTCGAGAACGGCGAGGATCTGCGCCGCAAAGGCTTCGACGATCTCGAACCCGGCCACCTGCGCGAGCGTCGCGCCGGCCTGCTCGAGGGCTGCCGTCACGGCGAACGCCGCGCCGAGCCCGGGCAGGCTGGGATCGCATCCCACGGTCGCGTGCGCGAGAAGCGCCAGCCGGGGCACGGTGGTCGCCGCTGTGTCGGGAGCGAGCAGCACCGCTGCGGCACCGTCGCTGATGCGGCA
>DASYGJ010000245.1:0-5747 GCA_035999915.1 Leifsonia sp.
TTCCGGCCTTCGCGTCGAGGAGTAGCACCCGCTCGGAGAGGCCGCCCTGCGCACCGCCGTTGCCGATGATCCCGTCGGAATTCGCCATCGGGTTGAGCACCACATGGTCGCCGACCTCGACGCCCTCGACCTCGGCACCGATCTCGACCACCTCGCCGGCGATCTCATGGCCCAGCGGCGTGCGACCCTCCCGCGGCGGGATGCCTCCACGCTGCGTGTAGAACACGTCGGACCCACAGATGCCGCAGGCCTTCGGGGCGACGACGACATCCCGCGGACCCGCGGCCGGGGCTTCGATCTCGAGGAACTCGACGGTTCCGGGACCGGTGACGGTCAGCGACTTCATGGTTCTTCCTTTCCCGACGTCAGTGACGGCGCGGGTTCTCTTCGCGGAGCAAATTCAAGAGCTAATTCGAATTAGTGGATAGGCTAGCACCATCCAGCCGAACGGAAAGCGAGAGAGCCGTGGGAGAACGCCGCGCGACCATGCGCGATGTCGCACGCGCCAGCGGTGTCTCGCCGGCGACCGTGAGCTTCGTGCTCAACGACGCGCCCGATCAGACCATTTCCGTCGAAACGCGTTCGCGGGTGATCGCCGCGGCCGACGAGCTGGGCTACCGGCCGCATCCCATCGCCCGGGCGCTGCGAGAGGGCGGCTCACGGCTTGTCGTGCTGGAGGTCGGAGCCCTCCCCCGTGCTCCAATGCTGGAATCGTTCATCGACGGTCTCGACGAGGAACTGGCCGCGGCCGGCTACGGTTTCCTGGTCTCTTTCGCGGGTTCCGGCCGCACCTCCGGTTCCGGAGCGATCGAGGCGGTGAACCCTCGCGCGGTCATCGACCTTCCCGGGCTGTACGCCCGCCCTGACGGGAGAGCGGCCGGCGGCAGGGCCGCTGACGGCAACGCGGCTGATGGCGGATGGGTCGACGGGATGGCCTCCCATCTGCAGGCCCAGCTCGCGCACCTGTACGAGACGGGGCATCGGAACGTCGCCATCGCAACGCCCGTGGACGCCACATCGTTCGAACTCCTGCTCGCCGATGACAGTCGCGTGGCGGCCGAGCGGCTCGGGATGCCCGCCCCTGTCGTGCTCAGGGTCGGGGACGACTCTCTTGCAGCAGCGATCCGTGCGCTTCCGGAGTCGGTGACGGCCATCGCCGCTCAGACGGACACCCTCGCCTTCGGGATCGTCGGCGCGTTGCTCGACGACGACATCGCGATTCCCGACCGGATGGCCGTGATCGGCCTGGGCGATGTGCCCGAGGCCGCGTACTGGCGCCCTCCGCTCACCAGTGTGCGCGTCGACACGCGCAGTTACGGTCGTCGTCTCGCCCGGCAACTGCTGGGGCTCGCCGTCGACGACGCCACCCCGGCACCGACTCGGATCGTCCGTCGCGCGACCGCCTGAGCCCGGCGCGCCCTCAGGATGCGCGAGTCAGACGCCTGCGGCGGTGACCACGAAGTCGGTGGCGAACCCGGCGAGGAGGCCGATGAGGATGCCGACGTACAACGTGTATCCGCGGCCCATTTTGAGCGCGACACCGATCAGCTGAACGAGCACATAGATGATCGAACCTGCGGCGAGCGCCAGGAATGCCAGCGCCAGCGCGTCGTTCACGAACACGCTTCCGACGAGCGTTCCAACGAGCGTCGGTCCGCCGCCGATCACGCCGAGCAGCGCGAGCTGGCCCCAGGACGGGCGAACCGCCGAGGCCGCCATCGGCGCCGTGATGCCGAATCCCTCGGTGGCGTTGTGCAGCGCGAAGCCGACCACGAGCACCACGGCGAGGCCGAGCTGGCCGCTGGCAGCGGACTGCCCGATCGCCAGCCCCTCGGAGAAGTTGTGCAAGCCGATCCCGACCGCGATGAGGAAGGCGAGGCGGCTGGCGGGCTCGGCGAGGCGCAGCACTCCGCCGGGGGACGCCTTGAACTGGCGCGGGCCTTTGCCGTCGCCTCGTGCGGCGATCCAACGGTCGTAGCCCGCCAGCCCGATGAGTCCGGCCCCCGTCGCAGCGAACAGCAATGCGGCCAAGCCGATGAACGGCCACCAGGAGGCGGTGTGCTTGATCGCCGCGTCGGTGAGGGCGCTCTCCACCGGGTCGACAGCATGAGTGAGCACATCCCACAGCAGGAAGAGCAGTACGCCGATCGTGATGGCGTTGAGCATCGCTCGCAGTCCGGCCGCACGGGCCGACAATCGACCGACGGGAAGTCCGATGAAGATCGTCGCACCGGCGATGATGCCCATCGCGATGACGGTCCCTGTATTCACACACTCTCGCTTTCCGGCGGGGTTCGGTTAGGCCAGCCTAACCTACCTTAGACGGTGCTTCGTGCGCGAGCGATCGCTCCTAGTCCTGCGATGCCGGTACCAGCGCATCCTGCACCGGGATCAGCCGCCGCAACTGCGTGACGTGCCTCGGCGTCAACTCGGCCAGCGAGGAGACTTCGAGGAGTTGCATCGTGCGGACGATCTGGTCGGTGAGGATCTCGATAGTGCGGTCGACCCCCGCGCGACCTCCGGCCATCAGCCCATAGAGGTAAGCCCGGCCGATCAGCGTGAACTTGGCGCCCAGGGCGTAGGAGGCCACGATGTCGGCGCCGTTCATGATGCCGGTGTCGATCACGATCTCGGTGTGCGCGCCGACCTCCTTGACCACCTGCGGGAGGAGGTGGAACGGGATGGGCGCACGGTCCAGCTGGCGGCCACCATGGTTGGAGAGCACGATGCCATCGACACCCAGATCCACGAGACGACGGGAGTCCTCGACGTTCTGGACGCCCTTGACCACGATTTTTCCGGGCCACATACCGCGAATGATGGCCAGGTCGTCGAAGCTGATCGACGGGTCCATCGCCGCGTTGAGCAGATCGCCCACCGTTCCGCCGGTGTCCGAAAGCGACGCGAACTCGAGCTTGGGCGTCGTGAGGAAGTCGTACCACCACCACGGTCGCGGGATGGCGTTGACGATGGTGCCCAGGGTGAGCTGCGGCGGGATCGAGAACCCGTTGCGCTTGTCACGCAGACGAGCGCCCGCCACCGGGGTGTCCACGGTGAAGAACAGCGTATCGAAACCGTTCGCGGCGGCCCGGCGCACGAGCTCGTAGGAGATCTCACGGTCGCGCATGACGTAGAGCTGGAACCAGTTGCGGCCGGTCGGGTTGGTCGCTTTGACGCCCTCGATCGAGGTGGTGCCGAGCGTCGACAGGGTGAAGGGGATGCCCGCGGCGGCCGCGGCCCCCGCTCCGGCGATCTCGCCCTCTGTCTGCATCAAGCGGGTGAATCCGGTGGGAGCGATGCCGAACGGCAGCGCGGACGGGCCCCCGAAGATCTCGCACGAGGTGTCGACCGCCGAAACATCGCGCAGGATCGACGGATGGAACTCGATGTCCTGGAACGCCTGGCGGGCCCGTGAAAGAGAGATCTCGCCCTCGGCAGCACCCTCGGTGTAGTCGAACGCCGCCTTGGGCGTGCGCCGTTTGGCGATCGCGCGAAGATCCTCGATCGTCAGCGCACCCTTCAAGCGTCGCTTCTTCGCGTCGAGTTCCGGTTTCTTGAACTTCATCAGTTCGAGAAGCTCTGATGGTTGGGGCAGCTGGCGAGTGACCATGAGGGGACCTAACGGGATTCGGGGGCGGGGATCGTCGGGGTTGACGTTGAAGAAGGGGTCGCCGGAGTTGACGTGTTAGCCGGGGTCGCCGGCGAGAACGCGGCATCGCGGTAGTAGCCGCTGATGTGGTCGTGGATGCGGACCCGCGCGTCAGCGGAGTCGCCGGCCGCGATCGCCGCGACCACACCCCGGTGCTCCGCACGCAGGCGCGCGGCCATCGCAGACCAGTCCGGAATGCCCGTGAGCCCATCGACGACGTAGCTCTCGATGGCGCTGCGCAGCCCCGCCATCGTCGCGGCGACAACACTGTTTCCGGACGCGTTTGCGAGAGCCAGGTGGAATTGCGCATCCAAGGCGAGGAACTCCGCAGGCGAGAGCGCGGGGTCGTCCATCGCGTCGAGCAGGTCGCGGGCATCGTCCAGAGAGACGGACGACGGACGCTCTGCGAGGTCCGCCGCGACGGCGGTCTCCAGCAGCAGTCGGGTGCGGACCACATCCTCGACGGGGAAACCGCTCGCTGCGACCTGCAGGCGCATCAGCACCTGCATCCCGCCGACCGGACGCGCAACGATGATGGCCCCCGAAGTCGGACCGGATCCCGTCTGCGTGCGCAGGAGGCCCATCACCTCGAGAACGCGGATCGCCTCCCGCACGCTCGACCGAGCGACCCCGAGTTCGGCGGCCAGAGTGCGTTCCGCCGGCAGGTGGTCGCCGGGGCGTAGCTCACCCTCCACGAGCAGCGCTTCGATGTGGCCGAGCACACCCTCCCACGCTCGCGGCTCGGAACTCATCACGCCTCCTCGGGTGGTCTGACCACATGGTCCGGCCACACTATCACGCACGCGGGCCAACCGTCGAGTACACCCAAAGTGGGCTTAAAACGCTCGAGTCCGCGGACTATTCGTGGACTCGACTGTTAGCCACGAAACGAGGGGATGCGAACGTGTACGGAATAATATACGATTCAGTCATTGCGATGAGGGAAAGGCAGGCGCCATGCTCGAGGATTTGGTCATCCGGTCGATCGCGGACGAGCTGGCAACAGCCGAACGCGACCGCACCACCGTTCCACTCCTCACCGCACGCCACCCCGGCATGACAGTCGACGACTCGTACGCCGTACAAAACGTGTGGAAAGAGCGCGGTATCGCCGCCGGCCGCAAACTCATCGGCCACAAGATCGGCCTCACCTCCAAGGTGATGCAGCAGGCCACCGGCATCTCCGAACCCGATTACGGCGTGATCTTCGACGACGCGGTCTTCGAGACGGGGGCCGTGATCCCCTTCGACGCCTACTCCAACGTGCGCATCGAGGTCGAGCTGGCTTTTGTGCTCGGCGAGGCCCTCGAGGGTCCGGGATGCACGCTGTTCGACGTGCTCGACGCCACCGAGTACGTCGTCCCCGCGCTCGAGATCCTCAGCTCGCGCATCGAGTTGACCGGACGCACGATCGTCGACACCATCGCCGACAACGCAGCGCTGGGCGCGATGGTCGTCGGCGGTCGCCCGGTTGCTGTGGATGCGATCGACCTGCGCTGGGTGTCCGCTCTCCTCTACCGGAACGAAACCATCGAGGAGTCGGGCGTCGCCGCAGCCGTGCTGAACCATCCGGCGTCCGGTGTCTCCTGGCTCGCGAACAAACTCGCCCAGCACGGGACCCGCCTCGAAGCGGGCGAAATCATCCTCGCCGGATCGTTCACCCGCCCGATGTGGGTGAACCGCGGCGACACCGTGCACGCCGATTACGGAACGCTAGGAGCCATCACATGCCGATTCGCTTGAGTTTGCAGCAACCGACGCCCACGCTCGCGGACCGGCTGCGCATCGCCGACCGGCCGCAATTCGGCATCTGGGTCTGCTCGGGCAGCGCGCTCATCGCCGAGATCTGCGCCGGCGCCGGACTGGACATCGTGCTCATCGACGCCGAGCACTCCCCCAACGGACTCGAATCCATCCTCGCTCAGCTGCAAGCCGTCGCCGCCTATCCGGTCACTCCGCTCGTGCGCGCACCGATCGGTGACACCGTGATCGTGAAGCAGCTGCTCGACCTGGGAGCGCAGAACCTGCTCATCCCGATGGTGAACAGCGCGGAGCAGGCGGCCTCGATGGTCGCGGCCGTGCGGTATCCGCCCGCCGG
>DASYGJ010000300.1:0-2737 GCA_035999915.1 Leifsonia sp.
CGACCTGTTCCACGAACGAGAGGTAGTTCGGGAAGTGTTCGAAGTTCGACCAGGCGGCGTACGCGGTCTCGACGGGGACATCAACATCGACATGTTCGGTGAGTTCAGTCATGATCCCAGTCACCCAGCAGACCTGTCAGCACTCAAGGGGTTGCATTCGACGCGAGGACTGGTAGCGGCGGCGGGTAGTTGCGGCGGGTAGCAGCGACGGGTAGCAGCGATGCCGCTCGCGCGTTGCCAGGGGCATTTGCTACCCTCGTTCGGGTATGCCCACTCCGAACCCCCTCCCCGCGCACGGCCGCCGCTCGGCGCGCCGTCCGGCGGCGGCTCCAGTCAGAGTGGCTCCGGTCAGGGTTCCGAAGGTCAGGGTCCTCAAGCGGTCTGCTGGCAATCGGATCGGCGTCGGCGTGACCGCGCTTGCGCTCATCGCCGGGCTCTTCATCTCTCCGGTCGGTCCCGCGCAAGCGACGCAGGCCCAGTTGATCGCTGCTGGTCAGGTGCAGCATCGCTCCGATGGCCAGATCTACGTCGTCGACGCCGGGGTGGTCGCCCCGCCGATCGCGCGCGACTCGCTGGCCGCCTCCGACGGCGTTCAGACGCTGACGAACAACGGAACCAACGCCGACTGGGCCAAACTCGTGCTGATGGACGGCGGCTGGCCCACCACAGACGCGAACGTCACCGTGATGCTGCGCTGGATGCGGCAGGAGAACGGCCCGCCAGACTGGTGGAACCGCAACAATCCGCTCAACAACGGGTATGGCTCCGGTGGCGGCTCCGGCTTCGGCAGCTACGCAACCCTCCGGGACGCCGCCCAGTATGCGGCCGCGAACTTGCAACGCGGGTATCCGGGCATCGTCGCCGGTCTCGTCTCGGGTGCTTCGGCTGACGTCACCGCGCAGGCGATCTGGGCCTCCCCATGGGCCACCAGTCACTACGCCTACGGAGCACACTGGAGCACGGCGCCGGTGCAAGTCGTGAAAGCTCCGGCCTCGGCCTGGGGCGGCTGATCCGGCCGGCGCGCGTCTGGGCTCTGGCGTTCGGCGGTCGAACACGGGAGAATCGCGTGTCGGTATGACGTCGGAGGAGAGCAGATGACCGCAGCGGGATGGTATCCGGATCCAGGCGTGCCCGGGCGCGCGCGGTATTGGGACGGTGCGCAGTGGACCGAGCACGTCTCCGCTCTTCAGTCGCCGCCCGTGCCTCTTGCGCCGGTGGTTCCCCTCGCGCCGGCCGCGCCCCTCGCACCGGCCGCGCCAACGAGACCGGGGGACTACGGGTCGTATGCGCCGACGACGTGGGCCACGCCACCGGTCGTCGCCCCATACACGGCGCCGAAGAATTCCAGGGCCACGACGGCGATGGTGCTCGGGATCATCTCGCTGCTGATCAACCCGCTCTGCATCGTCTCGATTCTCGCGATCGTGAACGGGGTCGCCGGACGCAAGCAGGTCGAGCAGGCGCGGATGGCCGGGTACGCGCCGGTCGGTTCCGGCGCCGCGACCGCCGGGATCGTGCTCGGGATCATCGGCACTATCGGATCCGTGCTCCTGCTCGTCCTCAACTTCAGCCGCCTTTAGCCTCGAGCCGCTACGCGATGTGACTGGTCGTCGGGCGCGGCCGGGCGTAAAGTCCACGGCATGGGCGACAGTTCTGACCGTGCCCGGGCGCGAAGGCGCGTCCGCTGGGGAATTGCTCTGGGTGTGCTCGCGTTCGTGGCCACGGCGGCACTGGCGGTCGCCATCCCGACGCAGGGCGAGAATCCGTCAGCGTGGGGGGTGATCGGCTGCGGGATGGTCACCGTCTGGCTGTGCGCACACCTCGCCCGCCACAACTGGCAGCTCCTGCGTCACTACCGCGGCGACGACCTGCCGAGAGTGCCCAGACACTGACGCGTATTCAGACACTGACGCGGATTCAGACACTGACGCGGATTTGCTCACTTGACGCGACTCGCCGCGGTAGCGCGCGTACACCGGCGACGAGCGACAAGTGGCGCAGCGTCTCTCTGACCGAGTTCATCCGCGGCCTACGGCAGCAGGATGATCTTGCCGTTCGGGTGCCCCGATTCGGAGAGACGGTGCGCGTCCGCCGCCTCGGAGAGCGGGAACGTGCGGGCGATGTCGATCTGGAATTCTCCGCGCGCAAGCAGATCGAGCACCACAGGATAGGCCTCGGCACGCAGGGCCTGCTGCGCCGGGCTCAACGGGATGGGGTTGCCGCCGGACCAGGCAAGGATCCCGAGCTCGGCCGCCCGGCGTCCCACCACGATGGTGCCGATGTGACTCCGATCGGAGACGAGTTCGAACGAGGTTTCGAGCGCCTCGTCACTGCCGATCGCATCCAGCACCCGGTCGATTCCGCCGGGCGCGACCTCGCGGATCCGGCCGGCCAATCCGGGGCCGTAGGAAACCGGGATCGCACCGAGCTCACGAAGTCTCGCGTGGTTGTCCTCGCGTGCCGTCGCGATCACGGTCGCGCCCCAGAGCCGTGCGAACTGGATCGCGGCACGCCCGACGCTTCCGGAACCACCGTGGATGAGTAGTACCGTTCCCGGGCCCACGCCGAGCGAGCGCAATACCTGGTAGGCGGTACTGACGGGAACGCCGATCGCCGCAGCCACCTCCCAGCTCACGTTCTCCGGCTTCCGCACCAGCTGGCCTGTGGATGCGGCCACGTGCGTCGCGTATGCCCCGCTCGCCCCACGCACCACGACCTCGTCGCCGATCGCCCAGCC
>DASYGJ010000302.1:0-5761 GCA_035999915.1 Leifsonia sp.
GAGTTCGACCTGGACTGGCTGCAGCCGGTGCTCGACGGAGCGCACTCGCGAGGCATCGCCGTCATCCTCGGAACACCGACATACGCCATCCCGCCTTGGCTGCAGACGCTGCACCCCGAGATCGCCTCTGTCGGTTCCGACGGGCGAGCCATCGGCTGGGGTGCCCGGCAGGAGATGGACCAGTCGGTTCCGGCCTACCGCTGGTACGCCGAGCGCATCATCCGCAAGGTCGTGTCCCGCTACGCCGACCATCCCGCCGTAATCGGCTACCAGGTCGACAACGAGCCGGGAAACAACTTGTCGCACAATGAGAGCACCTTTCAGGCGTTCGTCGGCTGGCTCCGCTCGCGGTATGGAACGGTCGAGCGCCTCAACGAGGAGTGGGGCCTCGTCTACTGGTCGCACCGCATTTCCGAATGGTCGGAGCTCTGGCGCCCAGCGGGCAACGCGATGCCCCAGTACCAGCTCGAGTGGCGGCGTTTTCAGGGCGAACAGGCCACCGAGTTGATCGCGTGGCAGTCCCGGATCGTGCGCGAGTACGCCCGCGACGACCAGTTCGTCACCACCTGCATCTCGTACTCGCGTCCACAGATCTCGGACGACGAACTCGTCGCCTCCCTCGACATCACGTCTGGAAACCCGTACTACCTGATGCAGGACGGCCTCTCGGCCGATGTCGATCTGCCGCGTCTGGCGGAGTGGTGGCACACCGGCCCTTGGGCCATTTTCCAGTGGGCCGACCGCGCATACTCCTCGGCCCAGGAGCGCTTCCTGGTCACCGAGACCAACGCCCAGTCGATCGGTGGCCCGTGGCAGAACCAGCCACCGTATCCCGGCCAGATCAAGCAGGCGGCGTTCGCGCTCGTCAGCCGGGGCGCGCGGATGATCGAGTACTGGCACTGGCACACGCTTCATTTCGGCGTCGAGACCTATTGGGGCGGCATCCTTCCGCACAGCCAGAGGCCGGGGCGGATCTATCGGGAAGTGGCCGAGCTCGGCGCGAGTCTCAAGCGGGTCGGCGGCGCCCTCGACGGCTATGAGCCGGATGCCGACGTGCTGATGCTCCACTCCACCGACACCGGGTGGTCCTTCGACTTCTATCCTCCCCTTGCGACGGACGACGGTGGCCCCGACCGCAACGCGTACCGGCGCATCGTCGACGCCTTCTACCGAGGGCTCAGCGAAACGGGAGCGCAGGTGCGGGTGCAGCACACCCGCCAATTCGTCGCACAGGATGCGGCTTCCCTGGTCGCGCAGTATCCGGTGCTGATCGCCGCGGCGGAATACGTCGCCGACGACGCGACACTGGATGCCCTGCGTGCGTATGCGGAGGCCGGGGGCCACCTCGTCCTGGGCATCCGCACCGGCTACGGCGATGAGCTGGCCCGGGCGCGCCGCGGTATCGCACCGGACCGTTTGCACGACGCCGCCGGCGTCTGGTACGACGAGTACAGCAACCTGACCGAGCCGCTTGCCGTCACCGCGACCGTCGCCGCGCCCGCTAGCAATGCGATCGAGCTCGAACCAGGTTCGCGAGCGACGGCCTGGGTCGACGTGCTCAATCTGGACGGCGCGGAAACGGTCCTCGAGTACGAACCGACCGAACTGGGCGCGACCGCCGCGATCACCACCACGCCATTCGGCGCCGGCCGGATCACCTACATCGGCACCGTCCCCAACGAGCCGCTCGCCCGCAGCATCGCCCGCTGGCTTGTGCCGCACACCGCATCCGAGCGCTGGCGCACCCAGATCCCCGTCACGGTCACCACGGGCCGGGCGGGCGACCGCCGCATCACCTTCGTGCACAACTGGAGCGCCACGGCGCACGTCGTCACCATCCCAGCCGACTGCACCCTGATCGAAACGCGCGAGCACTTCGCCGCGGGATCGCCTTTCACCCTCGAACCACGCGACGTCGCCGTGTTCGAGACCACCGGTTCACAGGCGTGATCCGGATCACCAAGAGAAAGAGAAAGCTCATGAGGAAGAAAGCACCGAGAACAGCAGTGGCGCTGGGCACCGGGCTCCTGGCCGTCGCTCTGGCCCTGACCGGCTGCACCGGGGGTGGGGGCGGCGGAACGTCGGGTTCGACGACGAAGACGGTTTCGCAGTCCGATATCGACAAAGCGATGAAGACTCCGACCACCTTGACCTTCTGGACCTGGGTCCCCAACATCAAGAACGAGGTCGCGCTCTTCGAGAAGAAGTACCCGGCGATCAAGGTCGACGTCGAGAACGTCGGCCAGGGCGCTCCCCACTATCAGAAGGTGCGTACCGCGCTGAAGGCCGGTAAGGGCGCCCCGGATGTTGCGCAGATCGAGTTCCAGTACATTTCGTCGTTCACCGTGACCAACAGCCTGCTCGACCTCGCACCCTATGGTGCGTCGAGTCTCAGCAACGAGTACGTGCCGTGGGTCTGGAACCAGGTCAAGCGCAACAACGCGATCTACGCCATCCCGCAGGACTCCGGGCCGATGGGCAACCTTTACCGCAATGACATCCTCGACAAGGCGGGCGTGACCAAGCCGCCGACGACCTGGGATGAATACGCGGCGGATGCGGCGACCGTGAAATCGAAGACCGGTGTCTACATGTCGAACCTCGCGTCGAGCCAGGCGGGCCAGATGCTCGGACTGCTCTGGCAGGCCGGCGTGAAGCCCTTCGGCTACGACGGAAGCAAAGGCGTGAAGGTCGACGTGAACAGCGCCGAGGCGAAGAAGGTCGCCTCGTACTGGCAGGACCTCATCCAGAAGGGCTATGTGTCCACAGACCCCGACTTCACCGACAGCTGGTACCAAGGGCTGGCGAACGGAAAGTATGCCGGCTGGCTGACCGCGGCGTGGGCGCCGGTGTTCCTGCAGGGCACTGCGGCCAAGACCTCCGGCCTTTGGCGCGCAGCACCCCTTCCGCAGACGCCGGGCGCGAAGGCTGCGTCGGGCAACTGGGGCGGATCATCGGATGCGGTCCTCAAGACCACGAAGAACCCGATAGCCGCCTACGAACTCGCCAAGTTCATCAACAACGATCCGGCGTCGACGCTGCAGTTCGCGAACAAGCAGTTCCTGTTCCCGACGCTCAACGCGACGCTGAAGGATCCCGCGTTCGTGGACCAGACCGCGCCGTTCTATGGTGGCCAGAAGGTGAACGCACTGTTCGCGAACATCTCCACCACCGTCGACACGAAGTTCGATTGGCTTCCGTACATGGACTACGCGTACTCGAGCTACACCGAGACGATGGGCAAGGCGCTCGCCGCCAAGGGTGATCTCTCCGCCGGGCTCGACGCCTGGCAGAAGGCGCTCGTCACCTACGGAACCCAGCAGGGCTTCGCCGTCAACAAGTAGGCCGTGCGGGGCGGCGAACGAGACCGCCGCCCCGCCCTCACCTGGTTCGAACAAGGGAGTTCACCATGACCCAGTCCGTCGCATCGCCCGCGGTGGGTGCGCGCGAGCGCATCCCGCAAGCGCGCCGCAAGCGCAGCGCGAACCAGCGCCGGCTGAACCTGGCCGCGTACTTGTTCGTCGCCCCGTTCATGATCGTCTTCGTCGTGATGCTGCTGGTGCCGCTCTTCTATTCCGGCTACTTGAGTCTTTTCACGACGCAACTGATCGGCGGCTCGACCTTCGCCTGGTTCAGCAACTACATCCGGGCGTTCACCGACCCCGACTTTCTCGGCGGCGTCGGCCGAATGGGACTGTTCCTCATCATCCAAGTGCCGATCATGCTCGCGCTCTCGCTCTTCTTCGCTCTGGCGCTGGACAGTGGCCGGGTTCGCGGATCCGTCGCGCTCCGTCTGCTGATCTTCTTGCCGTTCGCTGTTCCAGGCGTCGTCGCCACACTGATGTGGGGCTACCTCTACGGCAACGACTTCGGCCCCATCGCGCAGACGTTCCGTGCCATCGGTCTCGGCGCTCCGGATCTTCTGAGCGCTCAGAACATGCTCGGCTCGATGATGAACATCGTCACCTGGTCTTTCGTCGGCTACAACATGATCATCATGTACGCCGCTCTCCGATCGATCCCGACCGAGCTCTTCGAGGCGGCCGAGATCGACGGCGCCAGCCAGTGGCGGGTGGCTTGGAGCATCAAGATCCCGGGCATCCGGCCCGCCATCATGCTGACCGTGATCTTCTCGATCATCGGCACCTTCCAGCTCTTCAACGAGCCGAGCCTGCTGCACTCGCTGGCGCCGAATGTCATCGATAACGGCTACACACCGAACTACTACGCCTACAATCTCGCGTTCACGAACCAGGACGTCAATTACGCCGCCGCCATCGCCTTCCTCCTCGGACTGGTGATCGCGATCGTGTCGTACGTGGTCCAGCTCTCGACGCAGCGAAGGGATGCGCGCAATGACTGAGACAGCGACCGACGGGCCGATCGCCGCGTCGACCACCGGAGCCCAGCGCAGTCCGCGCCGCAGAGTCACGAAGGCCTATGATCGCGAAAAGCAGCGAAGCACGCTGCTGACTGGGTTGCTCTGGATCTGCGCGCTGTACTTCTTGTTGCCGATCGTGTGGCTGTTCATCGCATCCACCAAGAACAACGGCGACCTGTTCAGCACTTTCGGGTTCGCCTTCGGGCACTCGTTCGACCTCTTCACCAACATCGGCGCGGTGTTCTCCACCCAGAATGGCATCTATCTCCACTGGGCGCTGAACACGCTCATCTACGCGGTCGTGAGCGCCATCGGTGCGTCCATGCTCGCAACCATGGCCGGCTACGCGTTCGCGAAGTACCGCTTCCCGGGAGCACTCGTGATGTTCAGCGTCGTCCTGGGCGCCATCATGATCCCGTTGACGGCGCTCGCACTGCCGACGTATCTGATGTTCAGCCAGCTCGGCATCACGAACACGCCCGCCGCGGTGATCGTGCCCTCGCTGGTGAGCCCGTTCGGCGTGTTCTTGATGCGGGTGTACGCGGCCGACGCCATCCCCGACTCGATGATCGAGGCAGGCCGGGTCGACGGCGCAGGCGAGTTCCGCATCTTCTGGCAGGTGGGTTTGCGGCTGCTCGCACCCGGGATCGTCACGGTCTTCCTGTTCGCTCTGGTCGGCACCTGGAACAACTACTTTCTGCCGCTGATCATGCTGAACAGCTCCGATCTCTATCCGCTCACCGTCGGACTCGCCCAGCAGCAGGCCACGAGCGCTGCCGGTGGAGGGTCGCAAGCGCTGTTCTCCGTCGTCATCACGGGATCACTGGTGTCCATCCTCCCGCTGATCATCGCCTTCTTGTTCCTTCAGCGGTACTGGACGACCGGACTCGCGAGCGGAAGCGTCAAGGAGTGAAGCGCGCGCGCTCGAGTCTCAACCGGGTGAACCGGAGGGCGACGCCCACCACGAGGACGATGATGCCGACGATGATGGCGGCAGGCGGCAGAGTGGCGACAAGCACCAGACAGCCCGCCGCACCCACGAGCTGCAACGTTTTCGGGTAGCGGCGCTGCGCTCGGGTCTGACTGTGAGCGGCGAGGTTGGCGATGAAGTAGTACAGCAGCACTCCGAAGGATGAGAACCCGATCACACCGCGCAGATCCACTGTGAGCACGAGAACAGCGACCACGAGCGCGAGCGCTAGTTCGGCATGGCGGGGCACCTTGTATTTCGGATGCACGACCGCCAGCCAGGTGGGCAGGTCGCGGTTGCGCGCCATCGCGAGGCTCGTGCGTCCGACCCCCGCCACGAGGGCCAGCAATGCGCCGAGCGCGGCGGCGGCCGCGCCGACCCGGACGATGGGAGCGGCCCACCCCCATCCG
>DASYGJ010000309.1:0-3632 GCA_035999915.1 Leifsonia sp.
GCGGCGGACGGCAGCTCGACGCGCGTTCGCGATCGGCTGCCTTTCACGCGCTCATCCTAAGCGCCGCCGCGGCCCGGTGGATCAGATCCAGGTGCCGTATTTGCGCACGAAGAGCTTCTTCATGACCTGCGTGAGCAGGCAGTACGCCACCAGTGTTGCGACCAGCCAGGGGAAGTATGTCCACGGCAGCGACACGAGTCCGAGTTCGTGTCCCCATCCCGAGAACGGCAGCACGAGTCCGAAGACGCAGACGGCGGCCGTCGCGAGCAGAACGGCCAGGCTCGCCCGCGACTGCACGAATGGGATGCGCTTCGTGCGAAGCATGTGCACGATCAGGGTCTGCGAGATGATCGACTCGACGAACCAGCCGGACTGGAAGAGGGCGGCGTGCGCGGGGCTGTTCGCCTGGAACACGAACCACATGAGCGCATAGGTCGAGATGTCGAAGATCGACGAGATCGGCCCGATGCGGATCATGAACTTCGACAGGCTCGCCGACTCCCATTTGCGCGGCGATTCGAGGTCCGCCTTGTCGACGCGGTCCCAGGGGAGGGTGAGCATCGAGAGGTCGTAACTGAGGTTCTGCACGAGAACGACCAGCGGAATCATCGGGATGAACGGAAGCAGCGCGCTGGCGACGAGCACCGAGAACATGTTGCCGAAGTTCGACGATGCGGTCATCTTGATGTACTTCATGGTGTTGACGAACGTGCGCCGACCTTCGATCACCCCGTTCTCGAGCACCGTGAGGTCTTTCTCCAACAGGATGATGTCCGCCGACTCTTTGGCGATGTCGACGGCCGTGTCGACCGAGATGCCGACATCCGCGGTGCGAAGGGCCGGCGCGTCGTTGATGCCGTCGCCGAGGAACCCGACCGTGTGACCGTGGGTACGCATCGCCTCCACGATCCGCGCCTTCTGTGTCGGGTTCACCTTGGCGAACACCGAGGTGCGCTCGGCGAGGTCGCCGAGTTCCGCCAAGCTGAGGTCGTCGATGTCCGGGCCGACCACGATCGTGCCGACGTCGATCCCGACCTTGCGGCAGACGGTCGCCGCGACCAGCGGGTTGTCACCAGTGATGACCTTGACCGCCGTGCCGTGCTTGCGCAGGCTCGCGATGGCGGCGCCGGCGGATGCTTTCGGCGGGTCGAGGAAGGAGAGGAACCCGACCAGCGTCATCTCCTTCTCGTCGTCGGTGGTGTACTCGGTCTCAGCTCCCTCGTTTCCCGGCACGACTGAGCGAATGGCGACGGCGAGCACGCGCATCCCGAGTTCGTTCTGCTCGGCAACCAGGCCTTCCACATCCGCCAACCGCTGCGGAGTCAGCTCGACCTCCTCGCCTTTGACGAGTTCCGTCGTGCACTGGGTGAGCAGTTCCTCCACGGCACCCTTGGTGATGATGACGTGCGAGAGCCCGTCGTCGATCACCACAGACATCCGGCGTCGCACGAAGTCGAATGGCATTTCGTCGACGAGTGTGTACTCGCTGCGCACCCGGTCGAGCTCATCCGGACCGGCGGCGTTGATGACCGCGGCGTCGAGCAGGTTTCGCAGTCCCGTCTGGAAGTGTGCGTTCGCCGTCGCGTAGCCGAGCGTCGTCTCGCTTGTGCGGCCGATCACATCGAGGTGCCGTTCGAGCACGATGCGGTCTTCGGTGAGCGTTCCGGTCTTGTCGGTCGCCAGCACATCCATCGCCCCGAGGTTCTGGATGCTGTTGAGCCGCTTGACGATCACCTTGCGCTGCGCCATGAACTTGGCCCCCTTGGCCAGGTTGGCGGTGACGATCAGTGGCAGCATCTCCGGGGTGAGACCGACGGCCGTGGTGAGGCCGAACAGGAACGCGCTCGTCCAGTCCTTGGTGAGGCCGTTGATCACGAAGACCACCGGAACCATCACCAGCATGAAGCGGATGAGCGTGAAGCTGACCTTCTTGATGCCGATGTCGAACGCTGTCTCCGGGCGCGCGCCGACGATCGCCGACGACATGCTGCCGAAGTAGCTCAGTTTGCCGGTGCCGACAACGACGGCCGTTCCGGAGCCGGAGACGACCGACGTCCCCATGAAGCCCAGGTTGGGTGCCGAGAGCAGGTCGGCGGCGGTGAGCGACTCCGCTCCGTCGACGGTCTTTTCCGCAGGGAGCGCCTCGCCGGTCAGCATGGCCTGGTTGACCTGCAGGTCTTTCGTGCGCACGAACCGCACATCCGCCGGGATCATGTCCCCGGCGGCGAGTTGCACGATATCGCCCTGGACGACCTCCTCGATCGGCAGTTCGCTGGTCACGGGCGTGCGGTCGACCTGCCGGGTGACGGCCGTCGTGGTGCGCACGAGGGCTTTCAGTTGCTCGGCCGCGCGGGACGAACGGAACTCCTGCCAGAACCGCAGTGTCACGCTGACCAGCACCATGGTGCCCACGGTCAGGACTCCGGTGAAGTCGGGGCCGTCGACAGGGTCGGCGAAGATCACGTCGGTGAACACCATGACCACGACGAGGAAGAGCAGGATCAGGATGAACGGGTTGACGAACGCCTTCAGGAACTGAACAACGGCGGGCGCCGGCTTGTCGTGGCGCACCTCGTTCAGGCCGTAGCGGGCGCGCCGGTTGAGCACGGCGTCGGCAGTCAGGCCGGACATGCTGGTGGCGAGCGAGTGGATGGTCGCGTCCGGCGGAAGCACAGCGGACTCGAGGAGGAACTGCTGCTGCTCCGCCGCCAGGCTCGTGGTTGCGCTTTCGGCGCGCTTCCTGGTGTCGGTGCCGGTTTGGATGTCGATGCCGAAGGTTGGCATGGGATGCTCCCTGGTGTTTCTGGCGCGACGAAGCCCCGCGGGCATGCTGCCGCGTCGGGACCGCGCTGGCGCGCGGAAGAGTGTTTTGCGGAGGGCCCCGGCAGGAGACCGTCAGTGTCGGACGGCGGGCCGCCGGTGACCGGTCGTCCTGCTCGGGCAGATCAATCGACTATGGTCGTCGCTCACGACGGATCACCTCCTCCACGCTCTGCAGTGACACACGCAGACGTGGGGGCAGGAAGCTCGGTTGAGGCTTCTTCGCGCTACTCCCACGTAAGAGCTTTGGCACTGCACGACGTGTCCCACCGCGTTGCGGTGAGAAGCCACTTTGGGTGACCCCTTAATCCGGGGAGACCTGTCCTAACCTTGGGCGTCTCTCGACGTCGTCAGATCAGTGGCCTGTGTTCGTGCAGGAGCCTCGCCTAACGAAGTGCTGCCCGAACACGCTATCACAACCGCCGAGTCCACAAACTCTCTGCGCGCTCGGCGGTTTTCAGCCGATTTTGTGTGGACTCGGCTATCGGGGTGGTGGGCGGTTGGGATGTTGGGTTAGTGGCGGGTACCGGTTTGGAAGATGCTGCGGGCCGGGGGAGGCGAGGGCACGCTCGTCGCGTCGGTCACGATGGGCGCACCGGCGGCGAAGGTCGCGAGTTCGGATCCGGCCACGGCCTTCGCGGGATGAGGTCCGCCGGCCAGGATGCGCGGCAGCCAGTCGAGCGGAAGGGACGCGTTCGACCCCACCAACACCACGTTGCCGAACCGCCGACCCTTGAGCACCTGAGTCTCCGCGAGCGCGGCCACGTTCTTCACGACCGAGCCCAACGTGGCCACCTGGCTCTTGGCGAAGG
>DASYGJ010000075.1:0-6363 GCA_035999915.1 Leifsonia sp.
TGATGAGGACTATGAGGCGGCGACGAGTTCGCGCCGCTCCTTCTCCTCGTCGGAGTTCAGCCAGCACCGGACCTCGTGCCCGTCGGAATCGACCTGGGAGATCTCGGGCATCTCGGCGCATTTGGGCATCGCGAACGGGCACCGCCGGGCGAACGGACATCCGGACTGCGCTCCGGATGATGCAGCGCCTCCGCCTTTTCCGGTGCCCTTCTGGATCAACTTGTCGCCACGTTTTGCCGGGTCGGGTGCGGAATCGATCAACAACTGTGTGTATGGATGCGCTGGATGCTGTGTCACGCTCTCGGCAGATCCGCGCTCCACGACGTGTCCGCGATACATGACGACGATCTCATCGGCGAAGTAGCGTGCCGAGGCGATGTCGTGAGTGATGTACAGCGAGGCGAGATTCCGTTGCTCCTTCAAAGCAGCGAGCAGGTTGAGGATACCCAGCCTGATCGAGACGTCGAGCATCGACACGGGCTCGTCGAGCAGCAGAACCGAGGGATCGGCCGCGAGCGTGCGTGCGATCGCAACACGTTGCAGTTGCCCACCGGAGAGCTCATGGGGAAACTTCGACAGGAACTGCTGCGGTGGGAGCAGACGTACCGTGCGCAGAAGTTCCTCGAGTTGCTCCTCGAGGGCAGCACGACCTCCTCGGAGCCCGTGCAACTTCAGCACCCTCGAGAGCTGGTAATGGATCGTGTGCGCTGGATTGAGCGACGCGAACGGATCCTGCAGAAGGAGCTGGACGTCGCCCACGTACCGACGACGCGCCCTGCTGCCTCTGATCCGAACTTCCCGTCCGCGCAGCAGCACCTTCCCGTGAGAAGGCAACGTCAGTTGGGACAGCAACCGCGCCACTGTCGACTTTCCGGAACCCGATTCGCCGACGAGCGCGACGGTCGTGCCCTCGCGCAGTTCGAGGTCGATGGTGTCCACTGCGACGACTGTGCGCCGCCCACGGACGCGGTATCTCTTCCCCAGCCCTACGGCCTGAAGTATCGGCGTATCCGTCGAAGCACTCATGGGGTGACCACCTTCTCTGCCGTGGCGAATTGCTCCTGCGCCACCAGGCACGCCACCTTCTGATCGTCACCAGCCGGCTGTTCGATCCAAGTTCCGGGCGAGTTCGGATCCCGCTCCGCCTGGATCGAGAGCAACGGAGGGTCGACGATCCGGCACGCATCCACGGCGACCGGGCAGCGCGGGTGGAACGCACACCCGGACGGCATGCTGCGCAGACTCGGTGCTGCTCCGCCCAGCGTCCCTAGCGTCTTCCTCGGACCGCGCAACGTCGGGAACGATTCAAGGAGCTTCTTGGTATACGGGTGCAGCGGGTTGCTCATGATCTCCTGCGAGGTCGCGAGTTCGACGATCTCGCCCCCGTACATCACCGCGATCCGGTCTGCCACTTCGAGAAGAAGCGAGAGGTCGTGCGTGATGAAGACAAAAGCGCTGTCCAGTCTCTTCTGAAGGTCGACGATGCAGCGCAAGATGTCGCGCTGCACAACGACGTCGAGGGACGTGGTGGGTTCGTCGAGGATGACGATGGCCGGCTCCAACGCAAGAGCCATCGCGATCATGACGCGCTGGCGCTGACCGCCGGAGAGTTCGAACGCATACGAGTTCAGCCTGGACGGGTCGATACCAACGAGCTCCATCAGTTCACTCGCCCGGGCTCTCCGCGCCGTCTTCGTCATCTGCGGGCGATGGCTGCGGATCGTGTCCTCGAGTTGCGTTCGCACCGTCAGCACCGGGTTCAGCGAGTTCATTGCGGCCTGGAAGACGACGGCCATCTCCTCCCAGCGGAACCGTCGCAGCTGCTCGTCGGAGGCACCGAGCACATCGAGCTCTTCTCCTGTTCCGCCTGTCCTGCCGAAGTAGGTGACTGCCCCCTTGGCGACCCGTCCCGGTGATCGCAACAGTCGCGTCACAGCGAAACCGAGAGTCGACTTGCCCGATCCGGATTCGCCGGCTAGACCGAGGATCTCGCCTCTGCGCAACGAGAGACTGACACCACGCAGTGCGTGCAGGGGATCTTCCTGGCTTCCGTAGTCCACCCAGAGGTCGGAGATGTCCAGAATCGTTCGCGGCTCGCCGACCCGCGCCGTGCGCGCCGCCCGGGCGCCACTGGCCTCAGCGGTGGCCTTCGCCGCGTTCGCCTTCGCGATCGCGCGACCTTGTCTTACTTGTCCCACTCCCCGCAGTCTCGGGTTCACGACTTCGTCGATGCCCAGGTTGATCATCGCCAAGCCCATACCGATCAGGGCCAGGCAGATTCCCGGCGGTACGTACCACCACCAGGCTCCGGTCAGGAACGCGTTGCCGTTCTCCGACCAGTGCAGGATCGCACCCCAGCTCCAGCTCGTCACATCCCCGAGGCCGAGGAAGGCGAGGCCGGTCTGGACGATGATGCCCGCAAGGACACTGAACAGGAAGTTCGTCGTGACGATGGCCGACAGGTTCGGCAGGACCTCCACCCAGACGATCCGCCACGTCGGCTCGCCGGCGTTGCGCGCGGCTTCGACGTAGTCACGCTTGCGAATGGAGAGGGCCTGCGCGCGCAGCTTCCGTGCGCCGTGAGACCACGCAGTGATCGCGATGACCAGCGCCGTCAAGACCCAGCTGCTCGTACCGATGTAGGCGATGATCAGAATCTGCAGCGGGAGGACCGGAATGACGATGAAGACGTTCGTGAACAGCGACAAGAACTCATCGGCGATCCCACCTAGGAAGCCGGAGGTAACGCCGATGACGATCGCGATCAGCTCGCTGACGATGGCGGCCAGGAATCCGACCTCGAGACTCAGCCGGGTGCCCGTCAGCACTTGGGAGAGCACGTCCTCGCCGAGGGCTGTCGTACCCAGAAGGTGCTGACCTGACGGCCCCTGGAGTACCGCCGAGCTCGTCGCCGACGGGTTGTATGGAGAGATCCACGGGCCGATCACGGCGATGACCAGGAACACCAACAGAATGATCACACCGGCTATGACCTTGGGGGATCGTATCCACTGACGCTTGGATACGCGCCGTCGCGAAATTTTCACTGAGGGCATCGCAGCGGTGATGGTCATGACGCCTCCTACGCGTTCCGGGTTCGGGGGTCGAGAGCGAAGAATGCGATGTCCGCCACGAAATTGGCGGCGAGCACCGCCAGCGTGGTGACGAGCAGGATCGCCTGCAGCAACGGATAGTCCTGGTTGCTCACCGCCTGGTAGAGCACATATCCGATTCCCGGATACGAGAACACTTTCTCGACCAGGAGCGCGCCGCTGACGACCAGGCCGAGTTCCATCGCAAAGCCGGCCACGGCGGGGAGCATTGCGTTCCGTGCGGCATAGTTCAGCATCACGCGGCGTGACGAGAGTCCCTTTGCCTGGGCCACGACGACGTAGTCCTCTGAAAGCGTCGTCACCATCATGTTGCGCTGCAAGAGCATGTGCCCGGCCATGGAGCCGATGATGATCGTGAGCGCAGGAAGAACCGCGTGCTGGACAACGGATCCCAGGAAGTCAAGACTCCAGCCGGGAGTGACGCTCGGGTCGTATCCGCCACTGACCGGGAACCATCCGAGGCCGAGAGCGACACCGGAGACCAGCACGAGCCCGATCCAGAAATGCGGGACACCGCGCAAGAGCGCCCCGGCGGGGAGGAGCGAGTCCATCCAGCCGCCGCGCTTCCAGCCCGCGAGTACGCCCAGAAGCGTTCCGATCCCGCCGGCTATCAACGTGGAGATCCCCATCAGGGCGATCGTCCACGGCAATGCATTCGCGACCACCTGGATGACGGGCGTCGGAAAGTAGGTGAACGAGAGACCGAAGTCACCATGGAAGAGGTTGGACCAGTAGTCGATGTACTGGCTCCAGAGGCTCTGGTTCTTGTTCAAGCCGAAGGCGATGGCGAGCGCTTGTGTGGCCTCGGGCGAGAGCTGGCCGCTGAAGCGTGCCATCACCGCCTGGACGGGATCTCCCGGCATCATCCGAGGCAGCAGGAAGTTGATCGTCACGGCTGCCCACGCGGTGAAGACATAGAAGGCCAAGCGCCGAGCGAAAAAGCGCATTGCGCTCCTCTCCGTTTGCGTCGGGGGCACCGCTCGGCCCTCGACGTTGATGGCCAAAACATTCAAGTTGACACACTTTGCATGTATCAGCTGTTTTATTTACGAACAAACGTACGCCTGATCATGTACGAGTGTCAAGCAGCCGTGCGGCCGAAAGTTTGCTACCGCGACGGTCCGTGAGGATTTCGTCTCCCATGATGAACAGACGGGCGCTGTCACGATCGATTTGGACGGGGTGTCCCGCCATCCTGGACTGGGTTGACAACCCAGCGTCGATGTAGGCGTCCAGCCTGTCGCCCGCCAGTCTCGGTAAGTCCACGAGGCCGTCCGCCTCGGCGGCGAGCAGAATGCGCCGGAGGATGGCCACAGCTTCTTTCACCCGCGGAGTGCGGAGCTCGGGCCGACGGTCGGCCAGGTGCTTCTCGACCCACGACATGCTGATGGCGCACGCGAAGCCATGCGGGATCCCGTACTCCGTGGTCAGGTGATAGGAGAATGCGTGCGCCGCCGTCGTACGGGTGACGGCGATCGCGACGCCGGCGAGCGCGGTCGCGGCCAGCAGCTCCTGCGTTCGTCGCACGTGCGGCGCCGGAGTCGCGAGATGCGCGAGGATGACATCGCACGCCGCAGCCGCATATCGTCCGCTGTCGGGGGTTCTGGCCCTGCTCCACCCCGACTCGACGGCGTGACACAGCGCATCGAGCACGGCGGGCACTCGGTGTTCTGGAGGGCAATCCAACAGCAGGGAGCCGTCGAGAACGGCCCGGTCGGGCCTGACCGCCGGAACATCCAGCGACACCTTGCGCCGGTTTCGATACAGCGTGGCGAACGGCGTCACCTCGGCGCCCGTTCCGGCAAGCGTGGGAACCGCGATCAGCGACGGCGGTCGAACTCTCATCGACTCGATCTCGCCACGCAGCCCGGCATCGACAGAGAGCCGGTCAGGAAGTAGCACTCTGGCCGCTTTGGCGAGGTCGATCGTCGATCCTCCACCGACGGCCACGATCGAGTGAGGCCGTACGTGCTCCACCAGCGCCGAGAGCGCGATGACATCGTCGGTGGTCGGGTTCGGGTAGGTGTTTCCCCGGTGAACCGCCCCAGCCGCGATCAGGGCACGGACCGCAGGCACACTTCTGACCGCGCGATCGCTGGCGACGACGAGAACCGGCCCGTCAGAGGTCGGCAGCGACGCTTCGAGCCGGGCGGAGACGCCGGGGCCGACCTCCAGCGGAGGCGCATAGCCCCGAGCGGAAGCATCCGCGAGCAGTCCGAATACGTCAGGTGAGGACATCGACGCCCATCGCTGACCGTCGCAGACGCGTTGCGACATCCGAAAGCCCGAGGCTGGCGCCCGCACGCGTGGGGATGGCTCCGTCCACAGCTGCCGCTCGCACAACGATGAGCGCGGGGCCGGATCCGTCGAATGGATCCGCGAGGCACTGTTCGAGGTCGGCCACGGTGGTGACCGTCCGAGCCGACGAGTAGCCGCACGCGCGCGCGATGGCGACGAAATTGGTCGTCGAGGCGGTGCTCGCCTGGAACCCGGTTGACTCGTAACCGCCGTTGTCGACGACGATATGCACGAGGTTGTCGGGGCGGGCGGCTCCGATCGTGGAGAAAACGCCCAGGTGCATGAGCGCAGCTCCATCGCCGTCAAAGATGACGACGGGACGCTCGGGCCGCGAAACCGCGTAACCCAGAGCCATGGACGAGGCGTGGCCCATCGACCCCTGCATGTAGAAGTTTCCCGCGCGGTCGCCCGCCGCATGGAGGAATCGGGATGCGTAGCCGGTGGTGGCGAACACCGTCCAATCGGCGTCGCACGCCGACGAGATCACCTTCGCGATCTCGGCGGTGTCAGGCAGCATGGAGCTGTCAGCCGGGAGCTGATCGTCCGAGATCGGGTGTTCACCGATCGAGCGGAACGGTACCAGGATGAATGCCGGCCGGCCTGAGTCGACGACCTCACCGGCTCGATCGAGCACCGAGTCCAGGTCGGTCTCGCCCAATGGAGCCGCCCAGACGCCGAGCGTGGACAGCACCGACTCGACGGACGAGCCCATGATCGCGTGCTGCGGTTCGTCCGCCGCAGGATCCGGCCAACCCCGCATGCTCATGAAGGCGAGCACGGGGATCGCGTATGGCTGGCACAACGAGGTCAAGGGATTGAGCAGGTTGCCGAACCCGCTGTTCTGAAGGAACACCGCCTGCCGGCGGCCGCCGAGCCAGGATCCGGCTGCGTCGGAAAGCGCAAGACCCTCGTTCGCCGCCGCTCGATAGCGGAGTTCCGCCGTGAGATGCGC
>DASYGJ010000089.1:0-1666 GCA_035999915.1 Leifsonia sp.
CCGCGCACCGAGTCCTTGCTGGGGACGAACGGCGAGGCCTTGATCCGGGCGATCGACTGGCGCACGTCGGCGTCGAGATCGGGGAAGGCCTCAGCGGCCCACTCCGGCCGGATCCCGGTGTCCTTCTCGATCGCGGCCCGCAACTCGTCGTCAGTGAAGGTGAGCATCCCGCACTCCGTGTGATGGATGAGGATGATCTCCTCGGTGCCCAGCAGGCGCTGGGAGATCGCCAGCGAGCGGATGGTGTCGTCGGTCACGGCGCCGCCGGCATTGCGGATCACGTGGGCGTCACCCTCGCCGAGTCCGAGGATGGCGTAGACGTTGAGACGCGCATCCATGCAGGCCACGACGGCCGTCTTCCGAGCCGGCGGCAATGGCAGGTCGCCCTTGTCAAACGACGCCACGTAGCTCTCGTTGTTGGCCAGCAGGTCGTCTGTGGTGCTCACAAAGTCCTCCTATCACGGGGCGGGCGGGGAGGACAACCTAACAAGTTCACCGATCTGGTGGGATATATCGTGGGCGGAGTCCGGTTATCGTCTAGGACCGACGCATGTCATCCGACACGCCACTCGTGCTCGTCTCCAATCGTGGCCCGGTCACGTTCCAAGAGGACGGGGAGATCAAGCGGGGCACCGGCGGTCTCGTGACCGCCCTGATCGGTCTGGCATCACACCGGCCGGTGACCTGGGTGGCATCGGCGATGACCGACGAGGACGTCGCCGAGGCCGAGCGCAACGACGGGCGCCCGTTCCCGGTCAAGACCCCGGAGGGTGACGAGTACCGCGTCAAGCTCGTCGCGTCTGACCCCACCGCCTACGACGGCTTCTACAACATCATCGCCAACCCGCTGCTGTGGTTCATCCAGCACTATCTGTGGGACCTCTCCAACGCGCCGGACATCCGCCGCAACGAGACCGAGGCCTTCGAGTTCGGCTACAACGCGGTGAACGAGGACCTGGCCCACGCGGTCCTCGAGGAGATCGAGGACATCTCCCAGCCGGTGGTGATGGTCCACGACTACCACCTCTACGTGCTCCCGGCGCTCATTCGCCGCAAGCGGCCCGACGTCTTCCTGCATCACTTCGTCCACATCCCGTGGAGCCAGTCAGACTCGTGGCGCGTGCTGCCGACGCCGATCCAGCGCGACATCTACAACGGGATCCTCTCCAACGACATCATCGGCTTCCACACGCGCTCCTACCGGCGCAACTTCCTGCAGTGCTGCGAGGACCTCATGGGGTTGGACGTCGACCACGAGGCGGGCGTGGTGCAGGTGGACGACCGGGAGGTGTGGGTCCGGGCCTACCCGCTGCCGATCGACAGCAGTGCGATCCAGGCGGTGGCCGCGCGCCCGCGCGTGGCGGAGTTCGAGTCCGAGCTGCTGCGCCGGCGCCGTGACCATCTGATCCTGCGCGTCGATCGCGCCGATCTCTCCAAGAACATCCTGCGCGGCTTCAGCGCCTTCGACACCTTCCTGGAGCAGCATCCCGAGTTCCGCGAGAAGGTGACCTTCATCGCCCAGCTCATGCCCTCCCGGACCGACGTGCCCGAGTACGCCGAGTACCTGGAGCGGATCGAGGCGGTGGTCGCGGTGGTCAACCACCGGCACGGCTCGCCGGACTGGATGCCCATCCAGCTCAAGCTCCGCGACGACCTCGAGGAGGCG
>DASYGJ010000126.1:0-7635 GCA_035999915.1 Leifsonia sp.
TGGCAAGTCCGTCGTGCCGACGAAGGGCATCCAACTTTGCTCGACCAGCCCGAGCTGGACGGCTCGGGCGATCGCGCCGCCGCGATTCGTGACCCCGAGCTTGCGGTAGATGTGTGCCATGTGTGTCTTGACCGTATTGACGGAGACGACGAACCTGGCTGCGAGTTCCGGATTCGTCAAGCGGGTTGGGAGCAGCGTAATGAGTTCGAGTTCGCGGTCGGTGAGGCGGTCGGCGAGGCGGTCGGCGAGTTCGCCCGTCTGAAGGTTCTGGAGCTGACTGATTGCCTTCTCGAGTACGGCGTCACGAACGAGGGTCGAAGGTCCGTCGCTGAGGTGGGCGATTCGTCTGATCGTGACCGGTCCTGCTTCCACGAACACGGACACAAGGCCGTTGTCTTCGGCGAGCTGCAGTGCGTCGGAAATCAGGGCGTCGGCGCGCGCTTCCATGCCAACCATGCCTGAGCGCCACGACGACAGTATGAGCGCACGCACCCGGGCCAGAGGTTCGCCGGCATCCGTGAGGTCGGCCATCCTCCTGATCAGAGGCTGGGCGACCGTCAGATGCCCGAGAGTCAATTCAGCTGCCGCCTTCTCGAACGACAGTGAGCTTGTCAGGCCGAGATCGCCGGTGAGCAGCCGAGTAGCGGCGTCTGGGAAGCCGTGGAGGCGGAGGTTGCGACTTCGTTTCGCCAGAAGCAAGTCCGCAACGACGGGTGGTGGGGGACCGGCCGGTGGCACGGACGCATGGGTGTTGGCACGGAGGTCGTCCCGCGCGTCGAGCTCGGCGAAGGCGACCCAAGAGAGCGCATCCCGGCCGGTCGCGTAGGAGAGGAGATTCTCGCTCCGTGCGGCTTCGGCGCGTGTCTTCTCGGCTCGCTCGATTGCGATCAGCGCAGTCGCAAGGTGCGCCTCGGCAAGCGTGGGGTGATGCTCGATGGTCAGCTCTCGGGCAAGTGCGAATGCTTCACTGGCACACTCCTCGGCTCGACGGGTTCGTCCGCACCACGCGTCGAGCAGTGCAAGCGAGCTCAGGGCGCTGATCCGCCAAACTGAGTAGCCTGCCCCGTCGGTTGTGAGGGCCGTTTTGAGCCATCGCCGCGCTTCGGCGAGATCGCCGGCGAGAAAATGGGCGCGGCCTTTGGCGATCAGCGCGATAGTCGCGAGTGCTTCACGGTCCGGCAGATATGGCGGCGTCGGCGAATCCTCCAAGGCAGTGATCGTCGTGAGCGCCCGTTCGGCGTGAGCGATTGACGCCGTGGGACGGGGTCGCCAATGGACCAGTGCAGCGAGGAAGGTCTGAGCACACGCCAGCTGCCCGCGGGTGATCGTCGAACGAGCGGCCACGGCGTGCAACTGGTCCTCGGCCAGAGCGCCGGCCCCGTTCATCCCGTTGAGAAATCCTCGGAGAAGGAGTGCGTCGACACGATCATCGATGACAGTCTCGGGAATTGCGTTCAGCCATCTCAGAACTGTTGAGATGTCTCCTCTTTCGAAGACGTCCTTGCCGCGAGCAAGGATTGCGCTGATCGCGCGTTCCCAGTCGCGCGCGCGGAGAAAGTACTCGATGGCCGGCCCCGATTCTCCCCGCGTGGCATGCCAGAGGGCCGCCCGCGTCAGGATGCGCGCCTCAGCCGGTGGATCTTCCGATCGAATCCGGTACCGAAGAAGGTCCTGGAAGAGCTGGTGGAATCGAAACCACTCCCGCGTATCGTCCAACGGGATCAAGAACATCGACTGACGTTCGAGTCGAGCAAGAAGATCCGAACCCGTTGGGGCTTGCACGAGCTGCGAAACCAATTCAACGCTCAATCGGTCGAGCACCGACAGCTCGAGGATTTCCGTCCGGTCACTCGCGGGCAACGCGTCGAGAACCTCTTCACTGAGGTAGTCGGCAACAAGGCGGTCTGATCCGCTGAACTCCGCGATGAACTTCGCGGGGTCATGCCGCATTCGCAGAGTCATCCCGGCAAGCTGCAGACCGGCAGCCCAGCCTTCGGTGCGGTCGAGCAATGCGGCGACGCTGCCGCGGTCCAACTCGCGCCCCGTGATCGCTTTCAGAAGCGCAGCCGACTCTTCATGATTCATGGCGAGTTCGGACTGTCGGATCTCGACGACGTCGTATCGAAGTCGGTTTCGAGTCCAGGCGATCGGAAAGTCGACGCGACTCGAGACAACGATGTGAAGGTGTGGTGGAAGGCTGTCAACCAGCGAGGCCAGGCCATCAAGCGTTCGGAGACTGGTTATGCGATGAAAGTTATCAAGGATCAGCACGGTTTCGTCCATTGTGCCTGTTCCAGCCAGGGCTTCGATGACATGCTCTCCGAAAGAATTCGGGTCGTTGTCGGTCGTGTCCACGTCGACCCAGGCGCAACCTGTCTGGGGGTGGGATGCGACCCATTGGCTCAACAACACCGACTTGCCTGATCCGGCCTGCGCGATGATGAGGGTCAACGGTCGCACGAGAGCGATGTCGAGCTCGTGACGCAACTCCGGCCGATCGACCGCGTACGCCGGAATGAACTGGCCTGTGACCATGATCCCGTTGCCCCTCGAAGAGTTTTCTCAGTTTGGCACCGGTCGCACTCTATGGCCACCCCAGTGGGCAGGGAAGTGGTGTCTGTGCTAGTGCGTGAAGGTCGAGACGAGACCCTCGGTCGGCATCGGCGATTCCAGCGCGTCGAGATATGCAGTTGCTTCAGCGATGTCGAGCACCAGACTCTCCGCGAGGTTTCGGCTGAGTCCGTTTCGCACCACGATGCGCTGCACGACCAGATCGGCGAGGTTGTCGGGCATCGGATATGCGGGGATGAGCCACCCCTTCAACCTGAGGCGCTCGGAGAGGTGGTACAGATTCCACTTATCGGTGTGGCCCGGCTTCAACTGCCACGCGAATACCGGGATGTCCGTCCCGTCGTTCCACAGTTCGAAGGCCGGCATCTTCGCGATCTGGCCGGAGAGGTATACCGCCACATCCTGTGACGCCTTCTGCACCTTGTAATACCCGTCCCAGCCCAGGCGGAGGAACAAGTAGTACTGCAGAAGTACCTGCGCGCCGGGCCGCGAGAAATTGAGGGCGAAGCTCGGCATGTGGCCGCCCAGATACGTCACATCGAACACGAGATCTTTCGGCAGGTCGTCGACCGTACGCCAGATCACCCAGCCGAGCCCCGGGTACACCAGTCCGTACTTGTGAGCCGACGTGCTGATCGACGCCACCCGCTCGACGCGGAAATCCCACTTCAGATCCGGCTGCAGGAAGGGCGCGATCATCGCACCGGACGCGCCGTCGACGTGGATCGGCACGTTCAGCCCGGTTTCGGCTTGGATGCGATCGAGCGCCTTCGCGATCTCGGCGACCGGCTCGTACATGCCCGTGTATGTGACCCCCATGATCGCGACGACACCGATCGTGTTTTCGTCTACATACTTCTCAAGCTCGAAGCCGTCGAGCACCTTATGCTCGTCGCTGATCGGCACATAGCGCGGTTCGACATCCCAGTAGTTGCAGAATTTCTCCCAGCACACCTGCACGGCGCTCGACAAGATGAGGTTCGGCGTCTCGGTCGACTTGCCTTCCGCCCGCCGCGCTTGCTGCCACCGGCGCTTCAACGCGAGTCCACCCAGCATGCATGCTTCAGACGAACCGATCGTCGAGGTGCCGATGGTGTTGTGCTGGTCGGGAGCGTTCCAGAGCCGGGCGAGCATCTTCCAGCATCGCGTTTCAATCGCCGCGGTCTGAGGATACTCGTCCTTGTCGACCATGTTCTTGTCGGCGGACTCGGCGTAGATCCGGTTCGCGAATGGGTCCATCCAGGTGCCGACAAAGGTGGCGAGGTTGAGCCGCGAATTGCCGTCGAGCATCGCCTCGTCGTGCACGACCTGATAAGCGGTCTCGGGCAGCGATTCACCGGGTGGGAGCATGTTCAGCGGAAAATCGGTCGACTCGCCCTGGCGAGCGAACAAAGGGTTGAGCTGGTTCTGGTCATTGATGCCGGTGAACGCGTTGGCAGGTTCGCTGGGCTTCGCGGAAGACGTGGTCCTTGTCATGTCTCTCACGCTAGAAGGGCGCCCGCCCATCGTCGTCATACCTTCGGGGTGATGTCGGATGCGGGCGCACTTCATACTCTCGAACTATGTCGACCACTCGATCGGCCCGTCTCAGGCGCGAAGCCTGGGGTTTCGCATGGGGGTCGCTGCTCTTCCTGGTCGGCGCGGTGCCGTTCTACGCTCGGGCCGTCGGCACACCCCTCGACGACCTGACCTTCTTTGTCGGTGCGCTCTTCTTCACCGCCGCCGCGCTCATCCAGTTGGCCGTCAGTGGTCGTCGCCCGCCGAGACTCGGGGTGAACCGTGCCGACGCCTTCGATTGGTGGGCCGCTGCCGTCCAGTTCGCGGGCACCCTGTTCTTCAACGCCAGCACCGCGGATGCTCTCATCACAGCCCTGAACAGCTCGACCCGGCTGAACAGCGGGTGGCGACCGGATGCGTTCGGTTCGGTCTGTTTTCTGGTCGCGAGCGCCTTCGCGGTCGCGGCAACGACGGAGCGCGACAAACTCTGGGATCCGAAAGCGCGCACGTGGCGTTGTACCTGGCTGAACATGCTCGGTTCGATCTTCTTCGGCCTTTCCGCGATCGGTGCTTATGTCATCCCTTCAACGACCGACCTCGTCAGCTTGTTCTGGGCCAACCTCGGCACTTTCCTCGGCGCGGCTTGTTTCCTCGCGGCGGCACTACTGAGCCGTCGTAGCCCCGGCTGAACGCACTCGATCAGGATCGGTCATTTGGACTGTCTGCTAGGAACGGGTTCACCGATACCAACTCGATCGTCAACTCCCGCAGCAGGTCGAGAATCCCGATAAGCCGTGCTTGATCGGGTACCACCCCGACCAGGTGGGTCCGGCCGTTCTCGACTCGGTCCACAGCGAAACCGCTGAGGGCCTCGACCAGCGCAGGGCTCAAGGTTCCCTTGACAACGATCTCAAAGCCTTCGGCGCTCACCATCGACCTCCACGATCGCATCTCGAACACGGCGGACCTGCTGCCGTCATCTTCGTACGACGAGGCGGTGCCGTCGTCATACCGTCAGGATGAGGATGATTCGCGGTCGCTCGTTACACCGATAGCAGTGCCCCTGTTGGTGACGCGTTCTCAGGGTCTATGCTCTGGGCCAAGGTTCGGAAGAGGTCACCATGACACAGGACAAGCCCAATATTCTCGTTATCTGGGGCGACGACATCGGTATCTCGAATCTGAGTTGTTACAGCGACGGGATCATGGGCTATCGCACCCCTAACATCGACCGCATTGCGGAGGAAGGCGTCAGGTTCACCGACTACTACGGGGAACAGAGTTGCACTGCTGGACGCGCGGCTTTCATTTGTGGGCAGAACCCCATTCGCACCGGTCTCACCAAAGTCGGAATGCCTGGCGCTGAGATCGGGCTACAGGCCGAAGACCCTACGATTGCGACGGCACTGAAAGCGCACGGCTACGCCACCGGGCAGTTCGGTAAGAATCACTTGGGTGATAGGGATGAATATCTCCCGACGATGCATGGATTCGACGAATTCTTCGGGAACCTCTACCACCTGAATGCCGAGGAAGAGCCGGAGCTTGACGATTATCCGAAGCCGGCTGACTTTCCGAACTTCAGAGAGCGATTCGGTCCGCGCGGGGTTATCCACTCGTGGGCGAACGACGATGGTACCCAGCGGGTCGAGGATACCGGCCCACTTACGAAGAAGCGTATGGAAACCGTTGATGACGAGTTTCTTACGGCCGCGAGCGGCTTCATCAAGGACAAGGCGGCTGCCGACCAGCCCTTCTTCCTGTGGTTCAATTCCACTCACATGCACTTCCGCACCCATGTCAAGCCTGAGAGCAAGGGCCAAGCCGGTCGCTGGCAGTCGGATTATCACGACACGATGATTGACCATGACAAGCTGGTTGGCGAGTTGCTCACGCTCTTGGACGACCTCGGCATTGCTGAAGACACGATCGTCATCTATTCAACCGACAATGGCCCGCACCTGAACTCGTGGCCTGATTCCGCAATGACGCCATTTCGCGGTGAAAAGAACACGAATTGGGAAGGTGGGTATCGCGTTCCCGCTGTGGTGCGGTGGCCAGGCAGAATTCCTGCGCGAACCGTTCTCAATGGGATCATGACGCACAACGACTGGTTCCCAACGCTTCTCGCCGCGGCCGGCGTGCCCGACATAGCAGACCAACTCAGGGCCGGCGCCCAATTGGGATCCAAAACGTACAAGGTCCATCTCGATGGTCACGACCAAATGCCCTATCTGACCGGTGAATCCGCGGAAAGCGCCCGAAACTACTTCTTCTACGTGTCTGACGACGGGGATCTGACCGCCATCCGATATGACAATTGGAAGCTCGTCTTCCTGGAGCAGCGCGCCCCGGGCACCCTGCGGGTCTGGGCAGAGCCGTTCACGCCCTTACGGGTCCCGAAGATATTCAACCTACGTACCGACCCATTCGAACGCGCCGATATCACCTCGAACACGTACTATGACTGGATTCTGGATCACGCCTGGGTGGCGGTCCCGGCTCAAGCTTTCGTGTTCGAGATGATTCAGAGTCTGGTCGAGTTTCCGCCCCGTCAGAAGCCGGCGTCGTTCAGCCTCGATGAAGTACTGGCCAAACTGCAGGCCGGTCAAGCGAGCACATGACACTGCTTGGGCGCGGTCTGCCTACCGGCGTGCCACCGCGAGAGGACATGGTCTGGATCCCTGGCGGCACGTTTCGGATGGGATCGGATGATCACTATCCCGAGGAAGCGCCCGCGCATATCGTCGAGGTCAGCGGACTGTGGCTTTCCCGCACCACGGTGACAAACGCGGAATTCGCCGAATTCGTCGCCGCTACCGGCTACACATCAGTTGCCGAGCGGCCGTTGGACCCGGACGAATTCCCGGGCGCCCCACCCGAAAACCTGGTGGCCGGATCGATGGTTTTTGCGCGCACGGACGGTCCGGTTGACCTTCGCCACCTGAGCCTGTGGTGGAGGTGGACACCGGGCGCATCATGGAAGGCTCCTGAAGGGCCGGAAAGCGATCTGGCAGGGCGCGAGGATCACCCGGTCGTCCACGTCGCCTACGAGGATGCGGACTCCTACTCGACCTGGGCGGGACTCGTGTTGCCAACGGAAGCCGAATGGGAGCACGCTGCTCGCGGCCAACTCGATGGCGCGCCCTTCACCTGGGGCGATCAGCCGGAGCGACATGGTGAACGGCGCGCCAATTTCTGGCATGGCGATTTCCCTTGGCGTGCCGAGGCGGGCTACGGCGCGACGACGAAGGTCGGCGCATTCCCATCCAACGATTTTGGACTCGCCGATATGGCTGGCAACGTGTGGGAGTGGACGGCGGACTGGTACCAAGACCGTCACCCGTCCGTCGTCGACTCGTGTTGCATCCCGCGGGACCCGCGCGGGGGCATCGAAGAACGCAGCGTCGATGCGCGTCAGCCGCAATTTCAAACACCGCGGAGGGTTGTCAAGGGCGGCTCGTTCCTCTGTGCGGACAGTTATTGCATGCGGTACCGACCTGCCGCTCGTCGCCCGCAAATGATCGACACGGGCATGAGCCATATCGGATTCCGCTGCGCCGCCCG
>DASYGJ010000151.1:0-3801 GCA_035999915.1 Leifsonia sp.
GCGTCGATGCCGCTCACCAGCTGGCGGACGCGTTCGATCTCGGAGTCGAGTTCGGAGCCGAGGAGCAGGATCACGTTGGCGATCCAGATCCAGAGGAGGAAGACGATGATGCCGGCGAGCGAGCCGTAGGTTCGGTTGTAGTTGCCGAAGTTGGCGACGTACAGCGCGAACAGCGCCGACACGATGGCGAGCAGCACGATAGCGGTGAGCGAGCCGGTGGTGAGCCAGCGAAATCGCGTCTGTCGAACGTTCGGTGTCGCGTAGTAGAGCAACGCTACGAGAAGGACCAGAGCCACGACAAGAACCGGCCATTTGACGATCGCCCAGACGACCTGCACTGTCTGGCCCAGGTGCAGAGCATCCCCGATGGCCGACGCGAGCGGGCCGGAGACCACCAGGAGCACCGCGACGACGGCGATGAGCACGAGCGACGCGAGGGTGACCCCGAGCTGTACCCGACGCAGCGAGAACGCCGTTCGCCCCTCGGCCACGCCGTACACGCGGTTGAGTGCGCGGCCGAACGCGCCGACGTATCCGGACGCCGACCAGATCGCGCCGACGACGCCGATAGCGAGAGCCCAGCCTGCGGCGGGGGAGGCGACGACGTTCTCGATCGGCGCCTTCACCGCGTTCAGGGAGCCGGGGGCCAGTTGTTCGACCATCCCGAACAATGCGTTGATTCCCGCCTTGCTCTGCCCGATGATGCCGAGGATGCTCACCAACGCGATGATCGCCGGGAACAGGGACAGCACGGCGAAGTAGGTGAGGCCGGCAGCCAAGTCGGTGCAAGCATCGAGGGAGAAGCTCCTCAGAGTGCGCTTCAGGATGGCGCCCCACGGCAGCCGGAACCAGGAGACGTGATGGGCCGCCTCGATGCGGCCGAGAGCTTCCGCGCGTGCGGTTCCGACGCCGCCGCGGTCAGCGGGCGCCACGCGAGCGTCCCCGCGAAAGCAGCAGGACCGCGCCGACGGCCGCACCGAGCGCGCCCAGGAATAGCCCGGCGAACATCACCGGATGCGAACGGATCTGCACACGGAGATTGAACGTGGCGAACAGGTCGTCGAGCGTGCTCGCAAGTTCGTCCCTGGTCTGCTCGAGGTCGAGCTGGAGAACGTGGATGCCTGCATCCTTCGGCAGTGGCGCACGGTCCGCTCCGCGATCGGTCACGGTCGTTCCCCCTTGAGCGCTTTGAGGTCTGCGCCCAGTTCCTGCTTGAGGTCGTCGGGCACGGGCGGGAGGCCACGCTTGAGACTGGAGCGTCCGATCAGGGCCACGATGCCGGCGAGCAGCAACAGGATCACGGCGACCACCAGAGCCGCGAGCCAGGCCGGGAGCACGAGAGCCAGAGCCAGAACCGCCGTCGTGATCAGCGCGCACAAAGCGAAGAACACGAAGACGAGAGCTCCGACGAGCAGGCCGGCGCCGATTCCCGCGGCCTTGGCCTTCGCCGCCATCTCGGTCTTGAACAGCGCTAACTCACCGGCGATCAGTCGGCGCAGTTGCGCTACCAAGTCTTTCGTCAGCACAGGCAGCGGGCGCAACCCTGCCGTCGTCCGCCGCCGCTCCCGCGGCAGGGGCGGCTTCTCGAAACTCATCGGGCTCCCTTCGAGCGGTCTTGTCGTGACGGTACTCTCGCATCCGGCTGCCGCCAAGGGTCACGACACCCGAGGGAGCGCTGGACGCCGGGGCGACCGCCCCCCACACTTGACTCATGGGCGGAACAGATAACACGCAACGGGGCGGAGTTCTGGTCGCGGTGGTCGCCGGGCAGCCGGTGGCCGTGGTCGAGCAGGCGGCCAGGCTGGCCGAAGACCTCGACCTCCCACTCGTCTGTGCCAACGTCGACGTCAACCGCTATCTGGTCTCGAGCTATATGGATGGGACAGTCGTCGCCCTGCCGTACGACCCGGACCTGCCGGAGGTCGAGGAAGAGAAGTTCGACCCGGAGCTGGAGGCGCACCTGCGCGATGTGCTCCGGCCGATGGGCGTGCGGTACAGCCTGGAGCAGCTCGCCGGAGACCCATCGTGGGCACTCGCCCGACTGGCCGAAGACCTGGATGTGCGCTACATCGTTGTCGGAACGCGCGAGGCCGGGCTCCGGGGGAGCATCCGCGAATTCTTCAACGGCTCGATCGCTGTTCATCTGGCGCACCGCCAACATCGTCCCGTGATCGTGGTGCCGTTGGCCCCGGTCAGCGGCGAGGGCCGGCTGCCATGGGAGGATCCGCCGGTATAGTTCCCGGGGGTCGTGCGAACGGGAAGGATGCTGGTTGTCCGCGAACAAGGCCGTGCCGGTGCACCTTCACTGGCGGTACATCGCTCTCGTCTTCGTGGGTGGCGCCACTGGAACCACCGTACGTTTTCTGCTTTCTGGTGTCGTGCCTCCGGTGGCGGGGATGCCGGTCGGCACTTTCGGCATCAATGTCGTCGGCGCCTTCCTGCTCGGGGCGCTGCTCGAGGCGCTCGCCCTGCGTGGGGCGGATGAGGGACGCCGGCGCGACCTCAGACTGTTCATCGGAACCGGCGTCCTTGGCGGCTTCACGACGTACAGCGCATTCGCGGTGGACACCGATGGGCTGATCGTTGCGCAGAACGTGGGCGGCAGCATCCTTTACGCCGTTGCGACGATCGTGGTCGGAGCTCTCGCCACCGTGGCCGGCATCGCGCTCTCGGCCCGGCTCGCCCGACGGAGGGCCTCCTCGTGACACCGCTCGTCGTGCTCGCCGTAGCCGCGGCCGGTGGCCTCGGAGCGGTCGCGCGACTCGTATTCGACGGCGTGCTGCGCAGCCGGCTCGCCGTCAACTTCCCGCTCGGCACGACCGTGATCAACGTCACGGGATCCTTTCTGCTGGGGCTGGTGACCGCGCTCGCCCTCGCCCACGGACTGCCCGCCGAGTGGCGCGCCATCCTCGGAACCGGTTTCCTGGGTGGATACACCACGTTCAGCACGGCCAGCTACGAAACGGTGCGTCTCGCCCAGCAGCGGCGGTACCGCGCCGCGCTCTTCAACGGCATCGGGATGCTCGGGCTGGCGCTCGCCGCGGCCGGCCTAGGACTCTGGCTGGGCTCCCTCTGAGGCGTGCCCGCCGTCCTGTTCCATCCACCACTCGGTGAACTCCTCGGCGCGGCCGTCGGGTGCGAGACGGATCACCCACAGGTTGCTGTAGGTCGGACCGTCCCGATATTCCGTCAGGCCTTCGACGAAGTGCAGCGGACCCTCCCGCCCGGCGAGTCGCCACTCGAACGCCGCGGCACCGGGATCGTCCTGAGCGTCCAGCCAGCCCTCGACGATCTCGAGGTGGCCGTCCCAGGGCTCTGCGAAGGGCTCAGTGCGGTAGGAGGCGTCCTCGGTGAAGAGTGCGCGGATGTCGTCGGGGTCGTTGGTCTCCCAGGCCCGGCGGTAGAGGTCGATCCAGTTGGTGATCGCGTCGCTCATGGGACCGTTATACGCCATCGACGTGAACCCGCACCAGGGCGGGCGGCTTTCTCGTGTGATCAGCGTGCGGCGAACGGAGGCCGGAAGACCTCCGGTGTGAAAGCCTCTGCGGGGTCGGTGCCGACGGCGAGGATGCGGTTGGCGGCATCCACGTGCACGACGGTCGGCTCGAAGGCGCGAGCCTCCGCATCCGTCAGCTGTGCGTAGGAGATGACGATGACGAGATGGCCCACCTCGGCGAGATGGGCGGCTGCGCCGTTGACGCCGATCACCCCGCTGCCGCGTTCGCCGGCGATCAGGTACGTCTCGAACCGGCTGCCGTTGGCGATGTCGACAACGCTCACTTGTTCGCCCGGCAGCAGATC
>DASYGJ010000154.1:0-9193 GCA_035999915.1 Leifsonia sp.
GGCGATCTCGCGCGCGTCGGCGACCCGGCGACGCAGTTCGGCGATGGTGGTCACAACCTCAGGCATCTGCTCCCCTACAGCCGCGGTCCCGAACGGGACGAGCACGAAAACGGCCGGACATCCAGGCTACTCGCGCCGCGCCGACATCAGTCGCCGCCGGGTCCTCCCCCGTCCGCATCTCCTTCGAAAGTCCCGAACTCACCAAGAACGGCGTCGGCGTCCAGCCGGCTCGGTGCCGAGGCGCGGGCTAGCGCGTTGTCGACGGCCGAGCGCACGAGGGAACTGAGGAAGGGCCCAGGATTCTCAACGCCGATGTCGCGGAGGATCCCTGTCGACTGTTCGACGATCGCGCGCGAGAACGAGGCGGCCGTTGCGATTGCTTCCGCATAGGCGGGGCGATCGGCCTCGGCGATGATCACAGGCTCGCCACCCATCTCGACCACGAGGGCTTGGGCGATCGGGAGCACAGGCGACGGTGCCGTGACCGCGAAGTAGCTTTCGGCGAGGCGGGCGAGATCGAGACTGGTCCCGGTGAATTGCAAGGCGGGATGCACGGCAAGCGGAATGGCCCCGGCCGCCGTCGCCGGCGCCAACACGCCCACCCCGAACCCGGGCGCAGTGTGCAACACGATCTGTCCGGGCTGCCAGGTTCCGGTCGCGGCCAGGCCGGCCACCAGACCGGGCAGCTCGTCGTCGGGCACGGCGAGGATCACCAGTTCACTTCGCTCCACGAGCAGCGGGACGTCGAGGATGGGGACGCCCGGAAGCATCGCCTCCGCACGCTCCCTGCTCGCCTCGGACACCGCCGAGATGCCGACGATCGCGTGACCCGCCCCCGCCAGTGCCGCGCCGAGAGTCGGGCCGACGCGGCCGGCGCCGACGATGCCGAGGCCGAGACGTCCGGAACGCTGCATCATGACTCCGCTCGCTCGGGATGGTCACCGTCGACGGCCGTCTGCTCACCGATCCGCGGGAGCGCCGCCGGGTCGACGGCCGCCCAGCGATGACTGGTATCCGCTTCGGCGGACGCGATCGCACCGGCCGCCACTGTGTCGAAGAGCGCGACGCTCTGTTCGCGGTCCACACCGGGCAGGCGCGGGTGGACCGGACCAGACACGGTGTGCAGGCGCGCCCGGGCGAGACCGAGGACCCGATCGATCGGACCCTGCTCGATCTCGAGGCTCTGGAGCCGTGCGAGCGGCACGATGGCGAGGCTGCGCCAGACGAAGCCGCGACGCAGGAGGATGACACCGTCGAGCACGGTGTACCCGGTGCGCTGCCAGGAGAAGGGGCGGATCCACGCGGCGCGGCGCGGGCTGCCAGTGAAAGAGTCTCTGCCGCGAGAGGTCATCCCGGCGCCGATCACCGCCCGGTGTTGTTCGGTGGCGAACCCGGGGAGCACGAGGCTGAGCACGCGGGCCACATCTTCGACGTCACCCACCGGGAGCATCGTCGTGTTGGGCTGCCCTGCGGCGCCCTTCTCCTTCGAGTGGCCGGCGGTGTCGATGCGGATCTGCCACCACCCGAACGGACGCCACATCAGCGGCTGCATCACCTCGACGGCGTGGATGCGGCCCGGCGGCAGCGTCTCGTTGCTGGTGGTGAGCAGACCGAAACCGACGCGGACGCCGTCGGCGGTGCCGGCGACGGAATAGCGCAGCGATTTCGCGAAGCGGTTGATGTAGAAGCTCGACGAACCGAGGAGGCCGGGAAGGATGACGAACAGAAGCCAGAGCTGGCCGCTCGCTGCGGCCAGGATCAGCAGGAGCACGATGATCAGCACGAAGATCGTGAAGCCGCTGAGGATGAGCGAACCGAGCAGGCGCAGCGGTGGAATCTTGACGACGGATTGCGGTGGCGCGGCGTTCGGGTCGAGCTCCGGCGCGAGAAACTCGTTCACGCGGCGCGTCAGGACGTCGGAGACCGCCCCGGCTTGTACCTGCGCCTGCGCCTGCTCGACCGCTTTCACGCCCGATGCGAGCCGCAGAACGTCGGCGCGCAGACCGTCGGCCAAGGAAGATCCGAGGTAGCTCAGCTGCACGTTCGCGTCGTGCCCGGCGACCGTGATGTCCAGCTTGGCCGCGCCGAAAATGCGGGCCAGGAGTGGGCGCACCACATTGATGCCCTGGATGCGGTCGAGCCGCGCCTTGCGCTGGATGCGGAAGAAGATGCCGCTGCGCACTTCGACGGCATCACCGGTGATGCGGAAGGTGTGCATCCGCCACGACAGGTAGAAGGCGCCGATCGCGAGCGTGAGCCCGCCGGCGATGGCGAGGAGCACCCAGCCCTCCCAGCCGTGATTGACGATCTGGTCGATGGGGTCGCCGCCGAAGTCCGGCCCTCCCACGAAGAAGTTGACGATGCGCTCGCGCAGGTTCGACAAAATAAAACCGAGCACGGCCACGAAGAATATGCCTCCGCGCAACAGCGGGGTAGCGGCATGCAGACGGTGCCACTCGCCGTCCGTGAAGCGCTCGGCGGCTTTCTCCGACGCGCTCAGCGGACCGCTCGGCAGGCCGTTCACAGTCCTGCCCGCCTGCTCTCCGCCAGCTCGACAAGCCGGTCACGCAGCTCGGACGCATCGGCCTCGGGAAGCCCCGGGATCCGCACCCCGGTCGCCGCGGCCGCCGTGACGAACTTGAGGTCGGCGAGTCCGAGGATGCGTCCGACCGGCCCGCGCGTGATGTCGATCAGCTGCATGCGGCCGTACGGCACAGACACGAACCGCAGGAACATGATGCCGCGACGGAACAGCAGGTCGTCGTCGCGCAACCGGTAGCCGATGGATCGGGCGCGGCGCGGCGCGATGATCAGGGCGATCACGGTGGTGACCGCGATCGCCGCGAGCAGGACCCACGCCCAGTCCCAGCGGGCGACGAGCCAGAGGAAGGTTGCGAGGGCCGCGAAGAAGACACCGCTGATGAGCGTGCCGACGATGACGACGACGACGTACTTCGGCGAAACACGTCGCCAGTCGCCGACGGAGAGATCAAGACGATTTGGCATGCGCGTTCTCCGGCTGGTCGTCTTTGTCATCCGGGGGAAGCGTGCACATGTGCTCGGCGATGAGGCCGGCAGCCAGCAGGATGGCCGACCCGAGGGTTGCGGCCGCGGTCAGCAGCAGAGAGCTGGTGGCCGGGAACACGTCACGGCTCAGCAGGTAGACGAGAAAACCGATTCCCACTCCGGTCAGCAGAGCGCCGCTCAGGCTGCACGCCTTGGCGAGCACGACGACCCGCATCGCCTGGAACGGATCGATCCGACGGGGGGTCCGGCCCTCGGCGGGATGCGTCGCGCGGCGGATGGGGACCGCGAAGGCCACGACGATCACGGCGATGGCGATCAGGGTGATCGGGAGCGTCAGCGGCGGGATGAAGACGGCCAAGCCGGCGCCGGCCGCGGCCAACTCGGTGAGAAAGCCGACGACAGCCCCCGCGACAGCGAGCGCGACGATGCCGGCCGCCCCGGTGCGTTTCACGACGTACCTCCAGTGATTGACGGCGGAGCGGTGTACAGGGTCACGGTGTCGGTGGCCCGCTCTGCGAGCTGCGCGACCGGGCCCTGGCCTGTGAGCACGGCATCCGGCTGCACGGCCAGCCACGGAACAAGGACGAAGGCGCGCTCCGCGGCCCGCGGATGCGGCAGGGTGAGCCGGTCATCGGCGCTCTCGAGGCCGCCCAGGTCGATGATGTCGATGTCGATGGTGCGATCGCCCCAGCGTTCGTCGCGCACCCGGCCCAGCTCGTTCTCGACGGCGTTCACAGCGTCGAGCAGGGCGTGCGGCGGGAGCGCGGTGTGGACGAGCGTCACGGCGTTGAGGTAGGCGGGCGCGTCATGATCGACCCCGGTGAGCTTGAGAGCGGGCGTCTCGTAGAGCGGCGAGACGGCCACGACGTGAAGCCCGGGCACGGCGTCGAGCGCTTCGAGAGCGGTGCGGATGGTCGCCTCCCGGTCTCCGAGGTTCGCACCCAGGGCGAGCACTCCGGGCATGCCGACGCGCATCCGCTGCGGCTTGGGCGTCACACCTCCGGTCACGATCGCCCCCGCAGGATGCGCACGGCCACGTCGGCGAACGGAACGTCGATCGGGGCGTCGGGCTTGTGAACGGTCACCTCGACGGCGGTCACCGGCGAATGGGAGAGGACTATGGCGGCGATCCGCTCGGCCACCGTCTCGATGAGATCCACGGGGTCGCGGCGCACCGCATCCGTCACCTCAGCGGCCAGCTCTCCGTAGTGCACCGTGGTCGCGACGTCATCGCTCGCGGCCGCCGCGGCGAGATCGAGCCAAGCGGTGACGTCGATCACGAAATCCTGTCCGTTCTCGCGCTCGAAGTCGTAGACGCCGTGGTGCGCCCGCACTCGAAGGCCGGTGAGGATGATCGAGTCGGTTCCGCGGGTCGAAGCTGGGTCAGTCATCGGTTCCACCTTGCCATGCCGCGGCCACATCGAGGGCCAAGCGAGTGGAGGCGACGTCGTGCACCCGCACAGCCCAAGCGCCCGCCTGCGCGGCAAGGGCGCTGATCACAGCGGTCGGCGCATCCCTGTCGGACGCCGCGGCACCCTCCGGCAGCAGCGCGCCGAGGAAGCGTTTGCGAGAGGCTCCGATCAGCACGGGGTAGCCGAGTGTCTCGAACGCCGGGAGGTTACCCAGCACCTGCCAGTTGTGCTGCGCGTTCTTGGAGAATCCGAGGCCAGGATCGATGATCAGCTTGGCCGGATCGATCCCTCGGTCGACGAGATCGGTGAGCCGGGCCGAGAGCTCGCTGCGCACCTCCGAGACGGTGTGCCGGTAGGTCGCGAGTGAATCTTTGGAATCGAGCTGGCCACGCCAGTGCATCACCACGTATTGCAGCCCGGTGTCGAGCACCGCTTGCGGCATCCCCCCGTCGGCGAGGCCGCCCGAGACATCGTTGATGATCACGGCGCCGGCATCGGCCGCCGCACGGGCGGTGACGGCGTGCATCGTGTCGACGCTCACCGACACCCCGCGGTCGGCAAGCGCCCGGATGACCGGAATCACACGCTGCTGCTCCTCCACCGGATCTACGCTGCGGGCGCCCGGCCGGGTGGACTCACCTCCGACGTCGATGATGTCGGCGCCCTGTTCGACCAGGTCCATGGCGTGAGCGATGGCCGCTTCGGGCTCCAGCCAGAGACCGCCGTCGCTGAACGAATCCGGCGTCACGTTGAGGACGCCCATGATGAGCGTCACGCGACGCCGCGCCCGATCAGCGTGACGATCTCCGAGCGGGCGGCCGTTTCGGCGAGCACGCCGCGTGAGGCGATGGTCACGGTGGTGGAGTCCGACTGTCGTGCGCCGCGGGTTGTGACGCACTCGTGCTGCGCATCCAGCACCACGAGAACCCCGCGCGCGCCGACGCCCTGCTCGATCGTGTCGGCGATCTGCTCGGTCAGGCGCTCCTGCATCTGGGGGCGCGCGGCCAGCGTTTCGATGACACGAGGGATGCGGCCGAGACCGACCACCCGGTCGCCCGGCAGGTAGGCGACGTGAGCCACTCCGAGGAAGGGCAGCAAGTGGTGCTCGCACACCGACCGAAAACGGATGTCACGCAGGATCACGGTCTCCGCCACATGGCCTTCGAGCGGGACGGGAGCGCCGAGCTCGCTCAGCGCATCCTTGCCGACGCCGGCGAAGAACTCCTCGTAGGCGTCGGCGACGCGGCGCGGGGTCGTCTCGAGGCCCGCACGCGACGGATCCTCGCCGATGGCGGCGAGGATCTCGGCGACGGCGGCCTCGATGCGCGGACGATCGAATCCGGTCATGCGCGCCGCGGCTCTATGCGGTGGCCGGGCGCGGTTTGCGCACCGGAGCGCGCTTCGGCTTCGACGGCGGCTCGGAGCCGACTCCGCCGTCCACGGCACCGGCGTCGATGGGCGCCTTGGCCTTCGGGTAGTCGATCGGTGGCAGGTCGGAGATCGGTCGCTTGTCGCTGGAGAGCCATTGCGGGCGCTCGGGCAGCTTCACGACGTCGGTGAAGATCTCGGCGATCTGGTTGTGGTCGAGTGTCTCCTGTTCGAGCAGCTCGGCCGCCAGCCGGTCGAGGATCGCCCGGTTCAGGTTGATGACCTCCCAGGCCTCGTCGTGCGCCTTCTCGATCAGGGCGCGCACCTCGGTGTCGACACGTTCGGCGATCGTCTCCGAGTAGTCGCGCTGGTGACCCATGTCGCGGCCGAGGAACATCTCGCCGTTGGCCTGGCCCAGCTTCACGGAGCCGATGTCGGCGCTCATGCCGTATTCCGTGACCATCTTGCGGGCGATGGAGGTGGCCTTCTCGATGTCGTTGGAGGCGCCGGTGGTGGGGTCGTGGAACACGATCTCTTCGGCCACGCGACCGCCCATCGCATACGTCAGCTGGTCGAGCAGTTCGTTGCGGGTGACCGAGTACTTGTCTTCCAACGGCATGACCATCGTGTAGCCGAGGGCACGTCCGCGCGGGAGGATCGTGATCTTCGTGACCGGGTCGGTGTAGCGCATCGCGGCGGCGGCGAGGGCGTGTCCGCCTTCGTGGTAGGCCGTCATCAGCTTCTCCTGGTCTTTCATGACCCGGGTGCGCTTCTGCGGGCCGGCGATCACGCGGTCGACCGCCTCATCCAGTGCCCGGTTGTCGATCAGCTGCGCATTTGAGCGCGCCGTGAGCAGCGCGGCCTCGTTGAGCACGTTGGCCAGGTCGGCGCCGGTGAAGCCAGGCGTCTTGCGGGCGAGCACTTCGAGGTCGACCGAAGCGGCGAGCGGCTTGCCGCGGCCGTGCACCTCGAGGATCTTCTTGCGGCCGAGCATATCCGGCGCGTCCACGCCGATCTGCCGGTCGAAGCGGCCGGGACGCAGCAGGGCCGGGTCGAGGATGTCGGGACGGTTCGTCGCCGCGATCAGGATGACGTTGGTCTTCGGGTCGAAGCCGTCCATCTCGACGAGCAGCTGGTTCAGCGTCTGTTCGCGCTCGTCGTGCCCACCGCCGAGGCCCGCACCGCGGTGACGGCCGACCGCATCGATCTCGTCGACGAAGATGATGGCCGGCGCGTTCTCTTTGGCCTGCTGGAACAGGTCGCGCACGCGGGAGGCGCCGACGCCGACGAACATCTCGACGAAGTCCGATCCGGAAATCGAGTAGAAGGGAACGCCCGCTTCGCCCGCGACGGCGCGCGCCAGAAGCGTCTTACCGGTTCCGGGAGGGCCGTAGAGCAGCACGCCCTTGGGGATGCGCGCCCCCACCGCCTGGAATTTGGCCGGCTCTTTGAGGAAGTCTTTGATCTCCTCGAGCTCTTCGATGGCTTCGTCGGACCCGGCGACGTCGTCGAAGGTCACCTTGGGCGACTCCTTCGTGACCAGCTTCGCCCGGGACTTGCCGAACTGCATGACCTTGTTGCCGCCCCCCTGCATCCCGGACAGCATGATCCAGAAGAACACTCCGATCAGCAGCACCGGCAGGAGGAAGCCGATCGCGGAGAGCAGCCAGTTGGTCTGCGGAACCTCGTCGTCGAAGCCCTTGCTCAGGTTCGCGCTGTCGACCGCCTTGACGATGTCAGCGCCGCGCGGCGTCACGTAATAGAACTGCACCTGCGTGCCGAGCGTACTGTCGGCCTGTTTCAGGGTGAGGTCGACGCGGTTCTCACCATCGACGATCTTCGCGCTGGCGACCTTGTCGCTCTGGAGCAGCTTGAGGCCCTCTTGGGTCGAAACTGCCTTGAAGCCCGACATGGTGATCAGGCTGGACCCGATCCACACGATGACGATGGCAAGCACGATGTAGAGGAAAGGCCCGCGGAAAATCTTCTTGGCGTTCATGGTGCTGCAAGGGTATCGCGCTAGCGCTGAATGACGGCTGCGTGTTCGCTTTGGGCGACACGTGCGGTGATGCGCCTCCGATGGCCCTGTTCGTCTAGCTGTAGACGGACGGCGCGAGGATACCGACGCCGCGCAGATTGCGGTACTTCTCCGCGTAGTCGAGACCGTAGCCCACCACGAACTGGTTCGGGATGTCGAACCCGACGTACTTCACGTCGATGTCGACGCGGGAGGCCTCGGGCTTGCGCAGGAGCGTGCAGATCTCGATGGACTCCGGGCCGCGGGAACGCAGGTTGGCGAGCAACCACGACAGGGTGAGGCCGGAATCGATGATGTCCTCGACGATGAGGACGGTCTTGCCCTGCAGATCGGTGTCCAGGTCTTTGAGGATGCGGACCACGCCGCTCGACGCCGTGCCGGAACCGTAAGAACTGACGGCCATCCAGTCCATCGTGACCGGGATCTTCAACTCGCGCGCGAGGTCGGCCATCACCATGACAGCACCCTTGAGCACGCCGACGAGGAGTACCTCTCTGTCCGCGTAGTCGCGTTCGATCTCTCGGCTCAACTCGGCCAGACGGGAGCGGATCTGCTCGTCGGTGATGAGAATCTCGGTCAGGTCGTCGTGAACGTCCGTGAGTTCCATGGGGGCGGTGCTGTCCTTAGAGGTCGTCCGAGAAGATGAGCAGTCCGTTCTGCCTGACAACTCTAACGCCTGGCAGGCTGAGCGGTTTCTGGCCATGCCAGTCGGTGATCAGCTCGGCCACGGCGAGGGTGTTGGCCCGGCTGAGGGAGACCCCGAACTCCGCGGAGACGACGAGTCGGATGATCCGCTGCCGGAGCGCGGGAGGATCGGCGGCAAGGCCCCTCACGTCGAGCGCGACGGCGCCCTCGTCCGTCTGGCTGACGAGTTCGAGGGCCCAGTCGAGGGCGAGACCGTCGAGGGCCTCATTGTCTTCCCGCAGCTGATCCGCCGTGCGCGCCAGCGCCTCGGCCACTCCGGGGCCGAGTTCCCGCTCGAGCACCGGAAGGACGGATGAGCGGACCCGCACGCGCGCGTAAGCCGGGTCTTCGTTCTGCGGGTCGTTCCACGGCGCGAGGCCGGAGTCGGCGCAGAAGGCCTTCGTGGTGGCGCGGCGCAGTGCGAGGAGCGGCCGAAGGAGGCGGCCGGTGTCGGGCCGCATCCCCTGCAGGCTGGTCGGGCCGGAGCCTCGCGCGAGGCCGAGAAGCACGGTCTCGGCCTGGTCGTCCAGGGTGTGGGCGAGCAGGATGCGCTCTGCGCCCGACTCGACCAGCGCGCGTTCGAAGGCGGCATGGCGGGCCGAGCGGGCGGCGCCCTCGGGTCCGCCCTGCGCATCCACGACCACCGACTCGACAAGCACCGGGT
>DASYGJ010000161.1:0-22001 GCA_035999915.1 Leifsonia sp.
CAGAACCCAGCCGATCGTGCGCGCAGTCGCGAACACGACCTCGCCGGCGTCGTCCGGCATCCCATCGGCGAGCGAGATCGCGGCGAGTGCGAAGTCCACGTTGGGATGCGTCCCCGTGCGGGAGCCGACCACCGCTGAGACCCGCTCGGCCGCTTCAAGAACAGCAGCCGCCCCGGACCGCTCGCGCAGCATCTCGAGCAGCGCCCGTCCCCGCGGGTCGCCGCGCCGGTATAGCGCGTGCCCGAACCCGGGCACTGCACCTCGATCGCTGATCATCGTATCGGCGACCACCCGCTCGGGATGCTCGCCCGCGACAACGCGCGCCAGCATCCGGTGCGTCGCGCGGCTGGCGTTGCCGTGCAGGGGGGAGTCCAGTGCGCCGAGCCCGGTGGTGACCACGGCGTATGCGTTGGCTCGCGCGGAGGCGGCCGCCCGCGCGGCGAGTGTCGAGATCGCGAGGTCGTGGTCGATGAGGAGCACGAGCGCGGCATTCAGTTGGTGCAGCGCCGGAGGGGTCGCCGGATGCGCGGTGAGACGCGGCCAGAGTCGTGCCGCGATCGAGGCCTCGCGAGCCGCGGGAAGAGCCGCGCCTGACACGATCGGCAGCACGTCGACCATCCCGGCGACCAGCGATTCGGCCGCTGATGCGACGGCGACCGGATCGAGCGTGTATCGCAGCGGATCGGCCGCGGCGAGCACCGTGACGGCCACCAGCTGGCGGTCGCGATGTGTCGCGGCCGGCGGCATGGCCGCGGTCACGTGTCTGGCCTGGTCGACGGCGGACGGGTGCGCGGCGAAACTCGCCTCCGCATCCCACTGCGCCGTGAGTGCCCAGCGCGCCACCGTTTCGAACGATGTGGTCTGCGCGAGCTCGACAGTGTCGCGATCGCGGTAGAGCAATTCGTCGTCTTCGATGTGCGCGAAGGTCGTGTCGATGACCATTAGCGGGCGCCCGTCGGAGTGTCCCCGTTCGGCCGACGGCGCCGCGGCCGCTCGCTGCCGACGCGAGGCCGCGAACCGTTCCACTTCCAGTGGGTCGAAGGTCGAGCCGGAGGGCGTACGTGCGCGCGTCAGTCGGCCTCGTGCGACGTAGGCGTAGAGCGTCTCGAGTTTGATGCCCAGACGTTCGGCCGTCTGCTCTGCGGTCAGTGCTGGGAGTTCGGCGGTCATGACCCTCCAGGTTGATCGAATCAACGTTGACGACGCATTGATACATGCTCACACTAGACCCATGCGAACAGACCGGATGGATGACACCCTGATCGACGTCCCCCGTGGCCTGACCAACGTCGTCGCGGCCGAGACCGCGCTCGGCGATGTGCGGGGACACGAAGGCTTCTACCACTATCGCCAATACTCGGCGGTCGAATTGGCCGCTGAGCGCACCTTCGAAGAGTCGTGGCACCTTCTCCTCTTCGGCACGCTGCCCACGCCGGACGAATTGCGTTCGTTCCGTGCCCGAATCGTCCAAGCACGACTCATCCCGCCGGCCGTAGCCGACGTTCTGCCGGCGATCGCGAGGCTGACCAGGGGCGCGGATGCGCTCGCCGGGGTGCGCATGGCGCTCGCCGCGGTTGCGGCGCACGACAGCATGCGCCCGCTCTACGACGAAGACGAGGGAGCACGGGTCGCCGACGCGATCCGCGTGAGCGCGGTGACACCCGTGCTGATCGCAACGCTGCACGCCCTGGCCGACGGGCGCGACCCGCTGGAGCCGCGAGCTGACCTGGGGCAGGTCGCCGACTACCTGTATCTCCTCACGGGGGAGGTTCCGGACGCGCAGCGCGAGCATGCCCTCAGCGCGTACATGACCGCCGCGATCGATCACGGCTTCAATGCGTCGACGTTCACAGCGCGCGTGATCGCGTCGACGGGCGCGGATCTGGCTGCCGCCGTGGTCGGCGCGCTCGGGGCGCTTGCCGGGCCGCTGCACGGTGGTGCGCCCCGACGCGCGCTGGACACGCTCGACGAGATCGCCACCACCGACAGGATCGACGCGTGGGTGACCGATGCAGTCCGCTCGGGAGGGCGAATCATGGGTTTCGGCCACGCCGTGTACCGCACCGAGGATCCGCGTTCCCGGTTGCTGCGCGGTATCGCCCAGGGCTTGGGCGGGCCGCGGGTGGATTTCGCAGTGGAGGTGGAGGAGCGCGTGCTGGAATTGCTCGCCGAGCTGAAGCCCGGCCGTGAGCTGCACACCAACGTCGAGTTCTACGCGGCGGTCGTGATGGAAGCCTGCGGCATCCCGCGTGAGCTGTTCACGCCCACTTTCGCGGCGGCCAGGGTGGTCGGCTGGGGTGCGCACATCCTTGAGCAGGCGGCCGAGGGGAAGATCGTGCGTCCGTCGTCGCGCTATATCGGGCCGGCCGCCCCCGTGCCGGTCCCAGCCGCTGTTCTCGTTCCCGCCGGGTGATCCACACGGGGGAGTACGCTGCATCATGCAGAGAGGCGGTCAGCGGATGCGCGGAGCGGTGAGGCACGTCGAATGGGTGGGCGACGACGATCCGGAACGACTGGAGGCGGCGACGATCACCCTCGCGCCCGACCGGTTGGACGCGCTCGGCACCTCCCGCACGACCGACTACGTCGCCGGCTGGGCACTGGAGACCGGTCCGGCCTGGGTCACGACACGCCTCGACGTCGCCGTCTCGGGGCGGGGCTGGAGCCGCCGGTTGATGCTGGCGCGGGATGCGCACGGCCGCTGGACCTCCGAAGCGGACGCTCAGGGGCTGAACCGGTATCGCGACGAGCCCATGGCTGAGCCGGGCATCCGTGACGCCGCGTCGATCGAGGGCGCCTTGGATTGCGACCTCGCGCTCTGCCCCGTGACGAACACCATGCCGATCCTCCGGCTCGGAGCGCTGGCCGACGCCGTTCCGGAGTCGGCGTTCGTCATGGCGTGGGTCGCACTGCCGTCACTGGAAGTCGTCCGCAGCGACCAGCTTTACAGCTCGGAGGCGCCGTTCAGCGCGGCGACGGGTCACGGCGTCGTGCGCTACCAGAGCGGGAGTCGTGACTTCGTCGGGGACCTCACGGTCGACCCGGACGGGATCGTGATCGACTATCCCGGGCTGGCGCGGCGCATCCGAACACGCGCGTGAACACGCGCGTGAACACGCGCGGATGAGCGCTAGAAGCGCGGCTTCTTGCTCTGTTCGACCGCGGCGAGCGAGTACACCACGCCGGCCAGCATGATCGTGACCGTCACGCCCTGCAGCAGCACCTGCCAGAACGGCAGGAAAGGGGTGACGGAGACCCAGAGCCAGAGCACGGCGCCGATGAGGGTGATCACGTAGCTGAACGTGCGCCGGGCGTAGAGCGCGTTCAGCGCAACGACGGTGCTGGCGACGGCCACCTGGAACAGCGGCAGGCCCGCGTCCGGGTTCCCGCTCCAGGTGGCGATGAGGCTCCACACGCCGAACACCAGCGTCACCAGTACGACCAGGGTGGCGAGGAGGTTGCCGAGCGCGCTGGGCACTTCCGCGCTGAGGCTGCGGACGAGCGGCCCGTGCTCGTCGTCGAGTTCGGTGATGGTGGAAGCAGGAGCTGTTGTGGTCACGAAGGAAATCCTACCGTCGCGCGGCCCATGGCGTTGCTACGCGGGCGCTACTCCAGCCTGACGTCGGCCACCGACTTGTCGGGTCGGAGACCGCGCCAGCTGGGCTGTCGCAGACGTTCGGTCGGCGTCCACTCGGCGAACTCGACTTCGCCGACCAGGTCTGGGCGCACCCAGTGGGCGTCGCGCGCGTCAAGGGACGGCACTCCTGTCAGCGGGCTCGTCTTGCGGGGATGCGCCGCCAGTCGCTTTTTGAGATCGTCGAGAACCGCATCCGTGAAGCCCGTGCCGACTTTGCCGACGTAGCGCAGGCCGTCGCCGTCGGGGATGCCGAGCAGCAGGGCGCCGATGGAGTTCGCACGACGGCCGTTTCCGGGACGCCAGCCCGCGACGACAACCTCCTGCGTGCGGTGGTGTTTGATCTTGATCCAGGTGCGCGAGCGACGGCCGGCGGAGTACGTGCCGTCCCGGCGCTTCGCCATCACGCCCTCCAGGTTCAATTCGCGGCTGGAGTCGATGGCATGCTGCAGGTCGCCGTCGAAGGCCGGCGGAACCTGCACCGCGTTCCCTTTCGGCGGTTTCAGCACCTTTTCGAGCGCGGACCGACGCTCATCGTAGGTCTGCTTGCGGAGGCTCTCCCCGTCCAGCTCGAGCAGGTCGAAGACCATGTAGTGCGCGGGAGCACGCTTCACCGCCGCGGCAACGTCGCCGCCCTTGGTGAGGCCCATCCGGGTCTGCAGGATGCCGAAGTCGGGTCGGCCGGACTTATCGAGTGTCACGATCTCGCCGTCGAGCACGGCGTCGCGCCCTCCGACCAGGTCGGTCAGCCCCGCGAGGTCGGGATACGTCCCGGTGACGTCGTTGCCGTTGCGGGTGCTCAACCGCAGTGCCCCGTCGCGGAGTTCGGCGACCGCGCGGATGCCGTCCCACTTCATCTCGAACGCCCAGTCCTCTTCGTCCGCCACGTCCGCCGTCGAGCCCAAGGTCGCAAGCATGGGAGAGACAGGATCACCGGCGATCGCTGGGGACTTCTCAGCATCGGGCTTCCCTGCATGCTTGTGCGTTTCGGTCTTCATCAGGTGGATCAGCCAATTCTGATCGGCCTTACCCGAACCGCCGGTGTGGATCAGGGCGAACTTCCGGTCGCCGCCGAGCCCGCCGCCCGCTGTCCCGTGCAGAGTGACGATCACCTCTTCGCCTTCCCGCCATTTCTCCAGGTCGTAATCTCCGGCGTCCCAGATCGTCACGTGACCCGCACCGTATTCCCCGTGCGGAATATCCCCTTCGAAGGCGCCGTACTCCAGGGGATGGTCTTCGACATGCACGGCCAGATGGTTCTGTCCCGGATCGGTCGGCGGTCCCTTCGGAAGAGCCCAACTCATGAGCACTCCGTCGCGCTCCAGCCGGAAATCCCAGTGAAGATTGCGCGCGTGGTGCTCCTGGATGACGAAGGTTCGCCCCGTTGTCGAACGCGGCGTCTCCTCCGGCACCGGCTCCGGTGTCTTGCCGGCGTCCCGTTTGCTCCGGTACAGAGTGAGCCGGTCCTCCGCGGCGCCGTGCACCTCTTCGTCGAGGTGGCCGGCCGAGAGGTCGGCGAGCGGATCGCCGCGACGTTCCACCCGGGCGAGAACCTCCTGGAACTCGAGGTGAGCCAGATCTTTCGAGGCGAGTTCGCGCCAGGTGCGCGGAGCCGCAACGGTCGGAGCGAATCGTCCCCGCAATGAATAGGGTGCGATGGTCGTCTTGGCCGCGTTGTTCTGGCTCCAGTCCACGAAGACCTTGCCCGCGCGGATCGCCCGCTTCATCTCGCTGACCACGAGATCGGGATGGTCCGCCTCGAGCGCGCGGGCCAGTTCGTGCGCCACGGCAGACACCTGGTCGCTCGTCTGCTTGCCGTCGAGGGCGGCGTAGAGGTGGATGCCCTTGCTCCCGCTGGTCACCGGCATCGGCTCCAGCCCCATGTCGGTGAGGATGTCGCGGGCCAGCCGCGCGACCTGGGCGCAGTCCGCGAGGGTGACGCCCTCGCCGGGGTCGAGGTCGAGCACGAGCCGGTCGGGGTTCTTCGGAGTGCCGTCGCGCGAGATGCGCCACTGGGGAACGTGCACTTCGAGCGACGCGATCTGTGCAAGCCAGACGAGCGTGGCGCGGTCGTTGACCAGCGGGTAGTCGTTCGCGCTGGTCTTGTGCTTGATCGTCCGGCGCTTCACCCAGCTCGGAGTGCCCTCGTCCAAGTTCTTCTGGAAGAACACCTCGCCGGGCTCCGCCGGAGTGCCCACGCCGTGCACCCAGCGCTTGCGTGTGGCGGGGCGGTCGCGCACATGCGGGATCATCACCTCCGCGATCGCAGCGTAGTAGCCGATCACATCCGCTTTCGTCGTGCCCGTCGCGGGATAGAGCACCTTGTCGAGATTGGTCAGCTTGAGCCGGTGACCGTCGATCTCGACCGCCTCGCTCTCGGATGTCGCCATGCCTGAACGCTACGCCCGAGCCCCCGAAGTTCAAGCAATGGTTGAAAAAGCGCCGCACTCCGGTGACGATGGTCGCATGAGGGCGATATGGACGGGCGCGATCACTTTCGGCTTGGTCAACGTTCCGGTGAAGGTGTACAGCGCCACCGAGGACCACGACGTGCCGCTGCACCAGGTGCACGATGCCGACGGAGGACGCATCCGTTACCAGCGTCGCTGCGAGATCGACGGAAAGATCATCCCGTACGAGCACATCAGTAAGGCCTATGACGATGGCGAGCGCACGGTCATCCTCACCGCTGAGGACCTCGCCTCGCTGCCGGCCGAGCGCAGCCGCGAAATCGACGTGGTCGAGTTCGTTCCGAACGACCAGCTCGATCCGATCATGTTCGACAAGAGCTACTACCTCGAACCCGACTCCAAGTCGCTCAAGGCGTACACGCTGTTGCGGCGAACCCTGGAGGATTCCGAACGCACGGCGATCGTCAACTTCGCGCTTCGGCAGAAGAGCCGGCTGGCGGCACTCCGCGTACGCGGGGATGTGCTCATGCTTCAAACACTGCTCTGGAACGACGAGGTGCGCGAGGCGAGCTTCCCGTCGCTGGACGAGCGTCCCCGCGTCTCTCAGCGCGAACTCGATCTCTCGGCCGCACTGATGGAGAGCTTTGCCGGCGACTTCGAGCCGGAGAAGTTCAGCGACGAGTATCAGGACGAGCTGCGCAAGCTGATCGACGCCAAACTCGAGCAGGGCGACGCCATCGACACGGCCGAGACCTTCGGCGAGGAGGAGGAGAAGCGCTCTGGCGGAGGCGAAGTGATCGACCTCATGGAGGCGCTGCAGCGCAGCGTGGATCGTAGTCGGTCGAAGGGCTCGGGCTCCGTCCCGGCGAAGAAGGCTCCCGCCAAGAAGTCAATCGCGAGCGAGACGGCGGACGAGAAGCGACCGGCCAAGGCCGCGAAGAAGCCGGCGGCCAAGAAGAAGCCGGCGTGAGTCGCCTGCGGCGCAGCGATCCCTCCGGTCCGGGATTCCGCCGCGTGAGCTCTCGGAAAGGCATGCGGTACGAGGACGAGGCCGGTAATACGATCGTCGACGAGCGTGAGCTGGAACGCATCGCCTCACTTGTGATTCCGCCGGCGTGGCAGGACGTGTGGATCTCCCCGGATGCGCGGGGCCACATCCAGGCGGTCGGGACCGACCAGGCGGGGCGGCGCCAGTACCTGTATCACGAGACGTGGCGCATCCATCAGGACAGGATCAAATTCGACCGCGCGCTGCAGCTCGCCGAGACCCTCCCTGCCGCCCGCCGCCGGGTGACGCTCGACCTGAGGCAACCCGGGTTCGGGCGCGACCGCATCCTCGCCGCCGCCCTCCGGATCATCGATCTCGGCTCGCTGAGGATCGGAAGCGAAGAATATCTGCACGCCAACGGCAGCCGCGGCCTGACCACACTGCTCTGCCGCCATGTCGCGATCGACGGCGATGAGGTCACGTTGACCTTCCCGGCCAAGAGCGCCCAGAAGTGGACGAGCACGATCGAGGATGCGGATGTCGCGGGACTTCTCGCGGAACTGCAAGCGGTGCGGGGGCCGCGGTCACGCGTGCTGTCGTGGAATGACACCTCCTGGCACACGATCCGTCCGGCGTCTCTGAACGAGTACATCCGTCGGCAGACCAGGGGAGAGTTCACGGCGAAGGACTTCCGTACGCTCCACGGCACGATCGTCGCCGCGACGGCTCTGGCGGCGCTGGGCGCCGGCGGAACCGAGGCGCAACGGAAGAAGCGGATGAGCGCGGCCGTGAACGAAGCGGCCGCCGCCCTCGGGAACACCCCGGCGATCGCGCGGAACAGCTACATCGATCCGCGGGTCTTCGACCGTTACCGCTCCGGCGACGTGATCGCCCGCTCCGGCCGGGCCCCCGAATCCGCCCTCCTCGACCTTCTCACCTAAACGCCCGACCGGCCTGCCGTTCCGTCGTTCCTTCCGTCGGAAATCTCGACGCATCCCGCGTCCATCTCCGTCTGAACGGATGTTTCTGCGGCGTGTCGCCGGGATCTTCCGATCCTCGTAGCGTCGTCGTGCGGGCCTGTCAACCCCTTGTTGAGAGTGCCGTGGTGCTGCCTACTCTTTTGGTGGGATCTCCGCTCGCTCGGACTCCCGAGCACCAGACAAATGAACAACTCGAAGCGAGCCGATAGGACGACCTGATGACAACGCTTGAAGTAACGAACGATCCGGTGCGCGACTATCTCAACTCGATCGGCCGTACTCGTCTGCTGACGGCCGAGGAGGAGGTAACCCTCGCCAAGAGGATCGAAGTCGGCGTTCTCGCCGGGGAACGCATCGCCAAGCGGCCGGGACTCACTCCGGCCGAGCGCCGCGAACTGCAGTGGCTCGCCGACGACGGCAAGCGCGCGTTCGAGCGCTTCATCGAGGCCAACCTGCGCCTCGTGGTGAGCATCGCCAAGCGCTACGCCGGCCGCGGGCTGCCGGTGATGGACCTCATCCAGGAGGGCAACCTCGGGCTCGTGCGCGCCGTCGAGAAGTTCGACTACCGCACAGGCAACAAATTCTCCACGTATGCGACCTGGTGGATCCGCCAGTCGATCCTGCGCGGGATCGCGGACACGGCCAGGCTCATCCGCATCCCGGTGCACACGGTGGAGAAGATCGACAAGCTCGACCGCATCCGCCGCGACCTGGGTGGTGAGCTCGGTCGCACGCCAACGCTCGATGAGATGGCGGAGGCGTCGAATCTGGAGCCGGCCGAGGTGCGCAAGCTGCAGATGAGCGACTCGGAGACCGTCTCGCTGGCCGTTCCGGTGGGTGAGAACGACGGCGCAGAGCTCGGCGACTTGATCGAGGACGACGACTTTCCGCAGCCTTCCGAAGCTGTCGAAGTCGGTTTCCGGCATCGCGACCTCGAAGAGCGGCTGCGCGAGTTGCCCGACCGCGATGCCCGGGTGGTGCGGATGCGGTTCGGACTCGACGGCCAGAAGCCGATGACCCTGGACGAGGTCGGCGAGATCTACGGCATCACCCGGGAACGCGTCCGTCAGCTGGAGACGCGAAGCCTCAAGCGACTGCGCTGCCCGGAACTGCTCGAATACTTGCGCTGACGGACCCGCTGAGGAACGCGCTCGACGGGAACGCGCTCGCCGGGAACGCGCTCGCCGGGAACGCGCTCGACGGGGACCCCGTGCTCACGCGAGCGCGGGGTTCTCGTGTTCCGCCGCGGCCTGGTCGAAGGGAATGTCGCCCGGCCGGTCCGTCGAATCGGAGTCGGGTTCGGCGTTGGCGGTGGCGGTGGCGGTGGCGACGCCCGAGTTCTCCGGTGCGCTCTCGGCGGCGGCGCTGGACGCTGCCGTCCCCGCGGCTTGCCCGGCGTCTTCCGGAGTTGTGGATGTCATGTGCGCTCGCCTCGATTCCTGCTCTGCGATTCACGGTAGGCCCGGTGGTGCGACAATGGCAACCCCCTGAGCGTCAAGGCACAGGATCGCCCAAGTCGAGCCGGATGTCAGCGGCCGGGCGGGGAGTCCGCATTCACCTCGTCGGCGCCCAGCGCACCGATCTCCTCGGTGAGCTGAAGCCCTTGAGCGCTGTTCGCGGACAGTGTCATCGCCTCGAGCCAGGCCTTGTTGATCTTGGGCGGCCGCCCGCCGCTGTACCGGAAGAGGAGAGGGATGGACGGGTCGACCCAGATCGCACTACGGCCGTCGCCGACGCTCTGCTCGTCTCGCCACGAGAAGAAGAAGCCCTCTTTGCGACGCAGCTTGAGCCCGACGACGATTTGCAGGTGCGCGAGAACACGATCTTCGAAGCCGATTTCTGTCGTGCCGGCATAAATGAGCTTGCCCATGGCATGAACGGTACATGACGGAGCGGCAAAACGCGCGGGCGTGCGGGAGCGCAGATTCGGGGGAATTGTCAATCCCCTGGCTCCGCCGCGGCCACGGCATATGGTCGCCGGAGAGCGAGGGTGAGGGTCATGGAGCGCGGCGAAGCGTGGATCGTGCGGCACGGCGGGCGGGAGTACGTGGCGAGCGACGAAATGGCCGCGATCTTCAGCAAGCAGGCGCGGATGGCGCTGCGCACGGGGGAGCCGACGCTGGTGGTGCTGCGTCACACGAAAGGCGTGGAGTTGGTCCTTGTGAGCGACGAGACGTCGTTTTCGGTGATCCCGCGCGAGCACGCGGCCCACTGAGCAACACCGGGATGGCGTGTCAGTCGCGGGGCACCAGTTCCTGCAACGACCAGACGTTGCCGTCGGGGTCCGCGAACGTCACGAATCGGCCCCAGGCCTGCTCGTCGACCGGCGTCGCGTCGACCCCGTTGGCGCGCAGGTGCTCACACGCGTCGCCGGCGTTCGGGATGACGATCTGGATGCCGCGCTGCGACCCGGGGGCCATGTCTGTGAGTCCGGTGCCGAACGCGATCGAGCATGCCGACCCGGGCGGTGTGAGCTGCACGAAGCGCAAGTCTTCCGTGACCTGGTGGTCGTGATCGGCCACGAATCCCACCTGGTCCACGTAGAAGGCTTTCGCGCGATCGACGTCGGTGACGGGAATTGTGATGAGTTCGATTCGCCAGTCTGCGATGGCCATGATGTCCGCCTTTCTGTGGGTGTCCTTCAAGGCTACGCGGGACAGCGGTCAGGTTCCGTCCTGAATTCGAACTCCGGTATCGTCGTCATGCAGTCGAAGTCCAGACCCGAGAAAGCCGAACACCGCCGATGAGCGACAGTCCCCTCTCGCCCAGCCCCTACGAGGTCCTCGGCGTTTCGGCTACCGTGACGCAGGACGAGCTGCGCCGCGCGTACCGGCGGCTGCTGCGGGAGACGCATCCCGACACCGGGGGAACGGCCGCGCGATTCCAGGCTGTGCAAGTCGCCTGGGAACTCATCGGCGACCCGGACGACCGCGCCCGCTACGACCGCGGCGAGGGTGGATTCTCGGCTGATCTGGCCGACGGAGGTCGCGACGGCGCCGGATTCAGCGCCACCTTCCATCCGACACGTTCACAGTCCCGTGGAGCGACCGTGCGCGCTCGCAGCTACGGGCATCCGGGCGGCCAGACCCGCGAACGCTATCTCAGGCTGATGCGCGAATGGGTCGGCCGCGGAGCGGATCTCGAAGACCCGTACAATCCGGCGCTGGTGCGTTCTGCGCCACGGGAGATCCGTCTGCTCCTGGCCGTCGCGCTCGCCGAAGAGGCCACGGCCCGTGCCGTGACCGGGCTGGGCATCGGGTTCACGATCTGGAACGACGTCTCTGTGCATCCACGCTCCAACGCCAAACTCGACCACGTCGTCCTTGGTCCGGCGGGACTGTTCGCCATCCGCTCGGCCGACTGGGGCGGTGAGGTGAAGCTCGCCAAGGGCGACATCGTCGGGCCGACCATCGACCGTGACGAGGAGCCCTTCCACGAACTCCTCCGGGACGCGAAGACTTTCTCGCGGCAGGTGGGCGTGAAGTTCACCGGCCTCATCATCGTCGTGCCTGACGATGCGCTCGCTGTCCCCTTCGACCGCATCGAACGCGGCCGCCTCGCCGGATCGCTTCTCGTTCGGCGGTCCCTTCTTCCGCAGGTGCTCCGCAACGGTGCCGACAACGCCGGACGCGAGAGCCTCGACCGTGCCTTCGAACTGCGCACCCGCCTTCAGGAGAGCATCCGTTTCGTCTGACGACCCTAGACGCATCGGGCGTGAAGGAGCACAGTAGAGCCATGGTCACTCCACTCGATGTTTTCAGCGGTTTCAGCGTCGACGACATCGCCGCCGCCAAGCTCTTCTACGGCGCGACCCTCGGCCTCGAGGTGTCCGACGGGCCGATGGGCAACCTCGACCTCGCGCTTCCCAGCGGCAGTCACGTCTTCATCTATCCGAAGGAGAACCACGAGCCGGCGTCGTTCACGATCCTCAATCTCGTGGTCGAAGACATCGATACTGCGGTCAACGAGTTGAACGCCAAAGGCATCAAGACGACGATCTACGACGACCCGAACTTTCCGACCGACGAGAAGGGCATTCTGCGCGGAAAGGCTGCCGACCGCGGCCCCGACATCGCCTGGTTCCGGGATCCCGCCGGCAACGTGCTCTCAGTCCTCCAGAACTGAGCGCGGTCCGGGAGGGCTACGGCCGCCCCAGTCTCTCTCGGAGTCCCATCGCATCGTAGGGTGAACGAACCTTCACGTCATTGTCGAAGTACACGTAGACATCGAGCCCTCGCGCGAGCCAGCCGCGCACGTCCGCCGCCCAGCGGTCAAGAGCCTCGGGGGTGTAGCCGCTCGTGTAGAGCTCCTGGTCGCCGTGCAGGCGCACGTACATGAACTCCGACGTCACTTCGCGCAGCACCGGATACCGGCCGGCCGTGTCGGCGACCACGACCGCGACGTCTTGGGCGCGCGCGAGCTCGACGAAAGAGGGATCGTCGAACGTCGGGTTCCGCACTTCCATCGCGTGTCGAAGCGGACGGTCCAACCCGGGTTCCAGGTGTCGGCGGTCGCTGTCGAGAGTGGTCTCCGCCGCGAGCGCCGCCGCCGCCGAGGTCGTTCGTGGAAGGCTCGAGAGGAACGCGGAGACCGCATCCGGGTCGAACGGCAGATTCGGCGGCACCTGCCAGAGCAGCGGCCCGAGTTTCGCACCCAGCGCGAGCACGCCGGAAGCGAAGAAGTTGGCGAGGGCTCCCCGGGTGTTCTTCAGCCGCAGGATGTGCGTGATGTAGCGTCCCCCTTTGACGGCGAACACGAAGTCGTCCGGCGTCGACTCGACCCAGTGCCGGTAGCTCGAGGGGCGCTGCAGCGAGTAGAAGCTTCCGTTGATCTCGATCGAGTCGAGACGCGCGGCCGCGTAGCCCAGCTCATCCCTGTGCACCAAGCCCTTCGGATAGAACGTGCCTCGCCACGGTGCGTATGTCCAGCCCGAGATGCCGACGTGCGCCACCGCCATCAGCGGCCGCGGAACTGGTCGAGGATGCGCCGATCGCGCTTGGTCGGACGGCCCGCGCCGCGGTCGCGCACGACCCCCAGCTGCACTTCGGCTTTCGGCGGCGGGGGAGGCGTGTGATCCTCGTAGCAATCCGCCGCCACGACAGCGCCGACTCGTTTCACAATGAGGCGCCGGGCGATGAGGATGCGTTCCGTCTCGGCGACACGCGCCCGCACTTCGTCGCCGATCCGCACGGTCTGTGCGGGCTTCGCCTTGTCGCCGTTGACCCGCACGTGTCCCGCCTTGCAAGCCGCGGCGGCAGCCGAGCGCGTCTTGTACAGGCGTACGGCCCAGGCCCACGAGTCGACCCGCACGGTCGACGGTTCGGCCACGATCAGACCGCTTCGGCCGGCTGGGACTTCCATTTCACGAGGCTGCGGACCGTCTTGCTCTTGTCGTCGGCGAGCTTGGCCATCACATCCCCCGGAACGAAGTAGTTGACGGCCACCCAGCCGCGCACGGTCTCGGATGGGTCGTCGGCGAGCATCCGCAGGATGTCGCACGGTGCGGCCTCGTTCTTCGCCACGCAGCCGCGCACGCCGGCGTCCGGATCCCGCGCCAGGTTCTGGAAGACGTCGTCGGGGGTGTTGTAGTTGCTTGCGACGCTCTCCCGGATCTTCGGGTTCTCATGCTGGGCGAGCAGCCGCAGCCGCTGGATCTTGCTCTCCGTGACCGGAGGAGAAGGATGCAGGGCGGCCGCTTCGTCCGCCGTGAGCATCGCCGGCCGGTGCTCCCGCATCGCCTGGCGCTGGGCCGGGGTGTTGAACCGAATGCAAGACATCCTCCAACGGTACGCGCTCCGATCCAGCGGAAGGTGGAAGTCGGCGCGAGTCGACCGGGTTACCGTTGACGCATGGACTCCTTAATGCGGAAGCTGGACCGCATCGCCGGCGGCCGCCACGCCGATTACACGATCTCGGACGAGGCCAGGGACGACCCGCGCACCCGCCGCTCGTTCGTGGTGATCACCTGGCTTCTCGTCGCCGAGGTCGTGCTGGGCCTCAGCGCGGTCACGATCGCGGCCGTCCTTCAGGCGAACGGCACGACCGTACCGTGGCCGGTGTGGATGCGTTCCGCCGTCGTTCTCGGGATGACGATCACGCTGTTCTTCTTCGCCTGGCGGGCGCAGAAGGGGTACTACTGGGCATACTCGCGGCTGCGCCTCTTCTCCAAGATCTTTCCGGTGGTCACGCTGGTGATCGCTGCGATCCCTGGGCTCTACCCGCTCTGGATGGTCACCGAGCAGATCGTCTTCAGCCTCATCCTGATCGGTGTCGCCGACTATCTCGACTCCGACCACATGCGCGCGGCTTTCCCGAAGCCCGCCGGACGCGATCGCGCGGCGACGGGATCGACGCCGACTACCGGGACGCCGTAGCCGCCTCGGAGCCGCCCTGGCGGGGGAACCACGGCACGACCGGTGAGGTGCGCCGCCGATACTCGGCGTACTCCGGATAGCGCCCGAGGGTGATGCTCTCGGTGAACATCGTCGAGCCGATGAACAGACCGGTGAGCAGGACCGGGCCGATCACGGTCCACTGCAGCACGGATCCAGCCGCGACGCAGCCGAAGAAGAAGAGCGTCCACCACTGCGCCTGCTCGAAGAAGAAGTTCGGATGCCGCGAGAGCCGGAAGAGCCCGGACTGCAGAAACCGCGATTGCGGCTGGCGCCCGGCGGCGAGGTCGGCTTTCTTGTTCTGCTGGAACGTCCATTGCTGTTGGTCCGCGACCGTCTCTCCGACGAGGAAGGCCAGGAAGACGACCGAGACGATGAGGTCGAGACCGTTCAGCGGCGCGGGATGTCGGTACGCCGTCCAAGCCGGCAACGTGATGAGAAGAAGCAGCACGTTCTGGTAGATCACGATGAAGAAGAGGTTGAACAGCCAGAACTGCCACCCCGTCATCCGGCCGCGCAGCACAAGCCAGCGGTAGTCTTCACCGCCTGGCGCGTACCCGCCCTTCCGGGCGAAATTGAAGGTCAGGCGCATGCCCCAAAGCGTGACGAGGATCGCCATCACATCGAGCCGCGCATCCTTCAGCCCGGCCGAACCCGCGAACACCCACACGTAGACGACGGGCACGACAGACCAGATCCGGTCGACCCAGGAGTGTTCGCCGGTGATCAGGGAGAGCACCCAGGTCACCGCGCAGACGCCGGCGAGAATCCAGAGACAGACGATGAAAGGCTCCACGCGCTCATCCTAGGCACGCCGGACGGTCACTAGACTCGATTTCCGTGGACGGTATCGGGGCACGCGGGGTCAGTTCGCGGGTCATGACGGTCCCGAACGTCCTGACCTTCTTCCGCCTCGCCCTCGTGCCGGTGTTCCTGACGTTCATCGTCGTAGGTGAGGATGCGCTCGCACTGCTGGTTCTCGTCGTCTCGAGCATCACCGACTTCCTCGATGGATACCTGGCGCGCCGACTCGACCAGGTCTCCCGGCTCGGTCAGTTGCTCGACCCCGCCGCCGACCGGCTCTACATCTTCGCCGCGCTGATCGGCCTGGCCTGGCGCGAAGTGATCCCCTGGTGGCTCGTCGCCGTGATCGTGGCACGTGATGTGATGCTCGCGGTGCTCGGCATCATCCTCGCGAACCACGGATTCGGGCCGCTCCCCGTGCATCACCTGGGAAAGGTCGCGACATTCTGCCTGTTCTGGGCGCTGCCACTTCTGATGCTCGGCGAGGCGTTCGACGTTCTCGCTCCCTTCTCTCTTCCGCTCGGCTGGGCGTTCGCGCTGTGGGGGGCGTTCCTCTATTGGTGGGCAGGAATCGTGTATATCGGGGAGACGGCCCGGGTGATCCGAAATGTAATCCCTCTGGGGGCCGACGACAGAGCCGACCGATCCGATACGCTGGATCGCAAGGAGGTTGACGGTGCCTGATGAAGTAGACCCGAACACGCCGGCTGGCGACGCCGGGAACGATCCCCTGCGTACTTCTGCAGCGGGGAACGAAGACACGACCGCTCGCTTCGGCGAGGAGTTCGTCTCGAAGATGTACCCCGTCGACCCCGAGATCTCGGCCGAAGAACAGGCAGCGATCGCCGCCCTCCCCTCCGGATCCGCTCTGCTCATCGTGCGCCGCGGACCCAACACAGGCGCCCGGTTCCTGCTCGACGCCGATATCACGAGCTCCGGCCGTCACCCGGATGCGGAGATCTTCCTCGACGATGTGACCGTGTCGCGTCGTCACGCGGAGTTCATCCGCCGCGGTACGGCGTTCGAGGTGCGCGACCTCGGCTCGCTCAACGGCACGTACTACGACGGTGTCCGTATTGAGAGTGCGTTGCTCGCCGACTCCGCCGAAGTGCAGATCGGCAAGTTCCGCCTCACGTTCTACGCCTCCCGCGCCGACCTCGCCGCCCCGGCGCACAGCTAGTGGCGCGGCAGACGGCGCGAGCCGGAGCCGCGGTCGCACCTGCCATGCTGAGCATCGGTCAGGTGCTCGCACGCCTGACTCCCGAATTCCCCGATCTCTCCTCGTCCAAGCTGCGGTTTCTCGAGGAGCGCGGGCTGATCACTCCCGCGCGCACCGCCTCCGGCTACCGCAAGTTCTCCCCGGCCGACCTCGAACGTCTGCGGATCATCCTGGGGATGCAACGCGACCACTATCTGCCGCTCAAGGTCATCAAGTCATACCTCTCCGATCTCGACGCGGGTCTCAATCCCACACTGCCGGGGGCAACGGGCCCGGCCGCCCCATCGATGCTGCCGACCGGGCGGCGCTTCAAACGCGCCGACCTCTTGCGTGAATGCGGCGCGAGTCCAGAACTGCTTCAGGAGGCCGTAAGCGCCTCGGTCATCGCGCCCGCCGAGGTCTACGGCGAGGAGTCGATGGCCGTGCTGCGGGCGCTGGTCGAGTTGCAGCGCAGCGGTATCGAGCCCCGGCACCTGCGTGGCTTCCGGGCCGCCGCCGAACGGGAACTCGGCCTGATCGAGACGGCGCTCGTTCCGATCGCCCGGCGCAACGAGGTGTCGAGTCGAGCGAAGACCGCCGAACTCGCGCGCGAGATCTCGGGACAGCTCGACGTGGTGCGGGCCAGCATCATCCGCGCGGCACTCGCGCGGATTCAGCCTTGACCGGTCACGTTTCGCGCGCCGCCGGAACCGACACGCCGACCCCGAAACCGCGAATGTCGTTGCCGGGGACCCCGCGCATGGGTACCGTGGATGAAGCACCGTCGAACGTGTGCAAAAGATCGTGGGGCGAGAGGCAAACACATGAGTGAACTGAGTCGTGACAACGACACGCCCCGATACGACCTCGGCCTGCTCTTCACCGACGGTCTGCCCCAGATGGACGACGCCAGCGGGTACCGTGGCGCGGTCGCCGCTCGTGCGGCCGGCATCAGCTACCGCCAGCTCGACTACTGGGCCCGCACGGGACTGGTGGAGCCGACGGTCCGCGGTGCGGCCGGTTCCGGCTCGCAGCGTCTCTACGGCTTTCGTGACATCCTCGTCCTGAAACTCGTCAAGCGTCTTCTCGACACCGGCATCTCCCTGCAGCAGATCCGCACGGCTGTGAATCAGCTCCGCGAGGCCGGTGTCAACGATCTTGCCCAGACCACACTGATGAGCGACGGCGCCAGCGTGTACCTCTGCACGTCCAACGACGAAGTCATCGACCTCGTCAGCCGCGGACAAGGCGTCTTCGGCATCGCCGTCGGCAAGGTGCTCCGCGAGGTGGAGTCCAGCCTCGTCGAACTCGGCACCCAGGCCGTCGATCAGCTGGATCAGCTGGACGAGCTCGCCGCCCGCCGCGCGACCCGCGCCTCCTGACCCGCGCCTCCTGACCCGCCCAACCGCCGAGTACACGGATTCTCCGCGTACTCGACCGTTTTCGCCGTACTTCGTGCGCACTCGCGTGGTCGTTCGTGCGTACTCGGGGGGTCGGGAGGTCGTCGGGTCGTCAGGGTGCCGTGGCGTATTCGCCCATGCGGGCGGTGCGCAGGACACGCTCGAGAAGCATGTCGAAGTTGTGCGCCATCTCTTGGGCGCTCTCGCCGGGCCACACGTGCAGTGGCTTGGCGGCGCCCTGAGCCTGCTGGAGCGACGTGCGCTCGGGGAGCTGGGGGCTCAGTACCAGGGGACCGAACATATCGCGCAGTTCCTTGATGCGGAACTGGTGCTCGAGGGACTGCACGCGGGCACGGTTCACGATGATGCCGAGCGGCTGAAGCCGCGGTGAGAGCCCTCGGCGGATCTCCTCGATCGCGCGGAGTGCGCGGTCGGCGGCGGCCACCGAGAAGAGCCCGGGCTCGGTGACGACGGCGACCCGGTCGCTCGCCGCCCAGGCCGTACGGGTGAGGGCGTTCAGTGACGGGGCGCAGTCGATGAGAACGAGCTCGTAATCGTGCTCGACGTTGGCGAGCGCCTCCTCCAGCTTCCAGATATCGCGGATGCTCGGATGCGGTCCGTCGAAGTTGATCGCCGACGGGCTGCCGATCATCACGTCGATCTTTCCGGTGTGGTTCCTCGTCCAGCCGCTCGGCGCTATGGCCGCCCGAACGATCTTCTCCTTGGGTGACGCGAGCACGTCGGCGACATTGAGATGACCGGCGACATGGATGTCCATGCCGGTCGACACATCGGACTGCGGGTCGAGGTCGACGACGAGAGTACGCAGGCCTTTGGCGAAAGCCGCGGAAGCCAGGCCCAGCGTCACCGTGGTCTTACCGACACCACCTTTGAGAGAACTAACGCTGAGTACGTGCACAATCGACTACGTTACCTTCACTAGTCTTAGAGAACCTAACCGTTTGCTGTGTGGCCTAGCCCCCTGCTCGAAAGGTCCCAATGTTCCGTAAGATCCTCGTTGCCAATCGCGGTGAAATCGCCATCCGCGCCTTTCGCGCCGCCTACGAGCTCGGCGCCCAGACCGTCGCCGTGTTCCCGTATGAGGATCGCAATTCGATGCACCGGCTCAAGGCTGACGAGGCTTATCAGATCGGCGAGCCCGGGCATCCGGTGCGCGCCTACCTGGATGTGAAGGAGATCATCCGGGTCGCAAAGGAATGCGGCGCCGACGCTATCTATCCGGGCTACGGGTTCCTCTCGGAGAACCCCGAGCTCGCCGAGGCCGCGCGCGAGGCCGGCATAACGTTCATCGGCCCGCCCCCGCGCGTGCTGAAGATGGCGGGGAACAAGGTCACAGCCAAGGAGCACGCCATCGCGGCCGGCGTCCCCGTGCTCAAGTCGACGCCGCCGTCGAAGGACATCGACCTCCTCATCTCGCAGGCCGAGGAGGTCGGCTTCCCGATCTTCGCCAAAGCCGTGGCCGGCGGTGGCGGTCGCGGGATGCGCCGGGTCAACGCCAAGGAAGACCTCCGCGGGGCTCTCCAAGAGGCCATGCGTGAAGCCGACAGCGCCTTCGGCGACCCGACGATGTTCCTCGAGCAGGCCGTTCTCCGTCCCCGCCACATCGAGGTGCAGATCCTTGCGGACTCGCAGGGTGCGACGATGCACCTGTTCGAGCGCGACTGCTCGGTGCAGCGCCGGCACCAGAAGGTCATCGAGATCGCTCCGGCGCCGAACCTCGACGAGGACACCCGCCAGGCCCTCTACCGGGACGCGATCGCTTTCGCGAAGTCGATCGGCTACGAGAACGCCGGCACTGTCGAGTTTCTTCTCGACACGGCGGGGGAGCGCGCGGGCGAGCACGTGTTCATCGAGATGAACCCGCGCATCCAGGTGGAGCACACCGTCACCGAAGAGATTACCGACGTCGACCTGGTGCAGTCCCAGATGCGCATCGCGGCGGGGGAGAGCCTCGCCGACCTCGGCCTCAGCCAGGAGACGGTGCACATCCGCGGGGCCGCGCTGCAGTGCCGCATCACCACAGAAGACCCGACCGCGGGCTTCCGGCCCGACACGGGCAAGATCACCACCTACCGTTCCCCCGGCGGCGGCGGCATCCGTCTCGACGGCGGAACGATCAACCCCGGCGCGCAGATCAGCCCGCACTTCGACTCGATGCTCGCAAAGCTCACCTGCCGCGGCCGGGACTTCCCCGCCGCCGTGAGCCGCGCCCGCCGGGCACTGGCCGAGTTCCGTATCCGCGGCGTCGCCACGAACATCCCCTTCCTGCAGGCGGTGCTCGACGACCCCGACTTCATCGCAGGCAATGTCAGTACCTCGTTCATCGAGGAGCGCCCCGAACTGTTCAAGGGCCGCGCCTCCAAAGACCGCGGCACCAAGATGCTCAACTGGCTGGCCGACGTCACCGTCAACCTGCCGAACGGTGCTCGTCCTTTGACGCACGATCCCGTCGACAAACTGCCGAAGATCGACTTGTCCGAGCCGGCGCCGTCCGGCTCGCGTCAGCGACTCCTCGAGCTGGGCCCGGCCGGTTTTGCGGATGCGCTCCGCAAGCAGACCGCGCTCGCCGTCACAGAGACCACATTCCGCGACGCGCACCAGTCGCTGCTCGCCACCCGGGTGCGCACCCGCGACCTGATCGCCGTCGCACCCTACGTCGCGCGGCTGACACCGCAACTCCTCTCGGTCGAGGCCTGGGGCGGTGCGACCTACGATGTCGCCCTGCGTTTCCTCGGCGAAGACCCGTGGGACCGCCTGGCAGCGTTGCGGGAGGTCCTCCCCAACATCAACATCCAGATGCTGCTCCGCGGCCGCAATACCGTCGGGTACACGCCGTATCCGACGGAGGTGACGGATGCGTTCGTGCGCGAAGCCGCCGCGACCGGCGTCGACATCTTCCGTATTTTCGACGCTCTCAACGACGTCTCCCAGATGCGTCCGGCCATCGAGTCGGTTCTCGCGACAGGAACTGCGGTCGCCGAGGTCGCGGTCTGCTACACCGGCGACCTGCTCGACCCCGCCGAAGACCTGTACACACTCGACTACTACCTGGGTCTGGCCGAGCAGATCGTCGAGTCCGGTGCGCACATCCTGGCCATCAAGGACATGGCGGGTCTACTTCGCCCGGCCGCGGCCGAGAAGCTGGTCACGGCGTTCCGCGAACGCTTCGACCTTCCCGTGCACGTGCACACGCACGACACCCCCGGCGGTCAGCTGGCCACACTTCTCGCAGCGAGTCGCGCCGGCGCAGATGCGGTGGACGTCGCAAGCGCCCCGATGGCCGGCACCACGAGCCAGCCGTCTGCCTCCGCCCTCGTGGCAGCTCTCGCTCATACGGAGCGCGACACCGGCATCTCCCTGGCTGCGGTCAACGACCTCGAGCCGTACTGGGAGGCGGTGCGCCACGTCTACAAGCCGTTCGAGTCGGGACTTCCGGGCCCGACCGGTCGGGTATACAAGCACGAGATCCCGGGCGGTCAGCTTTCCAACCTTCGCCAGCAGGCCAAGGCGCTCGGTCTCGCAGAGGACTTCGAGCTCGTCGAGGACATGTACGCCGCGGCCAACCAGATCCTGGGTCGCATCCCGAAGGTCACCCCCTCGTCCAAGGTCGTCGGCGATCTTGCACTGCACCTCGCGGCCGTGCATGCCGATCCCGCGGACTTCGCGGAGAACCCGCAGAACTACGACATCCCCGACTCGGTGGTCGGTTTCATGGCGGGCGAGCTCGGCGAGCTGCCGGGCGGATGGCCGGAGCCGTTCCGCTCCAAGGTGCTCGCCGGAAAGTCCGTCAAAGTGGGCATCGAAGACCTCAAGCCGGAGGACGCGAAAGCCCTCGAGGGCGGCAGTGCCGAGCGCCGCTCGACCCTCAACCGTCTGCTCTTCCCCGCGCCGACCCGCATCTTCGAGCAGATCCGCGAGCTGTTCGGCGACCTGTCGGTCGTCGATTCGATCGACTACCTGTACGGGCTCAAGCAGGGCACCGAGCACGTCATCGAGATCGAGAAGGGCGTGCGGCTCTACATCGGTCTCGAAGCGATCGGCGAGGCCGACGAAAAGGGGATGCGCACGGTGATGACCACGCTCAACGGGCAGCTTCGCCCGGTGTTCGTGCGCGACCGCGGCATCGTCGTCGAGTCCAAGGCGGCGGAGAAGGCCGACTCGGCCAAGCCCGGC
>DASYGJ010000203.1:0-8285 GCA_035999915.1 Leifsonia sp.
CAGGCGCGTCACTACTATTACCGTTCTTCACCTGTAGAATTGGTGGGTTGGAGAAAACGCGCACCATGCGCGTGCCCGCTGAGCCCGCGCTATACAAGCCTGGTGCTCTGTGGCGGGGCACCGTCGCCCCTCTTCGAACAGTTTAGGTACGCACACCAGCCACCCGCATAATCGCGAACCGTATCGGCCGACGCCCGTCGACCGGCGCGGGGAATGAGCCGGAATGATAGCCGGTTATCAGTGGGAGGAAACGAGGTTGAAAATGTCAGACATCCTGATCGACCGCCCCGAGCTCAACAGCCTGGGGCAGTATGAGTTCGGCTGGGCGGATTCCGACAAGGCGGGAGCATCCGCACGTCGCGGAATCTCGCCCGAGGTGGTGAGCGACATCTCCGCCCTCAAGAACGAACCCGATTGGATGCTGCAGCGCCGACTCAAGGCCCTCCAGTTGTTCGAGCGCAAACCGATGCCCACCTGGGGCGCCGATCTGTCGGACATCGACTTCGACAACATCAAGTACTTCGTGCGGTCGACGGAGAAGCAGGCCCAGACCTGGGAAGACCTGCCCGAAGACATCAAGAACACCTACGAGAAGCTCGGCATCCCGGAGGCTGAGCGTCAACGTCTCGTCGCCGGCGTCGCCGCCCAGTACGAGTCCGAAGTGGTCTACCACCAGATCAACGCGGAGCTCGAGGCCCAGGGCGTGATCTTCATGGACACCGACACAGCACTGCGCGAGCATCCCGAGTTCTTCGAGGAGTACTTCGGCACGGTCATCCCGAGCGGCGACAACAAGTTCGCTGCCCTCAACACTGCGGTTTGGTCGGGCGGATCGTTCGTCTACGTGCCGCCGGGGGTGCACGTCGACATTCCGCTTCAGGCCTACTTCCGCATCAACACCGAGAACATGGGCCAGTTCGAGCGCACGCTGATCATCGCCGACGAAGGCAGCTACGTCCACTACATCGAAGGCTGCACGGCGCCGATCTACAAGTCGGACTCGCTGCACTCCGCCGTCGTGGAGATCATCGTCAAGAAGAACGCCCGGGTGCGCTACACGACCATTCAGAACTGGTCGAACAACGTCTACAACCTCGTGACCAAGCGCGCCACCGCGGGCGAGGGCGCGACGATGGAGTGGATCGATGGGAACATCGGCTCCAAGGTGACGATGAAGTACCCGTCGATCTACCTGATGGGGGAGCGGGCTAAGGGCGAGACTCTCTCCGTCGCGTTCGCCGGGCCCGGCCAGCACCAGGACGCCGGCGCCAAGATGATCCACATGGCTCCGTACACGCAGTCGTCGATCGTCTCCAAATCGATCGCGCGCGGCGGCGGACGGGCCGGATACCGTGGTGAGGTGAGGGTGGACGCCAACGCGCACCACGCGGCGAACACCGTGCGTTGCGACGCGTTGCTGGTCGACTCGATCTCCCGCTCCGACACCTACCCGGCGATCGACATCCGCGTCGACGATGTTCAACTCGGACACGAGGCAACTGTCTCTCGCGTGAGCGAGGAGCAGCTCTTCTACCTCATGTCTCGTGGTATGCCCGAAGACGAGGCCATGGCCATGATCGTGCGCGGCTTCATCGAGCCGATCGCCCGTGAACTGCCGATGGAATACGCGCTCGAACTCAACAAGCTCATCGAGATGGGCATGGAAGGCTCAGTCGGATGACCATTCCACCCGCCCCTCGCCGAAAGGACATATCGGCTCAATGACCTCCGCCAGCACTCCGACGAAGACCATCAGCCCAGAACAGACCGCCGCCACAAACGCTGCCTCGCCGAAACATATGCGCAGCGCGGTGCCGGTCCAGACCCGCTCAGACCGCTTCCGCTCCACTGCGGTCGCCGACTTCCCGGCCGTCACCGGCCGCGAGCCCGGCTGGAAGTACACGCCGGTCGCACGTCTCGCCGACCTCATCTCGGGCGACCTCGACGGTTCGCCGTACGCCTACGACGTGACCGCCGCATCCGGTGTGACAACAGCCTGGGTCGGCCGCGACGACGCCCGCATCGGCACCGCCGGAAAGCCCGAAGATCGCGCCTCCGCCAATGCCTGGACCGCCTTCGAGCAGGCGCTCGTCGTGTCGATCAGCGGCGAGGAGAACAAAGCGGTCACCCTGACCCGCAGCTCGCTCGGCAACGCTGCGCGGGGTGCCCACACCGTGGTCGAGACGGCACCGTTCAGCCGCGCGACCCTCATCCTGCAGAACACCGGCCCCGCCCATCTGGCCGAGAACGTCGAGTTGGTGCTCGGAGAGGGTTCGCAGCTGACGCTGGTCTCCGTGCAGGAGTGGGACGACGATGCGTTGCACGTCTCCACGCACTTCGCCGAGCTCGGCCGGGATGCGCGTCTCAAGCACATCGCCGTCACCCTCGGCGGCGGCGTGGTGCGCCTCAACCCGGCAGTGCACCTCGCCGGAACGGGGAGCGAAGCGGAGCTCTACGGCGCATACTTCGCGGATGCGGCGCAACACCTCGAACAGCAGGTCTACGTCTTCCACGACGCGGCCAACACGCGCAGCCGCGTGACATACAAGGGCGCGCTGCAGGGCGAGGGCGCTCGCACCGTCTGGATCGGGGATGTGCTGATCGGCCCGAAAGCTGTCGGCACCGACACCTACGAGCAGAACCGCAACCTGGTGCTCACCGACGGCGCCCGCGCCGACTCGGTGCCGAACCTCGAGATCGAAACCGGCGACATCGTCGGCGCAGGCCACGCGAGTGCGACCGGCCGCTTCGATGACGAGCAACTCTTCTACCTGCAGTCCCGCGGAATCACCGAAGACGAAGCACGCCGGCTGGTCGTGCGCGGCTTCCTCTCCGAGATCGTGCAGCAGATCGGTGCGCCGGCGTTGCAGGAGCGACTCCAGGCGGCCATCGAGGCAGAGCTCGACACTGTCGCGGTGACCCGCTGATGCCGGGGACCAGAGTCGCCTCGGTCGACGAACTCGTGACAGACCAGCCCTCCCGCGTCGTCGTGGAGGGTGTGCCGATCGCGCTCGTCAAAGACTCGGCCGGCGACATCCACGCGATCGGCGACACGTGCACGCACGGCGAGATCTCGCTGGCAGAGGGCTTCGTCGAGGATTCGACGCTCGAATGCTGGGCGCACGGCTCGCAATTCTCGCTCAAGACCGGCAAGCCGCTCAACCTTCCGGCGTACGAGCCGGTTCCCGTCTACCAGGTCGACATCGTCGACGGAGACGTCTACATCGACCCGAATGTAACGAAAGAGATTTAGATCCATGTCAGTTCTCGAGATCCACGACCTGCACGTCACCGTCGAGACGGAGCAGGGTGTCAAGCCCATCCTCAACGGCGTCGACCTGACCATCCGCGAGGGCGAGATCCACGCGATCATGGGCCCGAACGGCTCGGGCAAGTCCACCCTCGCCTACACGATCGCGGGGCACCCCAAATACACCGTGACGCAGGGAACCATCACCCTCGACGGTGTCGATGTGCTGGCCATGACCGTCGATGAGAGGGCGCGTGCCGGCCTTTTCCTCGCCATGCAGTACCCGGTCGAGATCCCCGGCGTGACCAACACCAACTTCCTCCGCACCGCGAAGACTGCGATCGACGGCGAGGCGCCCTCGATCCGCAGCTGGGTGAAAGATGTGCGTGAGTCGATGGAGAAGCTCCGAATGGACAAGTCCTTCGCGGAGCGCAACGTCAACGAGGGCTTCTCCGGCGGTGAGAAGAAGCGCAATGAGATCCTGCAGCTCGAGCTCCTCAAGCCGAAGTTCGCGGTTCTCGACGAGACCGACTCCGGACTCGATGTGGATGCGCTCAAGGTCGTCTCCGAGGGCGTGAACCGCGCGAAGGCCAGCACAGGCCTCGGCATCCTGCTGATCACCCACTACACGCGCATCCTCCGCTACATCAAGCCGGACTTCGTGCACGTGTTCGTGGCCGGCCGGGTGGCCGAGCAGGGTGGCCCCGAGCTCGCCGAGCGTCTCGAAGAAGAAGGCTACGACCGCTTCGTGGACGCCCCGGAACCCGCTCGCGCCGATGCTGCCGAGCTGACTGAGGCGTAGGCTGAGGATATGCCCGCGACACTAGCGCCGGCGCTCTTCGACCAGGTCGAAGAGGCGCTGAAGAACGTGATGGATCCCGAACTGGGGATCAACGTCGTCGACCTCGGCCTGATCTACGACCTGGCTTGGGACGAGGAGAACAACGCGCTCATCATCTCGATGACGCTGACCTCGGCCGGCTGCCCGCTCACCGACGTGCTCGAGGAGCAGACCGCCGAGTCGCTCGACGGCATTGTGGACGCGTTCCGCATCAACTGGGTGTGGATGCCGCCGTGGGGCCCCGAACGGATCACCGACGACGGCCGCGACATGATGCGCGCGCTCGGCTTCGCGATCTAGCAACGCTTCCCGATGAGGGGTCGCAACACGCCGTCCGGTCTTGGAGCGGCACGGCGTGTTCCGACCCCTCCTCTGTGCTGGGCCGCCTGGACTGCCGGGCGGCGCTGAGCAAATATACTGAGACCTTCCCCCGCTACGAACGAATTGGATGACGCCTGTGCTCAACGTGCAAGACCTTGAGCTCAGGGTCGGCGCCCGCCTCCTGATGGAGAACGTGAGTTTCCGCGTCGCCGCCGGGGACAAGATCGGACTCGTCGGCCGCAACGGTGCGGGCAAGACGACCCTCACGAAGGTGCTCGCCGGCGACCTCCAGCCTTCGGGCGGCAAGGTCGAGCGCAGTGACGAAATCGGGTATCTGCCGCAGGACCCGCGCTCCGGCAACCTCGAGGATCTGGCGCGCACTCGCATCCTCGATGCCCGAGGGCTCGGTTCCATCGTGCTCGGGATGCAGCAGTCCACGCTTGATATGGCCAGCACCGACGGAGAGGTCTCCGCGGCGGCGATGAAGAAGTACGGCCGCCTCGAGGAGCGTTTCCACATGCTCGGCGGATACGCGGCCGAGGCGGAGGCTGCGTCGATCGCCAGCAACCTCAACCTGCCCGACCGGATTCTGGACCAGCCGCTCAAGACACTCTCGGGTGGGCAGCGGCGTCGTATCGAGTTGGCGCGCATCCTCTTCTCCGACGCTCAGACGCTGATCCTCGACGAGCCGACCAACCACCTGGACGCCGACTCCGTGGTGTGGCTACGCGAATTTCTCAAGGGGTACCCGGGCGGATTCATCGTGATCTCCCACGATGTCGAGCTCGTCGGCGAGACCGTCAACCGTGTCTTCTACCTGGATGCGAACCGTCAGCACATCGACATCTACAACATGGGCTGGAAGCACTATCAGCGCCAGCGCGCAGCCGATGAGGAGCGACGCAAGAAGGAGCGCACCAACGCCGAGAAGAAGGCGGGCGTGCTCCAGCTGCAGGCGGCCAAATTCGGCGCTAAGGCCTCGAAGGCGGCGGCCGCCCACCAGATGGTGGCGCGCGCCGAGAAGCTCCTTTCCGGTCTCGAAGCTGTGCGTGCGGTCGACCGCGTCGCAAAGCTGCGTTTTCCGACACCGGCGCCATGCGGTCGCACGCCGCTGCAGGCCAGCGACCTCTCCAAGAGCTACGGGTCGCTCGAGATATTCACGGCGGTCGATCTCGCGATCGATCGCGGGTCGAAAGTCGTCGTGCTCGGCCTGAACGGTGCCGGCAAGACGACTCTGCTCCGGATGCTCGCGGGTGTCGACAAACCCGACACGGGCCAGGTGGAGCCCGGCCACGGACTCCGCATCGGCTATTACGCCCAGGAGCACGAGACGATCGATGTCGAGGCTTCGGTGCTGCAGAACATGGTGTCTGCGTCGCCGAATCTCACCGAGACCGAGGCGCGCCGCGTGCTCGGGTCGTTCCTGTTCACCGGCGACGACTCCCACAAACCGGCGGGCGTGCTCTCCGGCGGTGAGAAGACGCGCCTCGCCCTCGCGATGATCGTCGTCTCCGGCGCCAACGTTCTGCTGCTCGACGAACCGACGAACAACCTCGACCCGGCGAGCCGCGAAGAGATCCTGGATGCGCTGGCCCACTACGAGGGAGCCGTCGTGCTGGTCAGCCACGATGAAGGCGCTGTTGAGGCGCTCAATCCCGAGCGGGTGCTCATTCTTCCCGACGGCGTCGAGGACCACTGGAACAAGGACTACCTCGACCTCATCTCGCTGGCGTAAGCCAGACTGGACCCGTTCCGCGGTAGCCGGTGCTCAGCGCTCAGTGCGCGGCGTCGAGCAGATCGTCTTCGACGTCCGCATCGGTGCGGCGAAAGGCCCGCTTGCGGTCGCGTTCGGCGGCGCGAGCCTGTTCTTCGGGGTCGTCTTCGTTGAGTTTGCGGAATTCGGTGCGCAGGGCGTAGCCGAGGAAGAAGAATCCGATGAGGGCGAAGATGATCCACTGGATCATGTACGACCAGTGCAGACCCTCATCCTGCACCGGAGGATCTGTGACGGTCGGGGTCGGCGAGGTGGCCGGCTTGGGCTTCTGTGTGTCGAGCAACCCGTACGCGCCGGTGTAGACATCCACGCCGCCGAGTCGCTGTTTGACAACGGACAACTGGATGGTGCCGACCTGGTTGCCGGAAGCCGTGCGTCCCGCGATGGCGGGCTCGCTCGGCTTCAGCCGGGCGATCACGGTGACGGTTCCGGACGGCGCGGCGGGCACCGAGTCCGGCACGTCGCCGGAGTTGCCGGTCGGCACCCAGCCGCGGTCGATCATGAAAAGCGCGCCGGACGCGGTGAGCAGGGGAGTGAGCACCTCGAACCCCGGCCCGCCGTTGAACGGACGGTTTCTGACCAAGAGTTCTTTGTCGCGTTCATAGGTGCCCGTGACCGTCACCCTTGTCCACTCCTGGCCGGCACGGAACGAACCCAGCTCCGGCAACTGCTCGGCCAGAGGCGCTGGATGGGAGTAGAAGTTGGCGGAGATGAGAGCATTCGCAGCAGCAGCCTCCTTGCTGCGGGCGAGCTGCCACGCGGAGAGGCAGCCGCAGGCGATGGCGAAGACGACCGCGAACGCGAGGTAGCCGAGCCAACGCCGGGAGAACGCGAACCGCCATCCACCGGTCACGAGCTGCTCCGGGCATCGGCGACGGGGACCACCGCTACCGGAAAGTCGCGGGCGGCGAGGAACTCCCGCAGGTAGTCGACGTGCTCGTCGCAGGCAAGCCAGACTTTGACGCGGTCGACCGCATGGATCTTCGGATTGCGCCACTCGACGCGCCACGACGCCGTCTCGCGGCAGTTCGCACGCGCACAGGTCAGCGGTTCCGGTTCACCGAAGCCGATCACTCGTCGTCGCCTTTCGTCTCGTCCTGGGGCTCCGCATCCGGGGCCGGGGGAGGAGGCGGCGGGGACGGCGGAGTCGTCGGTGTTGTCACTGGCAGGATATTGCCCGGACGCTGAACGTCCACCTTGCGGGGATCGGGGGACACGTTGGCGATCACCACGGCGAAGTACGGCAGGAAAACCGCCCCGACGGCGGGAATGAGCCACCACATCCCCGGGCAGAACGGGATGACGATGATGCAGAGCACACGGATGCCCATGGCGACCGAATACTTGATGGCCCGGTGTCGTCGCTCTTCGTCTGGAGAGAGCGGGAGATTCGTGATCGACTGCGTTGGATGCTTCATAAGCTCCCTCCAAGACTACGTCCAACCGAGGTGTTCGGCTGCCCTCCGGCGAAAGCGTCTGCCGATCATGAGGCTGCCCATAAACTGAGACGCGATGATTTCGGGCGCGGTGCCCGAAGCTCTGAGAGGAAACCGGATGACAACCCCACGAACAGTGCTCGTTACCGGCGGAAACCGCGGAATCGGCTATGCCATCGCCGAGGAATTCGTCGCTCAGGGGCACCGCGTGGCTGTGACGGCTCGCTCCGGCGAGGGCCCTGTGGGTTCGCTGACGGTGCGCGCAGACGTGACCGACACGGCGTCGGTCGATGACGCTTTCGCCGAGATCGAGCAGAAGCTCGGTCCGGTCGAGGTCGTGGTCGCCAACGCCGGTATCACCCGCGACACCCTGCTCATGCGCATGACCGACGAGGACTTCGACGCGGTCGTGGACACGAACCTGGGCGGCTCTTTCCGCGTGGTCAAGCGAGCGTCGAAGGGGATGCTCAAAGCGCGATACGGCCGCATCGTTCTCATCTCCAGCGTGGTCGGGCTGTACGGCTCCGCGGGCCAGGTCAACTATGCCGCGTCCAAAGCCGGACTGGTCGGCATCGCGCGCTCGATAACGCGCGAACTCGGCGCTCGGGGCATCACGGCGAACGTGGTGGCTCCGGGCTTCATCGAGACCGACATGACGGCGGC
>DASYGJ010000019.1:0-25620 GCA_035999915.1 Leifsonia sp.
GTCCCGTCGCTGCACAGCATCCTTGTGCTGATCGGCTCGGTCGTGGTGGCCGGCTTCGCCCTGTTACCGCTCATCTTCGGCGTCGACGACACCCTCGATCCACGAAAGTTCTCGCTCTTCGGCATGCCGAACCGCCAGCTCTCGATGGGTCTCGCGATCGCTGCGTTCATGGGCATCCCCTCGATCGTGCTGATCGTCTCCTCGTTCGCCACAGTTGTGACGTGGTGGCGCGATCCCGCTACGGCGCTCCTGGCGCTGGTAGCTGCGGTCGCGGCCGTTGTCACGTGCGTGCTGGCCTCTCGTGTCACGACTTCGGTGGCTTCTTTTCTGCTAGCCACCCGTCGTTCGCGGGAGTTCGGCGGCATCATCGGCATCCTGGTGATCGTGCTGCTGGCTCCGGCGGGGTTCTTGCTGGTCACCGTCGACTGGGGCCGCGGCGGTCTCACGGCTGTCACCGGATTCGCGTCTTGGCTCGCCTGGACGCCGCTCGGGGCCGCCTGGTCGGTTCCCGGCGAAGCCGCGCAGGGTCTGTGGGGCGCCGCGCTGTTGCAGCTCGTGATCGCCTTCGCGACCGTCGGTCTGCTCTGGCTGGCTTGGAGGGCGCTCGTAGCGAAGATGCTCGTCACGCCCGGCCGTGAGGCGTCGGTCAGGGCATACAGCGGCCTCGGCTGGTTCGCGCGGCTGCGGGGTGGGCCGACGGCGGCGATCTCCGCGCGGTCGGTGACGTATTGGGCGCGCGATCCGCGGTACTGGGTCTCGCTCCTTCCTTTGCCGATCCTGCCTGCGCTCGTGATCGTCGCTCTCACGCTCGGCACCATTCCGGCGCACTATGCGGCGCTCGTCCCGCTTCCGTTGTTGTGCCTCCTGCTCGGCTGGACCATCCACAACGACATTGCGCTCGACAACACCGCGGTCTGGTTCCACATCGTCTCTGGAACCCGGGGAATCGCGGACAGGGTCGGGCGGATGTTCCCGCCGCTTCTCGTCGGCATTCCGATCATCGTGGTCGGCTCCCTGGTGACCACCGCGGTGTTCGGTGACTGGGCGATTCTGCCGTCGGTTGCAGCTCTGAGTGGCGCAATACTGCTCATCGGACTCGGACTGTCGAGCGTCACGTCGGTGTTGTTCCCCTATCCGGCCACTAAGCCCGGTGACAGCGCGTTCTCCCAGCCGCAGACATCCGGTGCCTCGGCGGCCATCATCCAGGCGATCAGCTTCTTCGCCGTCATCCTGCTGGCCTCGCCGATCATCGTTTTTCTGGTTCTGGGGCTCGCCGTTTCGCCGGTTTGGCTCGGGATCGCGCCCATCGCCGGCGTGGTGCTCGGCTTCGGCTGCCTCTTCGGCGGGCTCGCGCTCGGCGCCCGGGTGTACAACCGTCGTCAGCCTGAGCTGATGGCCTTCGCCAATCGCAACGACTGATCGACCTACACTGGAAGCATGCAAGAAGCGAGCATCTCCGAACCCGGTGGCATCCCCGACGGCGGTGGCACGGCCACTCTCGATCGCGAGCTCGAGGAGCTGCTGCAGAACCAGAATGTCGACCCGGGCGATCACGAGCGCTTCTCGCACTATGTGAAGAAGGAACAGATCCTCGAGTCTGCGATGACCGGCAAGCCGGTCAAAGCGCTGTGCGGCAAGATGTGGACTCCGGGCCGCGATCCGCAGAAGTTTCCGGTCTGCCCGAGCTGCAAAGAGATCTACGAGAAGCTGCGCGACGAGTAGTTCATATCGGCGCGTGTTCCGGTGTCAAGCGAAGATCGTCGGGATAACCGGGTCGCCGCGGCCGACGCGGAACGCCTGGTCCGGGAGTTCACCCATGGCAAGCTCCAGGTGCTCCCGAGCTCTGGCCGTTCCGTCGGAGCCGAGGTGTTCGGGATGCACGACCCCATCGGTGATCAGTGGCACCAGCAGATCCCGCCCGGAGTCCTCGACGACGGCATCGCGCTCCACGATGTGGATGACCTCGGCGATGGCACGACCGTTCTGATCCAGGCGGCGCACCGGATGCTTTCGGCCCGCGATGCTCGCCTTGCCTTCTGACTTCTTGGCCACCGCGATCCACTCGCCGTCGCCGTCGTGGCTTCGATGCGCGACCAGCTTGTAGACCATGCCCGACGCGGGATAGCCGGAGCCGGTGACAACCGACGTTCCGACGCCGTAGGAGTCGACAGGCGAGGCCGCGAGTGCGGCGATCGTGAACTCATCGAGGTCGTTGGTCACTGTGATGCGCGTCTTGGTGGCACCCAGCCCGTCGAGCTGATCGCGCACCCGCCGAACGAGATCCGGGAGGTCGCCCGAGTCCAGCCGCACGGCACCGAGTGCGGGGCCTGCCACTTTCACCGCGAGGTCGATCGCACGCTCGACATCGAAGGTGTCGACGAGGAGTGTCGTGCCGGGACCGAGCGCCTCGACCTGAGCACGGAACGCATCTTCTTCCGAGTCGTGTAGAAGCGTGAAGGCGTGCGCAGCGGTTCCCATCGTCGGCACTCCCCAAGTTCGCCCCGCCTCGAGGTTGGACGTCGCACTGAAACCGGCGATGAACGCGGCGCGGGCGGCCGCGACCGCCGATCGCTCGTTGGCCCGGCGGGAGCCCATCTCGGCGATCGGCCGCCCGTTCGCGGCCGTGACCATGCGGGCGGCCGCGCTGGCGACAGCAGAGTCGTAGTTGAAGACGCTGAGGATGAGCGTCTCCAGGATGACCCCTTCGGCGAAGGGCGCATCCACGACCAGGAACGGCGAGCCGGGAAAGAAGACCTCACCTTCGCGGTAGCCCGAAATGCTGCCGCTGAATCGGTAGTCGGCCAGCCAGTCGAGCGTCGCGTCGCGGACCACTCGGTTCTCGCGCAGCCAGTCGAGTTCGGCCTCGTCGAACCGGAAGTGGTGGATCAGCTCGAGCAGGCGTCCCGTTCCGGCGAGAACGCCGTAGCGGCGACCGGCCGGCAGCCGCCGGGTGAACGCTTCGAACACGCATTCGCGATCGTGGGTGCCCGCCAGCAGTGCGGCATCGAGCATGGTGAGCTCGTAGCGGTCGGTCAGGAGGGCGGATGAGCCGGTCACCCGCTCAGCCTAGCCCGGGCACGTGACGCTCAGCGTGCAGGTTGTATGGTGGCTTCTTGTGACCGATGCGCCGATTGGGATTTTCGACTCGGGGGTCGGCGGACTCACCGTGGCGCGCGCCATCCGCGACCAGCTCCCGAACGAGTCCATCCTTTATGTGGGCGACACCGCGCATTCGCCCTATGGACCGAAGCCCATCGCCGACGTCCGCCGGTATTCGCTCGAGGTGCTCGACTTCCTCATCGATCAGGGCGTCAAGATGCTCGTCATCGCCTGCAACACGGCATCATCGGCGATGCTGCGGGATGCTCGCGAGCGGTACACCGTTCCGGTCATCGAGGTCATCCAGCCGGCGGTGCGCCGCGCGGTTGCCGCTACCCGGACGAACCGTGTCGGTGTGATCGGAACGCTCGGCACCATCAATTCTCGCGCTTACGAGGATGCCTTCGCCGCGGCTCCGACGTTGCAACTCTTCACCCAGGCCTGCCCGCGTTTCGTGGAGTTCGTCGAGGCGGGCGTCACCAGCGGCGACGAAGTGCTGCGCGTCACGGCCGAGTACCTGCAGCCACTGCGGGAGGCGGATGTCGACACGCTCGTCCTCGGCTGCACGCACTACCCGTTCCTCAAGGGCGCCATCTCCTACGTCATGGGCGAAGGAGTGTCCCTCGTGTCGAGCGACACCGAGACGGCCAAAGATGTCTATCGCACCCTGGTGGGGCGACGACTCGAGCGCACCGCATCCGAGCGGCCGAGCATCCACTACGAAGCCACTGGCGACGACGCCGACGACTTTCTTCGCCTGGCGCACCGTTTCATCGGTCCGGAGGTCTCGCGCGTCGACCTCGTACAGACCGGCGTCATCGATCTTCCGCGACTCTGACAGCACCACGACGACAAGGAGACTTCTCTGTGACCGACATCACCCGCGCTGACGGGCGCACCCCCGACCAGCTCCGCCCGATCACCATCGAGCGCGGCTGGAGTAAGCAGGCCGAGGGGTCGGCGCTCATCTCGTTCGGCAACACCCGAGTGCTGTGCACAGCCTCCTTCACCAACGGCGTTCCGCGCTGGATGTCGGGCAAGGGCAAAGGCTGGGTCACCGCGGAGTACTCGATGCTCCCGCGTTCGACGAACAGCCGCATGGACCGCGAATCCGTCAAGGGAAAGATCGGCGGTCGCACGCACGAGATCAGCCGGCTGATCGGCCGCAGCCTCCGTGCCGTCGTCGACATGAAGGCGCTGGGCGAGAACACGATCGTGCTCGATTGCGACGTGTTGCAGGCAGACGGAGGCACCCGCACGGCGGCCATCACCGGCGCGTACGTAGCGCTGGCGGATGCGCTGGAGTGGGGCCGAGAGCACCGCTTCATCGGCCAGCGGGCGACACCCCTGATCGATTCCGTCTCCGCGGTCTCCGTCGGCATCATCGACGGATCGCCCATGCTCGACCTGGCGTACGTCGAGGATGTTCGAGCGGAGACCGACATGAACGTGGTCGTCACCGGCCGGGGCCTGTTCGTCGAGGTGCAGGGCACCGCCGAAGGTGCGCCGTTCGATCGCCGGGAACTGGACTCGCTTCTCGACCTCGCACTCGGCGGCGCGGAGACGCTGAAGGGCATCCAGGGCGAGGCGCTCGCGGAGGAGCTCTGATGGTGCGTGTGGTTCTCGCCACCCACAACCGGCACAAGGCGTCCGAGTTCCAGCAGATTCTCGGGGATGCGGTTCCGGGTCTCGAGATCGTGGCCTACGACGGTCCGGAGCCGGTCGAAGACGGTGTGAGCTTCGAGGCCAATGCTCTCATCAAGGCTCGCGCCGCCGCGCTCCACACTGGTCTCCCCGCGCTGGCCGACGACTCGGGCATCTGCGTGGATGTGCTGGGCGGCGCTCCCGGTATCTTCTCCGCGCGCTGGGCGGGCCGCCACGGCGATGCCGAGGCCAATCTGCGTCTACTGCTGGACCAGCTCGCCGACCTGCCCGACGCCGCCCGCTCCGCACACTTCAACGCCACTCTCGCTCTGGTGACGCCTCGTGGCGATGAGACGCTCGTACGAGGCGTGTGGCCGGGCCGGATCGCCCGCGAAGCCAAGGGTGAGCACGGTCACGGTTACGACCCGATCTTCATTCCCGCTGGACACGACCAGACGGCGGCGCAGCTCGGTCCGGCCGTCAAGAACGCCGAAAGCCACCGTGCGCGGGCGTTCGCGGCAGCCGTGCCCGCGCTCTCGGCTCTGGTCGCGCGAGGCTGACCAGAGCCGCCTTCGATGAGAATGAGAACGGCACTCATTCCTATCTAGGGCCGGATGCTGGTGGGGGAGACCGGGCGCGCATACCGTTGGGGGTGATGAGTCACAGTCACGGCCATGCCGCCAACCGCAACCGCCTCCTGATCGCGATCGGGATCGTGGCGACCGTTCTGGTCGTCGAGGTGGTCGGCGCGTGGCTGAGCGGCTCCCTGTCGTTGCTCGCGGACGCCGGGCACATGCTGAGCGACCTCACCGGGCTCGTCGTGGCGCTCATAGCGACAATCGTGGCCGCCCGCCCGCCGAGCGATCGCCAGACGTTCGGCTACCAACGCGCGGAGGTTTTCGGCGCGCTCATCAACGGACTGATCCTGCTCGTCGTCGCGGTCAGCGTCACGGTGGGCGCGATCTCGCGGCTCTTCAGCGGCGCCGAGTCGGCAGTGCACGGCATCCCGATGCTGATCGTCGCAGCCATCGGACTCGTCGCGAACGCGGGAGCACTGCTGTTGCTTCGTCCCGCGGCCGGGCATTCGATCAACATGCGCGGCGCCTACCTCGAAGTGCTCGGAGACCTGGTCGGGTCGGCGACCGTCATCGTGGCGGCCGTGGTCATCCTCGTCACCGGCTTCGTGCCGGCGGATGCGATCGCCTCACTGCTGATTGCGGCGCTGATCGTTCCGCGTGCTTACCTGTTGCTGCGGGATGTCGTGCGCGTGCTGAGCGAGGCGGCGCCGGCTGATACCGATGTGGCCGAGATCCGTGACCACATCCGCGGCACGAAAGGTGTCGTCGCCGTGCACGACGTGCATGTCTGGGCGATCACGTCGGGTGCTCCGGTGTTCACTGCACACGTCGTGGTGGAGCCGGAGGTGTTCCGGAGCGGCAAGACGGGGGAACTGCTCGATGAGCTGTCCGGATGCCTCTCGAGTCATTTCGACGTGGAGCACTCGACGTTCCAGCTCGAACCGGCGGAGCACGCCGCCCACGAGGACGAGTTCCACCAGTAGAGGCCGTTCAAACGTCCGGGGTGGGAGTGGATTCGGGTGCCGCGGCTTTTGCGGCGTTCGCCTTCTTTGCTTTGCGCGTCGACTGGATGTAGTGGTACAGCGTGGGGACCAGGGTCACGACGACCGCCGCGAGGAGGATGAGGTCGATGTAGTTCTCCACGAAATGCGCGACCGGCGGGATGTAGCCGAGCAGGAATCCGAAGTAGGTGAGCCCGGCGCCCCAGAGGAGAGCCCCGACCGCGTTGTAGAGGGAGTACTTCTTGTAGTTCATGTGGCCGACGCCGGCCGCGACCGGCGCGAAGGTGCGCACGATGGGCACGAAACGCGCGACGATGACCGCGAGCGCGCCGAACCGTACGAAGAACTTGTTGGTGCGGTCGACGTTCTCCATGCTGAAGAGGCCGGTCTCTTTGCGCTCGAAGATCCGCGGTCCCGCTTTGTGACCGATCAGATAACCGGCCTCACCGCCGAGGAACGCGGCCACAGCGATCGCGAGGGCGACCCACCAGATGTCGACACCGAATACGAGTGCCGAGTGCGTCAGCAGGCCCGAGATCACCAGGAGCGTGTCTCCGGGCAGGAGAAAACCGATGAGCAGGCCGGTCTCGGCGAAGATGATCCCGCAGACGACGAGTAGCGCCCACGGTCCGGCGCTGTGAATGATTGCATTCGGGTCGAGCCACGGGATGAGGGCAGCGTGATGGATCAATGTTCTCCAGGGGGAGTGAGGTCTGCGGTTGTCCCGAGTCTAACGACGCGCTCCTCCGGAAACACTCAGAATCTGCACGCCTCGGCCAAAGATCATCCCTAGGTGCTGTCTCGGCCACGCGGAGCGAGTACAAAAGTGCGGGAGAAGGGATGTGAACCCTCGGAGTGATAGTGCGGGAGAAGGGATTTGAACCCTCACGCTCGAAAGCACAGGAACCTAAATCCTGCGTGTCTGCCAATTTCACCACTCCCGCGGTCGCGCCAGGCGCGGCTACGACAATAGCTCATGCACGCGGGGTGCGACCTGCGTTCCGTACAGTTCGATGGCTTTCATGAGGTGGTCGTGGCCCAGTGTTCCGTTGCTGATTTTGAGGTCGAAGCGTTCGATGCCGAGAGTGCGGGCCGTGTATGCGATCTTCTGCGCCACCGTCTCCGGGGAGCCGACGAAGAGAGCGCCGTCCGCGCCGGCCTCATGCTCGAACCGAGCCCTGCTGGCGGGTGGCCATCCGCGCTCGCGGCCGATGCGGTTGGTCATGGTCTCGTAGTGCGGCCAGAGGGTCTCCTTCGCCTCTTCGTCGGTCGCGGCGATGAAGCCGGGCGAGTGCACGCCGATCGGAAGCGCGGGATCCTGCTCGAACTGCTCGAGAGCGCGGTGGTAGAGGTCGGTGAGGGGCTGGAACCGTGCCGGTCCGCCGCCGATGATGGCGAGCATCAGCGGAAGGCCGTAGTGCGCGGCGCGGACGACCGATTCGGGGCTGCCACCGACGCCGATCCAGGTCTTGAGAGGGCCGTGCTCAAGGTGGGGAAACACCGACTGGTTCTCGAGCGAGGCGCGCAATGAGCCCGACCAGGTGACGGGCTCCTGCTTGCGCAGCTCGACGAAGAGGTTGAGCTTCTCATCGAAGAGCTCCTCGTACTGCGCGAGGTCGAGCCCGAACAGGGGGAACGACTCGATGAACGATCCGCGGCCCAGGATGACTTCGGCGCGGCCGCCCGAGACACCGTCGAGCGTGGCGAAGCGCTCGAACACGCGCACCGGGTCGTCAGAGCTGAGCACTGTGACGGCTGTGCCGAGATGGATGTTCTGGGTGCGCCCGGCGATCGCCGCGAGCACCACCTCCGGTGCGGAGACGGCGAAGTCTGCGCGGTGGTGCTCACCGATGCCGATGAAGTCGAGCCCGACCTGGTCGGCGAGCACGCCCTCCTCGACCACGTTTCGCAGCACCTGTGCGGAAGAGAGTGTCCGCCCCTCGGCGTCCGTGGTCACGTCGCCGAAGGTGTCGATGCCGAGCTCGAGTGGTTTCGCCATGATCGTCCTGTCTCTTTTCCATGCGTATGCATGAAACCGAACCGTCGTCGATCAGACCATATTCCCGTCAGGCCGATCGTGGGCGTTTGGGAACGTAGCGAGGGATGTACCGCGCGAGCATCCCCGCGCCGACCAGGCCGAGCACCGCCATGACGCCGCTTGCGAACGCGATCGACACAAGGGCGGTGAGGAGGGACACGAAAAGTGGCGCCGCGGCTGATCCGGCATCGCCGGCGAAACGCCACGCGCCGAGGAAGGGAGCGGGGTGATCCTTCGGGGCGAGGTCGGCGCCGAGCGTCATGATGATGCCCGCGCCGATGCCGTTCGCCATCGAGAGGAACATCGATACGGCGATGTACCAGCCGATGTTGGTGGGCAGATCATGCGTGAATGCGAGCACCAGGAAGCCGGCACTGAGCCCGAGCATCGAGGGCAGTGCGCTCCACATCCGGCCCCAGCGGTCCATGATCCAGCCGCTGGCGTAGAAGAGCGCGAAATCGATGGAGCCGGCGATGCCGATGATGAGGGCCGTGTTCGACTCGCTCAAGCCGATGCTGACGGCCCAGAGCGGCATGATCACGATGCGCGCCGAGCGGATGGCGCCGATCAGCGCCACCCCGCTCCCCATTCGGGCGAGAACGGTGCGGAACGACCAGATGGTCTGGAAGAGACCCTTCGAGCGCTCCTCCGCTTCCTCCTCGCCGGCGGTGAGGTGCTCGACGCGATGAGCACCCTGCGCCTCGGCGACGACGGGCGACGGCCCGAACATCTTCTCCGGGTCGGGCAGAGCCACCAGCACGATCACGGAGCCCAGGCAGCTGACGATGAAGATCCAGAAGACGGACTGCGTCGAACCGGTGATCGCGATCACGGCCGAGGCGATCAGAGGCCCGATGAACCAGCCGGCGCGAAAGATCCCGCCGAGTGTCGACAGCGCGCGCGCTCGGAATTTCGCCGGGACATACGAGGTCATGAACGCATGTCTGGCCAGCGCGAAGACGGCGGTGGCGAGTCCGACGACGAAGATGCCCACGAGGAGTACCCAGTAGTTCCGCGCGAGCAGACAGATCACGACGCCGGCGATGGCGACCGCTGCCGCGGCGATCATCGACGTGCGCTCGCCGATTCTCGACACGACCCAGCCACTCGGGATGTCACCGACGAGTTCGCCGAGCATCACCATCGAAGAGATGAGTCCGGCGATCGCGAGAGTGGCGCCGAGATTCCCCGCGGCGATCGGGATGATCGGGATGATCGCGCCTTCGCCGATCGAGAAAAGCAGCGTGGGCAGGAAGGCGGCGAGTGCCACGGAACGAAAACTGAACGGGCGCTCGGCAGAAGTCATATCGTTTACACACTACAACTGGTTGAGGGTCACCCGACTCCCATCAGCCCAGGTTCGGCGGGCACGGGTAGGCTGAGGAACGACATGATTGAACTCGATCTTTCGCAGCAGATCGCCGAGCTGCGCTCCACTTTCTCCGACATCAAGTCCGTGGTCGACGTGGCGGCGCTGACCGCCGAGATCGCCGACCTCAGCGAGCAGGCGGGGGTGCCCGACCTCTGGGACGACACCGAGCGCGCCCAGAAGGTGACCAGCGCCCTCAGCCACCGGCAGACCGAACTCGCGCGCATCGCCTCCATCGAGCAGCGTCTCGACGACCTCGAAGTGCTCATCGAGATGGCAAACGACGGTCAGGGCGACGAAGAGACGGCCGAGGAGGCGCGCACCGAGCTGCAGTCGCTGCAGAAGAGCCTGGGCGACCTCGAGGTGCAGACGCTCCTGAGCGGGGAATACGATCCTCGACCGGCCGTGGTCACCATCCGTGCCGGCGCGGGCGGTGTCGACGCTGCGGACTTCGCGGAGATGCTGCTCCGGATGTACCTTCGCTGGGCCGAGCAGCACAAGTTCCCGGTCACAGTGATGGACACCAGCTATGCAGAAGAAGCGGGCATCAAGTCGGCCACGTTCGAGGTGGACGCGCCATATGCGTTCGGCACGCTCAGTGTGGAAGCCGGAACGCACCGGCTGGTGCGGATGAGCCCCTTCAACTCCGCGGGCAAGCGACAGACGTCGTTCGCCGCGGTCGAGGTCATCCCTCTCATCGAGGAGACGGAGTCGATCGAGATCCCGGACAACGACATCCGCGTCGACGTGTTCCGCTCGTCCGGGCCGGGCGGCCAGTCGGTCAACACCACAGACTCGGCCGTGCGCATCACCCACCTCCCCACGGGCACAGTGGTCTCGATGCAGAACGAGAAGAGCCAGATCCAGAACCGCGCCGCCGCGATGCGCGTCTTGCAGAGCCGCCTCCTGCTGCTTCAGCGCGAACAGGAGGCGGCCGCCAAGAAGGAGTTCGCGGGCGTGATCACAGCCAGCTGGGGCGACCAGATGCGCAGCTACGTGCTCGCGCCGTACCAGATGGTCAAAGATCTTCGCACCGACTACGAGGTCAACAACCCCTCGAACGTGTTCGACGGTGACCTCGACGGCTTCATCGCCGCGGGCATCCGCTGGAAGGCCGGCGCGAAAGCGGATGTCTAGCGTTTACTCGGGGGGCATTCAGGCTTGGGCCCCCGGGCATGTCGCTGCTGCGGATCGCGCGCGAGTTGCTTAGTCTCTAGACGTCATGATCCGGTTCGAACACGTCTCCAAGCAGTACGCGGGCACACAGCGCCCTGCACTCAACGCCATCAACCTCGAAGTGCTGCGCGGAGAGTTCGTCTTCCTCGTCGGCGCGTCCGGCTCGGGCAAGTCGAGCTGTCTGCGGCTGATCCTCAAAGAGGAGAAGCCCAGCAAGGGGAAGATCCACGTTCTCGGGCAAGACCTGGGCACGATCTCCAGCCGCAAGGTTCCGTACTTCCGGCGCAATATCGGCGTCGTCTTCCAGGACTTCCGGTTGCTGCCGAACAAGACGGTCTTCGAGAACGTCGCGTTCACCCTGCAGGTCATCGGCAAGTCGCGCGGCTTCATCCAGGAGGCCGTACCGGATGTGCTGAAGATGGTCGGCCTGGATGGCAAGGCCCAGCGCCGGCCGCATGAGCTCTCGGGCGGTGAGCAGCAGCGCGTCGCCATCGCTCGCGCGGTCGTCAACAAACCGCAGGTGCTGCTGGCGGACGAGCCGACCGGTAACCTCGACCCCACGACAAGCGCCGGCATCATGGCCGTGCTGGAGCGGATCAACGCGGGTGGGACGACCGTGCTGATGGCCACCCACGAGGCGGGAATCGTCGACCAGATGAAGCGCCGTGTGATCGAGCTCGTCAACGGGCAGATCGTGCGCGACGAGCGCCACGGCGGTTACGGGTACACCGCCGCGATCCCGATGGCTGCCCCCGTCGTTCAGGATCAGCCCATTGCGGCGCCGCCGACCGCGTCCGTTCCGCAGGCGGCCCCGACCTTCTATGAGCCTGTGCCGACCGGCGGGATGACACGGCCGCTGGTTCCGACGTCTCAGCCGCAGGGACCCGTGAATGTGCCGGTCGTGCCGCAACAACCGTCGTCAGCGCAGCCCGTTCCCGCGCAACCGTCGGTTCCGGAGCCCGCTACCGCGCCCGCCGGACTACAGGGCCCGCCGCCCTCGGGCGAGGCATTGCCCGACCATCTCAATTTCACCGCCAACCTCGACCTGCGGGGCTTGCGCGCCGACGGCGAGAAGAGCGGCGAGCAGAACGTGGGACCGACCAAATGAGATTCGGCTTGATCCTCTCGGAGGCCGCCAGCGGCCTCCGCCGAAACCTTTCGATGGTCGTCTCGGTCATCCTCGTCACATTCATCTCACTGACCTTCGTCGGTGCGGCGATCCTGCTGCAGATGCAGATCGGCCAGATGAAGGACTATTGGTACGACCGTGCCCAGGTGGCGGTCTACCTCTGCATCGACTCCGACAAGTGCCAGGGCGGGGCCGCCAACGCTCAGACGATCGCGGCCGTGAAGACGCAACTCCAGTCGCCCGAACTCTCCCCGTACATCCAGAAGTTCTATTTCGAGAACCAGGATCAAGGATTCGCGCACTTCAAGCAGCAGTTCAAAGGCAACCAGATCTCGGACTTCGTGACTCCGCAGATGATCCAGCCGGCGTTCTGGGTGAACCTCAAAGATCCGAACCAGTCTGCGGTGCTGACCGAGACGCTGTCGAGTGCGCCCGGGGTGCAGAGTGTGGTCGACCAGAGAAGTTATCTCGATCAGATCTTCTCCATCCTCAACGCGGCCAGTTTCACCGCCATCGGGATAGCCGCGCTCATGCTGGTGGCGGCAGCGCTGCTGATCGCTACGACCATCCGCCTCTCCGCGTTCTCCCGAAGACGGGAGTTGGGCATCATGCGGCTCGTGGGAGCGTCCAACAGATTCATCCAGACCCCCTTCATCCTCGAGGGCGTGTTCGCCGCTCTCATCGGTTCGGTGCTTGCTGCGGGGGCGGTTTACACCATCGTGGCGGTGTTCGTTCGCGGGTACCTCAGTGAACAGGTCCGATCGATCAACTTCGTCGGAACGGACAACGCGCTCTTGGTCGCGCCGATTCTTGTGCTCGTGGGCATCGTTCTCGCCGCGGTGTCGGCGAACTTCGCGATCAGTCGTTATCTGAAGGTCTAGTTCGTAATAGACTGGTTGGCTGCCCCGCGAAAGCGGGAGTACGTCGAACCGATCTGTCAGGAGAGCGCTGTGCCCAGGGAACGTGGCCAGAAAGTGGTGGCCACCAATCGCAGAGCCCGCCACGATTACACCATCGAAGACACCTACGAGGCCGGTCTGGTCTTGACAGGAACCGAGGTGAAGTCACTGCGGGCCGGTCGTGCATCCCTTGTCGACGGCTATGCGTTCGTCGATGGGGGTGAGGCGTGGCTGGATGCCGTCCACATCCCCGAGTACGCCGACGGCACGTGGAACAACCATGCTCCGCGGCGAAAGCGCAAACTCCTGTTGCACAAGGCGCAGATCCTCAAGATCCACAACAAGGTGAAGGAGGGCGGGTACACGATCGTGCCGCTCTCGATCTACTTTTCGGACGGCCGCGCCAAGGTGGAGCTCGCAGTCGCGAAAGGCAAGCGCGAGTACGACAAGCGCCAGGCGCTTCGCGAGCGGCAAGACAAGCGCGAAGCCGATCGGGCCATGTCCAGCCGCCGCCATCTCGGTGAGTAGCACACTGATCCTGACAGACTGGGATCATGACGAGCACGACAAACCTCATCCCAGTGTCGGGCACGTACAACTTTCGGGATGTGGGTGGGTACGCTGCCCACGGCGGCATTGTTCGCTCGGGCAAGTTGTTCCGCTCCGACGGGCTGCACTCCCTCGGTGAGGAGGGCAAGGAGAAGCTGCGCGAACTGGGCGTGAAGTTCATCGTCGACCTGCGCGATGACTTCGAGATCGAAGCGGCGCCCGACGACCTCGCCGGTCTCGATGTCGAGGTGCTCCACCTTCCGGTATTCGAGGGATCGGGCGCCTCGCAGGCCACCATCGGCGCGACCATCGCCGACCTGTACGCGAAGATCGTTCTGCAGCACACGGATGTGGTGGTCAAGGCCCTCAGTGAGATCGCGGACACCGGTGACGCGGGCGTTGTCGTGCACTGCACCGCGGGTAAGGATCGTACCGGGATCGTCGTAGCCCTCGCCCTGCTCGCCATCGGGGTGGACCGCGAAACCGTGGTGGCCGACTACGCCCAGACCGAGGAGAACCTCCGCGGACCGTGGCTGGAGAAGATGCTGCAGATCGTTCAGGAGCACGGCGTCGACGTGACGCCGGACATCCGGGTCATCATGGGTGGCAGCCCGCCGGAGGCGCTCGAGTCCGTTTTGGACCTCATCGACCGCGAGCGCGGCGGCGTGCATCGATACCTGTGCGCGGCCGGTTTGGGCGAATTCGAGCTGGCCAAGCTGCGTTCCGTTCTTGTGGAACCTGCCTGACGGGAGGCCGTGTTCGAGAAGCGGTCAGGAGGCGGCGAAACGCGCGTGCACCTGCACCGCGATCGTGATGTCCTCGGGCTTGAGCGTCAGGGTCGCGCCGCCCATATCGGCGGATGTCGCCCGAGCCGACATGGGCTGCAAGGGCTGGCTGGGGGAGGAGGTGTCGCCGAGCATCCCCGGATCGCTGAGCGCCAGCGGTTTCACCGTGCCGAGACCCAGGCTGGTGGCATACACCGTCGCCTTGGCGACCGCGTTCTCGACCGCGCGACGCCGCGCCTCCTGCACCAGCGTCTGCTTGCGAGCCTCGGTGAGGGTCCACGTGACGCCTTCGATGCTGACCCCGTCAAGCAGGGAAACCACGCCGACCCAGTCGGAGAGGGCGGCCAGGTCGCTGAACTTCGCGTCGATGCCGACCCGAGCGTGGTAGACGATCGGAAGCTGTTTGCCTTCTTGGTTCCAGGGGCGATCGCCCCACACCCGCAACTGGTCGGATGCCCACCAGGTGACCGGCCCGGAGTGCGGTTGATGGATGTCGCGCAGCTCGCTGACCAGAGAGATGTGGCGCTGCGTCGCGAGCGTGAGCACCTCATCCCGGCTCTCACCCTCGTACGAGACCGTGAGGCGCACGGTGCCTCGCTCGGCAGGCTGGTGGAGCTCGTACTCACCCTGGACGGTGATGATCGTGTCGGCCATCCTTCGATCGTGGCATAGAACGGGGCGCCTCGATGTTGTACGATAGGGAGCTCGCCCTTCGAGGCGATCGCAACGCAAGAATTCAACAGCGCGTGACAGTGACCCGGCCTCACGGCCGTCGCATGGGGATGATCGGTTTCGACATTGACTGCGAGAGTGTGAGAAGCGGGTCGAGGATGCAGGCTTATCTCGTAAACGATGTCTGCAAAACAATAAGTGCCAATTCAAACCGCACTGTCTCTGCCAAGGCAGACTTCGCCCTCGCGGCGTAAGTTCCTTAGCTAAATAGAGACCGTCAGACCGGGAATGCTCTCTACCCGGATCCTGGCGTTAGCTAGAGAGATTGCTTCTATGTTTCGTCTGAGGGCATAGAGGGACTTCAACTGAGACTGGGCTTGTCGGATTAGGTGCCAGTGGCAAATTCCGGAGCCGAGCAGAACGCTTGTACTGGCTACACCCGTAGAAGGCATATGACCACAGCAGTGGACGGGGGTTCAATTCCCCCCATCTCCACCATCCGGTCGCTGTCACGCGTTGCTTGAGATCCGCGCAATCGCGCGGAAGTCGGGGCCTTTCCGCTTGCGGAGCAGCCCCGATTCTTTTGTCTGCCCGCACTTTGACCGCACCTTTTCGATCGCAACGTGTCGCCGAATCGTCTCGGAGGCGCCTGTGTGACGCCGCGAGCGGCCCGAAAGATAAGGCATCCGCGGCACGCGATTCAGGCGTGACGTCCTGCTGGTTTACGAAGCACGATGATGAGGCAGATGACTGTCGGGACGAGGCATAATGCGCCGATGATCGTCACTGTCCCCGCATCGAAATGCGGGGAGAGCAGAACGTGCATGACCTGGGCGCTCGCGCTGCGGGACGTCTGGACGCTGCCGGGTTGGCCCGGCCGCAGGACGGCTGTGGTGCCGTTCACGGCGTGCGTGTCGAGGGTGAGCAGCCCGGTTGGAACGAGGATCGCTGTGAGCTTGCTCCCGGCGGTTGCCTGGGTGAGGATCACCGCCTGCACGAGTGGCCTGACGATGACGATGGCCGCCGCGACCAGCATCGACCAGCCGAGCACGCGAATGGGCGCGCGCCAGTGGGCCGCCGCGTAGTAGCGGGTGAGGATCTCAAGCAGCACGCCGCCGACGAGGAGGATCGGCAGGGCTTGGAGCAGCATGCCGACCCCGACGAACCGGGCGACTTCGTGCCCGATCACGTCCGAGGAGTGGAGGATCCAGGGGTCCACGGAGCCGTTGATGTCGCCCTTGGTACGAATGATGGGGCCCGCGACCGAGACGATGCGGTGGAAGTAGGTTTCGTTGGGAGATGTGGGTGGGTGGAAGAGGATGGTCTCCCCGGTGTGGAGTTGTGCGGGACTGACCGGGGCGCTGATTACCAGGGTGCCGACCGGTGCGTACTCGCCCATCGAGGGCGTCTGGACGACGACCCACCGGCCCCCCTGGGCGTAGAACACGCCGGCACCGGCCACGGCCGCAACGAGGACGGCAGTGAACACGACGACGATGATCGTGGCTAACGGAACCCGGGTGCGTTTGCGGGCGTGCATGGCTAGATCACCCCCGCGTTGGCGTACCACGTGAAGCCCTGACTGAAGCCATTCTCGGTGACCGTAACGGGGACGAGCAGGTGCAGCCCGGTGTCGTAGGAGACGTAACCGGCCGCTTCGGCCATGGTCGTGGTGACCGTTTGGGTGCCCGGGGAGAGCGCCAGAGCACCGGCTGCGACAAGGGCGGTGAGTGTGGATGCGGGGGCAGCACACACCGCAGCGGCCGCCGGGAACACGCACTTCGTGGCCGTACCGACAGCTACCGCGATGTGGGAGCACGGCGAGGTCGCGCCGAGCACCGGGTAGGGGCCCGTGAAAGTCGTGAGCCCGGTGTCGGCGAGCGCCCAGAAGTGGGATCCTCCGTCGCCGGCCACGGCCACCGCTTCCGCAGGCTGGTTGGCTGCGGAGTAGAGCGCGGTGACTTGCGCTGCCGACAGCGCGGTCGGGAACACCGCGGCGTTGGAGAGGGAGCCTTGGAAATAGGAAGCCGCACCGTTCCATCCGGTACCTGTCGCGGCGCCGATCTGGCCGATCCGCCAGTACCCGTTGTAGACATCGGCACCGTTGCCGCCGGACGCTGACGCAGCGCTTACGCCGTCGAGATAGAGGGTCTGCACGATCGTTCCACCAGCGTTGCTCACGGTGCCGACCGCGAGGTGCCACGCGTTGTCGTTGTAGCGGGGACCGCTTTGAACGGTCTGTTTGACGCCCTGACCATAGATACCGAAGCTGACCTTCCCCGCCTTGTTCATTTGCAGGACACGGTCGCCGTTTCCCGCGGCGGCGCCGCTCGGGCTGTCACTGAAGCCGAGGAGAGCACCGGTCGTCGCGGCCGTTTTGAACCAGATCGCGATCGAGAACACCGTTGGGCCGGCCTCTGATGTGACGTCCACCGCGAATCCGCTCGAACCATCGACCGCGAGCGCGGAAGAGTTGGTCAGCGGGCCGCCCTGGCCGAAGGTGACGCCGTCGCGCACCAGCATCGGGTTACTTGCAGTGCGCGTGTTCACGACGTCCACCGGTCCGCACGACGCAGCGCTGTAGCTGGCGGAAAGGAACGAGGAGGTGCCGGAGGCGGCCAGCGTTTCAGTCGCCGATGTGGTCCCGGTCGAAGGCACTGCCGCGGGGAACTGATTCCCGGTGCAGGAAAACACAGCGGTCGCCGGCACCGACGACCCCGCCGGTGTTGACGAGCATTGGGTGCTCCCGTTGACCGCTGTGAGGAATGCCGTTCCCGACCCGATGGTGCTTCCAGGGTTGGAGACCGATGCCGTGAACCCGCCGGATGCCGGGGCTGCGAGCATGCAGACCGCAGAAAAGAAGGCGGCGGCGATTGTGGCCACCACCGCCTTCTTGATTGCGATCATGGCGTGCTGCCTAGGAAGCGAAGGACCAGAGGAGCGCTTCGGTGGCCAGCAGCCCCTGGTCGGCGTTCGTCGCCGAGCTATCCAGCTGCAGCGTGAACGTGTAGGACCGGGATGCGCCGGCCGCGAGCGGGGTCGTCAGCGTGATCGGCGTGGTGCCAAGCGAGGCGAGGGTCGTCGTCGATGCGATCGCGGGGCATGCGCCCACGGCTGCCGGTGCGACGCACTTGGCGGAGCTCGAGTCGTAGATGGTGATGTCCATCTTTCCGCAGAAGCCCGCGCTGTCGGTTCCATTGACAGCGCCGTTAGCGGTGGTCGCGCATCCGGCCGGCGTGAGCGTGAACGTGTTCGCCGGCGCCGTCCCGGTGTTCTGTATGGTGACCGTCGAAGTGTAAGACGTACCTGGCACGATCGTGGTGTTCCCACCGAACTTGTTGATCGTGGCGCACGTGCCCGCATTCGCCGTAGTCACGGTACCCGCTGCGGACGACAGGCACGTCGTCGCCCCCTGCGTCTCCGTCATCAGGAGGGTCCCGGATCCGATATTGTTGGCCGTATTGTTGATACTTGCGGTAAAGCCGGAGAGTGCCCCGGAGGTAACGAATCCGAGCACCAGGGTCGCTGCGATACCGGAAGCGATCACAAGGGGCGCGAACCGGCGACTCCGGCGGGTATAGGTCGTCTCAGACATGATCTGCCAATCTCGTAATGTCGGGTAGAGCGGCGATTCTTTGGGGTACAAGGGATGTCCTCCAAAGTGAGGACCGTGTCCTCACTAATGAGGACAATACAGGTCCGTCTACTCCCCCCGCATGCTGGAGATCACCCCAGTGCGAGGCACAGCAAGGGTGAGCACTGCTTTTGTCGGCCTGTCTGCGGTACCAGCGGGCCGGAAACGGGACACATCCCATAGTCGATCCAGGCTCTGCGGTTCCGAGTACGGTGGAGAAGGCACCGACGGCGCAGAAAGACAGTGAGAGAGATCCGATGATGACCGAAGCTCCGAGCGACGATCGCGGGAGGATGCGGCGATTCCACGAGAAGTTCATCGTCGAGGTCCGGACGGTACCGGCATACTCTCGCCGCAATCTCTACATCATCGCCGGCGTTCTGGCCGTCGTCGGGTTGGTCGCCTTCCTTGTGATTCTGGACTCCGTTCGGGAGCGCGACGGTCTGTCCCTGATCGACAGACCCTTACAGGGCTCGCTGGAGGATCTGCGATCTCCGACCCTGACGGTCGTGATGGTGATCGTCGCCACGATCTTCGGGCCGATCGCCCTGCCCGTCATCGCGCTCATCACAACCGTGTGGTGGGGCTTCGCGGCGAAGCACGCGTGGCGACCGCTGCTGTTGGCCGCAGGGATGCTCGTCGGCCTCGCCACCGTTCAGGTCCTCGCGCTCGTCGTCGGCCGCGAACGTCCGCCGATCAGTTCGATGCTGCTCGAAGTGGATCACACCCCTTCATTCCCGTCAGGGCATGTGATGGGTGCGACAGACTTCCTTTTGATCACGACGTTTCTGGTGTTCTCGCGTCGCCGCAATCCATTGTCGACGATGCTCGCCTTCGTCGTGGCGGTCGTGCTCGTGACCGCGACCGCCGCATCCAGGGTCTACCTGGGCTATCACTGGCCGACGGACACCCTCGCCTCTGTCGCGCTCGCCATGATGGTACTCGGGGGAGTGATCGCCCTCGACACTTGGCGGACCGTGCGGGTCGAGCCTGTCTCGACAGCTGGAGCGTGAGCCGATCAGAGACGCGCGAGCCGTGCACGGAAGAATGCGTAGATTCCGTAGGCGATCCATCCCACGCCGATGGCGACGAGTACCACAACGCCGAACGGCAGGCTCACGAACGACTTGAGCGCGCCGTCCAGTCCGGTAGTCTTGCTCGGATCGTGCGACGCAGCGCCGACCAGGAAGAGCACGCCGACAGCGCCGAGCGCGACGCCGCGAGCCAGGTATCCGACGACGCCGAGGATGCTCACCGCGAGGCCCGCGCCGCCCGACGGCACCCGGATATCCCGCTCGAAGCGCTTGCTGACGCCTTTGAAGATCATGTAGCCGCCCACGCCGAGCAGAGCGAGACCGATCGCGATCACGACGAAGACGCCGCCTGGAGTCGCCATCAGGGTTGCTCCGAGCTTGCTGGTCGATTGCGCCGAGCTCGCCGTGCCGCCTCGCGCGAAGGTGAGCGCAGTGAAGGCGAGGACGAGATAGACGACCCCTTTGGCGAGACACTGGGAGATGTGCGCGGCCCTCGACCGCTTGCCGCCCCAGGAGTGGTCGAGGAAGGCGCTGAGCAGTAGCCACAGGCCGAGCGCTGCGAAGCCGACCGCGGCGGCCCACAGGAGGAACTGGCCGCCCGGCGCCTGAGCGAGCTGGCCGAGCGCCCCGGACTGGTCGGCCTCCTTACCCGTTCCGGTGCCGTTTGCCAGCGCGATGGCGATGGATCCGATGATGATGTGGAGCAGCCCGCTCGCCACGAAGCCCGCGCGCGCGAGCACGTGCATCGCCGTGCTGTTCTGGGCCGCACGGGCACCCTCCTTTGCTGAGGTGCGCATCGCGCCCAGCATAGCTCCGACGTGAGGCCTACGATCGAAGAATGGACGACAAGATCAGCAACGTCGCCGACAGTGATGCTCCCGCTGAGGTGCGGATCGCCCGGCTGTGGTGGGTTGTCTCGGCGGTGGGGGTCCTTGTTCTCGTCGTTGTGCTCGCCGCGGTGATCTTCTACAGACAGGCCGATAAGCCGTTCGGCTTCGAAGTCGAGTGGATGGGCGTGCTGGTCAAAGCGCGCGCGCCGATATGGACCATCCCCGCGTTGGTTTTCGACTGGCTCGGCGGCGGCATCAGTTCCCTCGTTTTCGTGCCGCTCGCTATCATCGCCGGGTTGCTGATCTGGCGGCGTCCTTGGGCGGCCTTGTATTACGTGATCGCGGCCGTCACGAGCGTCACACTGACGACGATCATCAAGAATCTCGTGGGACGCCCGCGTCCGACCGAGATCCTGGTACAGCCCGACTTCGGCTCCTTCCCGTCTGGCCACAGCGCAAATGCGGCGCTCATTGCGGTGACGCTCGGCATCGTTTTCCTGCGCACCTGGGTCTGGGTCACGGGTACCGTCTACACCCTTCTGATGATGCTCAGCCGAACCTATCTCGGTGCCCACTGGATCTCGGATACCGTCGGCGGCATGCTGATCGGCGCGGGCGTCGCAGTCATCATCTGGGCGCCGTTCGCCTTTCGGCTGTATCGTGAGCGACGGCTGCCGCACCCTCCGATCTGGGTGGCAGTGGACCGCAATCCCGGGTGACGATTATCCGGGTTCGGGTCGAAGCCGCGTGCGGATCGCCCGCACACGACGTGTCACTGCGCGGCGAGGAACTCGACGATCGCGGCGGTGAGTTCGGGCGCGACGAACGCGCTGGCATGATCGCCCGGAACGCAGACGAACCGGGCATTCTGCAGGAGGGCCGCCAGCCGATCAGCGTCGGAGCGTTCGTCTCGATCGCCGATCACGACAAGTGTCGGGACTGGGATCTGAGTCAGGGCCTCCTCGGAGGTCGAAACGAGCGAATCCAGTACGTGCAGCAGTGTCCGGGGGTCCGCGCCACCTTGTGAGAGCGCGTGCGCTCTGCGCGCATCGGGCGAATCCGGCTCGATCACGACCCCGTTGACGAGCGCAGTGAGCACGCGATGATTCGCCCCAGCCTGCGGGCCACTCACGTTCGCCAATCCCTGTCCGGCCACGATCGCACATCCGGGCTCGGCACCCCGCACGAGCATGCGCACCACGATGCGCGCACCGAGCGAGTATCCTCCCAGGTCGTAGTCTCCGTCGCCAAGCCCGAGATGTTCGATGAGCGCGAGGCCGTCGTCGGCAAGCACGTCCGATGGAAACATGGTGGGATCGTCAGGTTTGGCGCTGTTCCCGTAGCCGCGGAAGTCCGGAAGGACGACGCGATACCCCTGCTCGGCAAGTGTTCGAACCGGGTCGTGCTCAAGCATGCGCGAGCCCACGCCGCCGAAGCCGGGCAGCAGGATCACCGTCCGGCCGGACCCCGTCTCGGTCCATGCCAGTTCCACGCCATCGGAGTTGGTGAATCGATGGACATCCATAACACGGTGGAGTTTAGTCCGAATTTATCGGCCGACTGCACCGGACGCCTACCCTGAGAGCGAGTGACCCGGGTTAGCGCGGATCGGGCTTTTGTTCGCTAAGGCGCTGCAGTCTCTCGTTGTATGCATTGAGGTCGGCGTCGCCGTCTCGGTCGGCCTGTCGGTCAAGGCGCTTGGCGGCGCGTTCGTCGGAGCGGCTCCATTGGTATGCGACGCCGAGGGCAACGAGCACCATCGGGATTTCGGATGCTCCCCAGGCGATGCCGCCGCCGACGTGCTGGTCGGCGAGGAGGGCGGCATTGTTTGTTTGTCCGAGTGCGTGCCACCAGTCGATGGCGAGCACGCTTCGGCTCTCCATCAATGCCACGCCGAAGAAGGCGTGGAAGGCGAGGGTCGCTAGGAGCACGATGAACAGGATCGGGTAGGCCGGCCGGGCGGGACCGGGGTCGATGCCGATGAAGACCCAGAAGAATAGGTACCCGCTGAGCAGGAAGTGGATGCACATGGCGACGTGCCATTCGTGGGTGAAGAGCGCGCCTTGGAAGGCGGGGGAGTAGTAGAACACGACGAGGCTGCCGGCGAAGATGACACCGGCCACGGCGGGGCGGGACAGGAAACGCAAGAAGCGGGAGTGGGTGAACAACAGCAGCCATTCGCGGATGCCTCGGCTTCCGTCGTGCCGGGTCGGAAGCACCCGTAAGGCGAGGAGGACGGGTCCACCGAGGACGAACAGTGGCGGGGCGAACATCATCAAGCCCATGTGCTGGATCATGTGGGTGCTGAAGTGCACGAGCCCGTAGACGGCGGCGCCGCCGCTGGTGACCCAGACCAGCGCTACACAGCCGGCGAGCCAGCAAATGAGCCGGTAGACGGGCCATTTGTCACCACGGCGGCGGAGCCGGGAGAATGCCCAAATGTAGAGTCCGGCGAGGACCGCCGCCAGCAGCAGCCACACCCAATCGATGTGGAACACAGTGAACATCCGCAGGAACGTGACGGGCGGCGGGTAAGGGAAGCCGAGGAGGCCTTCCTGGAGGTCATTGCCGGTGAGGGGTTGTTGGGAGACGGGTGGTGCGCTGCGCGAGAGCCCGACCGAGATCCCGATGGCAACGGCCATGAAGACCAGTTCGGAGAGGGCGAAGCGAGCGAAGCGACGCCGATCGGTTGGGGCGGCCTTGAGTCGCGGGACGACGCGGCGGCGTTGAAGTGCGCCAGCGGCGCCGAGGAGGAGCAGGATTCCCGCTTTGGCGAGGATCAGCATCCCGTACGGTTGCAGCAGATCGCTCCATGTTCCGAGCCGCAGTGAAGAGTTGATGACGCCGGAAAGCGCGACCCCGCCGAATGCCCACCCGGCGAGCACGGAGTAGCGGGCGACCGCTGTCCCATAGCCGGACTTGATGGTCTTGCGGAGAAGGAGAAGCGCGAGCAGTCCTCCTACCCACACCGTGACACCCACGAGGTGCAGGGCCAGGCTGTTGACGGCATTGGCGTGCTCGAAAGAACCCGCAGCGTGACCAGAGAGAGCAAGCGGCAGAAGGGCGAAGATCGCGAATCCGCACGCGACACCGACGGAGGTCAACCGTCTGGCTGTGAACGCGATGGTCGTGGCGACCAGGACGCTGACTGCGGAGACGACGAGGGATTGGCCGAGCTCGACGCCGAAGAGGAACGTGCGCATGGTCGGGAAGAACAGCGGATCGCCCGGTGCGACGCCGGAGATGCTCACCCCGCTGAGTACCAGGACGACGATAGCGGCCGAAAACCAGATGGATCCGGCCCAGGCGGCCCAGCGGGTGGCGCGTGTTTGCGACCAGCCTGCCAGCCCTGGACGTTTCGTCTGCCCCGGGGTGATGAACGCTGCGACGACGAGAAACCCGACGGTCGTTGCGGCGGCGAGGTCGTGGATGGTGCGGGCGATCGGCAATCCGTAGGTGACGACGTCTCCGGGGTCTGAGAGGGCGCGGCCGGTGAGGAACGCGCCGGAGAACACCATCGCCAGCAGGGAGAGCGCGACCGCCAGAGGGACGCATAAGCCCAGGATCAGCGCGATCGGGCTGAGCCGAAGCTCTTGTTCTTCGAAATCGGGCCGAAGGTCGGTCGAGGAGGGGGAGGTCACAGGGAATCAGCTACTTACGCGCGGTCGGCGCTACCCGGCCGCGGCGCGTCACCGCGAACACCGCGAGTACCAGAGCGATCGCACCGAGGGCCAAACCACCGATACCCAGACCGATCGCTACTGCGTCACTTGCGTTCGAGCTCGACGAAGTCGGGTCTGCTGCCGGCGTCGCCGTCATGCTGGCCGTCGATGCGGCGCCGTCCGCTGCCGGCGGTGCGGCGTTGATGTAAACGGTCGGCACCGGGTGCTCGGGCTCCTTGCCCGACGCAGGTGTCTTCTCGTCCCAGTCGACAACTGAACCGTCCGAGTAGTACTGGTGTGTGGGCAGAACGATGCTTCCGGTGTCGGGCATGGCGCCGGCCGAGATGACGAACTGCTGGAATTGGCCGGCGGCGATCTGCACTCCGGCGTCGGCGGTCCAAATGACCTTGGTCGGCGCTTCGGTGACCGTGCCGTCATCGGTCTTGATCGGTTTGGCCAGCTTCTCGGTGACGACCTCGGTCTTCCACCCGGCGAGCGGTTGGTATGAGACCGACCCCAGCGGGGTGTCGGTGGGGAGATCGACTTCGAGCTTCACGGTGCCGGCGGTCGCGGACTCCGTCGGGACCTGGAACGTCAGAGTGGCATAGCTACCGACAGCTGCCTGATCCGGGTTGACGCGGACGTGGGCGCTGGCCGCCAATGGTGCAGCCAACGCGAGTGCAATCGCAGTTGCCGACGCAACGGTCGCGCGCGTGAGGAAACGCTTGTTCATGAGTGGTGATCCGATTCTCGGCCGCGATCAGCGGCCGGGTACGCAATGGGTGAGAGCGCCCGAACGCGCAGGAAAGCACGGACTCGGGCGAAACTTTGTCCCGAAATAAGCCGGGCGGCTTAGACGGGACACACCACCACAGGAGGACCACGATGCCGCAGCTGCCCCAGTAACACAGCAGGGTTTGGCAGCGTTACCGGCGTCGATTCCACACGGCCGCGACGCAGCACGACATCGACCGGCGCAGCGATCGCCGCGCCAAAGAACCGGCGAAGCTGGAACACGGTGAACTCACACACGGCCCAGAAGGCACGTTCCCCATAACGCAGAAAAACAATCGTCACCAGCGCAGCTACGACATGCGAAACCCACATGCCCACAGTGTCGGGGCTCAACACCATGGACGAAGACGATTCACTACCGCCCGGCACAAGAACAAGGTGCGACCCGGCATGGACGTGACCTGTCGCACCGGCAAAGTGACCCAAGGGGCTCAGAGTGAAGAGCGCGTGAAAAAGGAACTGGCTGACCATCACTGAGGCTCCAAGGCGCCACCAGGCCGCCCGCTTCCCGGCCAGAGCGATGCACGCCAATCCGGAGAACGTCAGACTCAGGGTTACTGCGAGGACGCTCGGCGGCAGCCCCCCACCGGCGACGTGGAAAAGCGCAGCAACGAACGTCGCGATCCCGGCCGCGACCAGGCCACGCGTCACACGAACGCTGCGAGAAGACATCTCACTCCGCCAGAAACTCAAAAGGTTGATCCCAAGCCTATCGGCCACCAAGCG
>DASYGJ010000052.1:0-2825 GCA_035999915.1 Leifsonia sp.
TCGTCGAGCAGAGCCTCGCGGATGATCCGTCGCGGATCGTACTGTCGCGGATCGAGCTTCTTCCAGTCGACGTCGTCGAACTCGGAGCCCATCTCGTCGCGCATCCGGACTTTGGCGCCGTCGGCGAAGTCGCGGAGCGAGCGCACGAACTGGCGGAGCTTGCCCGCGTAGAGGGGCAGACGCTCCGGACCGATGAGGAAAGCCGCGATCACGCCCAGGATCAGCAGCTTCTCGAAGGTCAATCCGAACACGAGATAAGAGTAACGCGGATCGCCTGCGCGAAAGCCGCGAGGCTTGGCCGTATCCTGAGGCACGAGAGCACCGGGAGCACTGTGTCTGACAAAGATTCGAACTGGAAATTCGCCGACGACGTCATCGTGGAGAGCGACGTCATCGCGCGCGCCCGTCTGCAGTCGCTGGAACTCGGGATCGAGCCGATCGCGGCCGCGGTCGGGGCACAGGCGGCCGTGGTGGTCGCCGCAACGGCGGCCGAGAACATCGTCGAGATCGGAACCGGTGCGGGTGTCTCCGGCCTGTGGCTTCTGACCGGCGGAACGAGCGCGCAGCTCACCTCCATCGACTCCGAGCTGGAGTACCAGCAGCACGCCCGCGGGTTCTTCACCGAGGCCGGTATTTCGGCCAACCGCGTGCGGCTGATCACCGGTCACGCGCTCGACGTGCTGCCCCGGATGAACGAGAACTCCTACGACATCGTCTTCATCGACGCGGACCCGCAGTCCGTGATCGAGTACGTCGAGCACGGCCTGCGCCTCGCTCGTCCGGGTGGAACGGTGCTCGTCGCGCACGCTCTGTGGAAGGGACGCGTGTCCGACCCGGCCCAGCGCGACGACGTCGCGACCGGCTTCCGCACGCTGATCACCGAGACGGCCGCATCCGGCGCCGTGATCAGTGCTCTGTCGCTCGCGGGCGACGGCCTCCTCCAGATCACCAAGCTCGCGCCCTGAGCCACCCTCACCGCACAAAAAGAACGGGCCCCCGTGGGAGCCCGATTCTTTTGTGGATGGTCTAGGAGGGAGCCACGACGCTGGCTAGAGCATCGTGAAGCTCTTTGGCCTCCGCGTCGTTGACAGAGACGACGAGTCTTCCCCCACCTTCGAGCGGTACTCGTACGATGATGAGCCGACCCTCCTTCACAGCCTCCATTGGCCCGTCCCCGGTCCTCGGCTTCATGGCCGCCATGCAGCTCCCCTTTCGTGGATGTCCTTCTATTATCTGTCATCCGCGGCGACGCGAGGAAATCGTGTGTCTACCCGCTTGCGCGTGACTCACCCTACGGGGGCGTCCAGTCTGCGCCGTCGACCCCCCAGGCGATCAGCAGCCAGCCGAGTTGAAGTGCGAGGAACACAACGACCAGCGCGACTCGGTACACCTTGCTCTTGGGAATAGCGATCACCCCGAGCAGAGGGAACATCGGCATCAGGATGCGGAATATGCTCGACTGGGGAAAGAAGACGGCCAGCAGGTACACCGCGTATGCGATGATCCAGAACATCACGTCCGCGCCGAGTCGCCGTACCGCCGGGGAGAACATGCAGACCGCGAACAAGGCCAGCACGATCAGAACCGTGGGGATGCCGAGCCACCCCTGCAGACCGAGCCCATACTTGAACCACCAGTCGGCGCCCTGAAACCACGAGGTGAACGGCACGAGTTGCATCCAGCCCAGGTACGACGACCGCCAGGCGAGTTCCGTGTCGGTGTACGCCGACGGGTTGCCTGTGACAGCGGCGGCGATGGCCGGCCACGCCAATCCGGCCAGCACGCTGAAGACTGTGAGGCACACGCTCAGCACACGTTCCCGCACCGGGAACGGATCTTTGCGGCGCACCACCCAGCGGTAGCTCACGTGCAATCCGAGGGCGAGTGCGAAGGCCAGACCGCTCGGCCGGGTGAACGCCATCACCAGCACCACCGGGAACAAAAGCGCATACCGCCGTTCGACCAGCAGAAGCAGGGCCGCGGCGAGCAGGAAGATGTACATCGCCTCGGCGTACGCGAGCTGGAACAGCGGCGAAACAGGTGCGACGCAGAACAACACGATGGCGAAAAGACTCGTTGACGACGAGAACCGCAGACGACGCAGCAAGCGATAGAACAGCAGGGCCGCGCCTGCACCGAACGCAACGGAGATCAGCACCGCACAGACCGCCCACGGCAGCTGCGTGACGAACTGCACGGCGTTCACCAGACCCGGATACGCCGGAAGGAACGCCCAGGCGTTCTGCTCCACGTGCCCGTGCGCGACTGGCAGAACGGCCGGGTAGCCGTACAGAGAGACGAGGTAGTACCAACGGCCGTCCCAGATCGTCGCGAAATCGAAGTAGCCGGGCTGCGGGCCTGTCCACGGGTTCGGGCCCTGCACACTGGCCAGAATCTGCAGAAGGATGGTCGTGATCACCCGGGTGGCGGCGTACACCACCAGCACGGGCACCCACCACCGGGACCACCATCGCGCCCACCACGCGGCCGCGACATCGTCGTGGGTCCGGCGCTCGAGCACCTCCGGATCGGGAGCGGCTTCCCCGTCGGAGCTCATCACGTCAGCTGCGCCGGACACCGGTGAGCCAGGCTCGCAGTCCGGCCTCGACAGCGGTGATCTGCTCGACTTCGACCCGCTCGTCGTCGGCGTGCGCTTTGAGCGGATCGCCGGGGCCGTAGTTGACCGCGGGGATGCCGAGGGCCGAGAAGCGCGCCACGTCCGTCCATCCGTACTTCGGCTTGGCGACGCCGCCCACGGCGTGAAGGAACTCCTGCGCGAGCGGAGCGTCGAGGCCCGGCCGGGCGCCGTCGGCCCTGTCGACGAC
>DASYGJ010000258.1:0-3551 GCA_035999915.1 Leifsonia sp.
CATCGACATCTGGGCCACCGTTCCGCTGGCAACCTACTTCGGCAACAGCCTGATCGTTTCGACCATCGCGAGCCTCTGCAGCGTGATCATCGCGATCTTCGCCTCATACGGCGTCTCGCGCTGGAGGTTCCGCGGACGCACGGCCTTCACGACGTCGATCCTCGCGACCCAAATGTTCCCCGGCATCCTGTTCCTGCTGCCGCTCTACATCATCTTCGTCAACATCCACGTCACCACCGGTATCCCGCTGGTGGGGTCGCTGCTCGGTCTGATCATCACCTACCTGACGTTCACGCTTCCCTTCGCGGTGTGGATGTTGACGGGTTACTTCGACAACATTCCGCGCGACCTCGATGAGGCGGCGAAAGTGGATGGCGCCTCTGCCCTGACGACGCTGTTCCGTGTCATCCTTCCCGTCGCACGGCCCGGCATTGTCGCAGTGTTCGTCTACTCCTTTATTACGGCGTGGGGCGAACTGCTCTTTGCGCAGGCGTTCACCGGACAATTCCAGAACCTTCGAACCCTGGCCGTGGGCCTCACCCAATACTCGTCCGAGACCGCGGTCTTCTGGAACCAGATCATGGCTGCATCGCTTGTTGTGAGCATCCCGATTGTTGCCGGCTTCCTCGCTCTTCAGCGCAACTTCGTTGCCGGGCTGAGCGCTGGCGCCGTCAAGTGACCGAACGCCCCCACACACACGAATGGACGACTATCCCGTGAGCAGCACCGACCACATTGACTGGCCAGACGGCTTCCTCTGGGGATCGGCAACCGCCGCTGCCCAGATCGAAGGCGCCGCCCACGAGGATGGCAAGACCGACTCGATTTGGGATTATTTCTCCCGCATTCCTGACGCCGTTCAAAACGGCGACACCCCGGAGCGCGCTGACGACCACTACCACCGCATGCCTGCGGATGTAGCGCTGATGAAGGAGCTGGGCCTGCAGGCCTATCGCTTCTCGACGAGTTGGGCACGCATCAAACCGGATGACGGTGCGGTCAACCAGAAGGGTCTCGACTTCTACAGCCGTCTCGTCGACGAGCTTCTGGGTGCCGGCATTCTGCCCTGGCTGACGCTGTACCACTGGGATCTGCCTCAAGCCGTCGAGGAGAAGGGCGGTTGGCCGAACCGCGACACCGCGTACCGCTACCTCGACTATGCGAACGTCGTCTACGACGCTCTCGGCGATCGTGTTTCGCACTGGACGACATTCAACGAGCCGCTGTGTTCGTCGCTCATCGGTTACGCGGCCGGGGACCACGCGCCAGGGCGTCAGGAGCCGGCGGCTGCGCTCGCTGCCCTGCACCACCAGCACCTCGGTCACGGCCTCGCTGTCCGTTCGCTGCGCCAGCAGGCCGGGGACGCCGGTCGGGAGATCAAGCTCGGCATCACGCTGAACCTCACCAACGCGATCCCCGCAGATCCGAATGATCCGGTCGACGTCGATGCCGCACGTCGCGTCGACGGCATCTGGAATCGCGCCTTCCTGAACCCGATCCTCGAGGGCTCGTACCCACAGGACCTTCTCGAAGACGTGAAGGATTATAGTCTCGCAGAAGTGGTCCAGGATGGTGACCTCGAGATCATCAACGCGCCGATCGACTTCCTGGGTGTGAACCACTATCACGACGACGCGGTAAGCGGTCACCCGACTACTGCGGAGGGCGAACGCGAGTTCAAGCCGACCGATCGGCCCACCAGTTCATCGCTCGTCGGCAGTGAGTACGTCACCTTCCCGCTTCGCGGACTGCCCCGCACCGCCATGGGCTGGGAGGTCAACCCCGACGGACTGCACACGCTGCTCGTGCGACTCGGCACGGAATATCCGACCCTTCCGCCGCTGTACATCACAGAGAACGGCGCAGCGTACGAAGACGTCGTGAGTGAAGATGGCGCCGTGCACGACGACGAACGCACGTCGTATGTGCTGCGTCACATCGACGCCGTCAACCATGCGCTCGCGGATGGCGTCGACGTCCGCGGCTACTTCGTGTGGTCGCTGCTCGACAACTTCGAATGGGCATGGGGTTACGGCAAGCGTTTCGGAATCGTCCGCGTTGACTACGAGACCCAGATTCGCACCATCAAGGACAGCGGTCTCGCCTACGCACAGGTGATCGCCGCGTCCATGGCGCTGGCTTCCTAACCGATAATCTGTAGCCGTGTCGACCTCAGCCCCAACGCCAACCCTTGAAATGGTGGCTGCCCTCGCCGGGGTCTCACGATCCACAGTGTCCAGGGTGGTCAACGCCTCCCCGAAGGTCACACCTGACGTTGTCGAGGCGGTCAACGCTGCGATCGCCCAGCTGAACTACGTCCCCAACCGTGCTGCACGCTCGCTCGCAAGCAGGCGCACGCTGACGATCGCGCTTGTGATCCCCGAGAACACGGCACGCTTTTTCGCGGACCCGTACTTCGCCTCGGTGATCCAGGGTGTCGCGATGTACTTGAGCGCCACCGACTACACGCTGACGCTCCTGATCGCGTCCGAGACCGACCCGGAGAAGACCCGTCGGTACCTTCAGGGCGGCAACGTCGATGGGGCACTGATTCTTTCCCATCACAGCGACGACCAGTCGTATGTTCAGTTGGCGACATCCTTGCCCGTCGTCTTCGGTGGACGACCGGCCGGGCAAGAAGTTCCGAACACCCACATCGTCGACGTCGACAACGTCGCGGCGGCGCAGACAGCAACGCGCTACCTGATCGACCGCGGCAGGCGAGCGCTCGCGACCATCGCCGGCCCGCAGAACATGTCTGCGGGCATCGACCGGCTCAACGGCTGGCGGCAGGCAGCGGATGCGGCGGGTCTCGATGTGAGCCACGTCGAATTCACGGACTTCTCGGTCGGCGGCGGTGCTGACGCCATGCGTCGGCTGCTTGCGAGCGGAGCCACCTTCGACGGTATCTTCGCGGCGTCCTCCCAGATCGCATCGGGCGCGCTGGAGGTCTTGAGAGAGCGTGGCATCTCGGTGCCCCGGGATGTTGCTTTCACGTCCATCGACAACGATCATTACGCACAGAACTCGATCCCCAAGCTCACCACCATCGAGCAGCCCACCCTCGAGCAGGGCCGCAAGATGGCAGAGACCCTTGTGTGCCTCATCGCCGGAGAAGAGGTCGAGCGGCTGACGATCATGCCGACCAAACTCATCGAGCGCAGTTCCGTCTAGCGAGCCGGGTAGTACGTGTAAATAAACACGCCAGAAATTTAGACGACGGTCCGCAGGTCGCCCCCCGGCGCTACTTTTTGCCCTTGCCTTTGCCACTCCCGTGGCCGTCGCTCGGCGGCCCCGGTTTCGACGGTGCAGCGGGCGGGGCGACGGAAGGGGCGGCCGGGGTCGTCGCGACCGGTGCGGCTGGTGCGGCCGGGATCGGAGTCGTGGACGGCGTGTGTGTCACGGCACTCCCGGCGCCGGGCGCATTCGCCGCGAACGCCGCGAAGAGGATGATGCCGGCCAGCGCGAAAGCACCGACTGTGGACACTATTGCCACGACCATCCGGCCTCGCCGCGGCTTCTCCGCGAGGATTTCGGTGCCGATCGGCGCG
>DASYGJ010000105.1:0-31231 GCA_035999915.1 Leifsonia sp.
ACGGCCGGGTTGGTCGGCGTGGCAGGGTTGGTCGAGCCGCCGGGTGCCGATGGTGCGCTGGGCGTCGGCGTGGACGTCGACGGGTTCTGTGACGAATACGAGCTTCCGTACAGCATCGAATTCGGCGGGGAGGTGAATTTCCCCCCGGGGAACTGGGCATCCAGAGCCTTCAGGATCGGTCTCGCGATGGAGAACTTCACGTTTCCACCGCCGACGCCCAGGAAGCTTTGGGAACGCAGCGCGACGTGACCGGAAACGTTGCCCACCCAGACGGCGTTCGCGATGGTCGTCGTCGAGGTCACCAACCAGTTCTGCTCCGAGTTGTCGGTCGTGCCGGTCTTGCCCATGATCTGGGTGCCGTCGTACGGATCCGCGCTGGTCGCTGTTCCGGCCGTCATCACGCGCTGGAGCGCGTAGTTCACGCCCGCCGCCACCTGCGACGTGATCGCCTGGGTGCAGGTCGAAGCCGGCACCGCGTGCTGATTGCCGTCGGCCGTCACGATCTTGTCGATGGCCACAGGCGTGCAGACCTTACCGCCGTTCGCGATGCCCGCGTATGCGGTGGCCATCGTCAGGGGAGACATGGTGTTGATGCCGAGGATCATCGACGGCTCCAGTTGCCATTGTTCGGAGGGTGCCGCGGTGTGCGCGAGCAGGCTTTTGGCCGCAGCCGAGATGTTGCAGAGATCGAGCTTGGTCGCCATGTCGGCGAAGGCGGTGTTCACGGAGTCTTCCGTCGCCCGCAGCACGCTCATCCGCCCGGTCTCCGAGCTCTCGTCGTTGGCGACAGGCCAGGCTTTATTGCCCAGACTCGTGCAGCTGGCGGGGAAATCCGCGTTGTTGAAGTTGTGATTGCTCGCGTTGACCGTCTCGTAGAGCGAGTGACCAGCCTGGAGCCAGGCGACCAGATCGAAGGCTTTGAACGACGAGCCGGTCTGGAATCCGCCGGATCCGCCATAGGCGTAGTCCGTCGAGAAGTTGATTGCAGTCGCTCCTGGGGCCGGTGTCGCGCTGTCGTCGAACGGCTTGTTCTGCACCATGTCGACGATCCGGCCCGAACCCGGCTGAACCGAGACGTCCGCTGCACCCAGGTCGAGGTTCGGGTCGGAGGCGGGAATGTACTTGCTCAGGGCGGTCTGTGCCGTGTTCTGCAGGTCCAGATTGAGGGTGGTGTACACCTTGAGACCGCCGGTACGGAAAAAGGACGAGCGGTCGTCCGCGGATGCTCCGAAGGCCTTGTCGCTCAAGAGCACGCTCTCGACATAGCTGCAGAAGAAGCCCGCGTCGACGGTGCTCGCGCTCTGGCATCCGGATGCGACGGGCGTGATTTTCGGTGCGATCGGTGCTGCCACCGCGGCCTTGTATTGGCCCGTGGTGATCTTCTTCGTCGTCAGCATGCGTTTCAGCACGTAGTTTCGACGGTCGGTCGTGGCCTTGAAGTGGTTGGCCGCGTTGTTGCCCGGGTTGTCGGTCGCCGACTGATCGATACGCAGATTGGCCGGGTTGTTGACGATGGCGACCAGGGTCGCGGCCTGGCCCAGGCTGAGTTGCGTGGAATCGACCCCGAAGTAGTAGTGTGCCGCCGCCTCGATGCCGTACACTCGACCGCCGAAGCCGACGATGTTCAAGTATCCGACGAGGATCTGCTGCTTGCTGTACTCCTTGTCGAGACCGATGGCGTAACGCAGTTCGGACACTTTACGCGCGAGCGTGGACCCGGCGGCACTGTCGTAGCAGCTCTGGTAGGCCTTCTGCTGAGCGGCGTAGACCGCCTTCGATGCGGTCGGATCCACCGTCATCGCCTCGCAGCGCTGCACCCGCACGTTCTTCACGTACTGCTGCGTGATCGACGATCCGCCCTGCGTCGACCCGCCGGAGGTGTTCGTGAGGAGGGCGCGCAGGGTGCCGGAGAGGTTCACGCCGCCTTCGGTGTAGAAGTTCGGGTCTTCGGTCGCGAGCAGGGCATCCCCGACGACCCCGGGGATCTGCGCCGCGGTCACGTCGACCCGGTTCTGGTCGTAGAACGTGGCGATCGGAACCTGCTGGCCACCCTTCGTCGCGTAGAACGTCGACGTCTGGTCGAGCGGCTGGATCTTCAAGTAGCTGGGCAAGCCGTTGAACGCGGACGCGCCGACGCTGGCGGTCATCGAGGTCGCCGCGAGCGACGGCGTCACGCCCACCGCCACGAGGAATGCGGCGACAACGCAGCCTCCCAGGAAGGCCAGCCAGGCAGTGATGATCTCATGGCCCCTCAAACGCCGAAACCGCACACGTACCCCTTCTCGCAACCGACAGATCGAGTGAAAGTCTCTCTGACGCCGATCCGAGAACCGTCGGAAGAACGTGTGCACTTCGGAAGAAGCGTTCTCAGCTTTCGAGACTCAGCTTTCGAGAAGGGCCCGGATGTCGTCGCCCGTCAGTTCTGTGCCGAACGCGCCGCCGTGGTCGTCCATGAGGGCGTCGAACAGCCGTGCTTTCTGCTCCTGCAGGGCGAGCACCTTCTCTTCGATGGTGTCGTTGGCGATCATCCGGTAGACCATAACGTTGGCGGTCTGCCCGATGCGGTGGGTGCGGTCGATGGCCTGCGCTTCGGCGGCCGGATTCCACCACGGGTCGAGAAGGAACACGTAGTCGGCCTCGGTGAGGTTGAGGCCGAACCCGCCCGCTTTGAGGCTGATCAGGAATACGGGTGCGTCGCCGTTGCGAAACCCGTCGATCACCTCGGCCCGGCGCCGGGTCGAGCCGTCCAGTGACGCGTAGGCGATTCCCCGTTCGTCGAGGCGCGTGGACAGCCGGGCGAGGAGCGAGGTGAACTGGCTGAAGACCAGCGCGCGGTGGCCGCCCACGATCACGTCTTCCAGCTCTTCGAGGAGCACATCCAGTTTGGCCGAGGCGATACCGGCGTATCGCTCGTCGACGAGCGAAGCGTCGAGGGCGAGCATCCTCAGCAGGGTCAGAGACCGGAACACGATGAACCGGTTGCGGTCGAGGTCGTCCACGAGCCCGAGCAGTTTCTGGCGCTCCCGCTGCAGGTAGAGGTCGTAGAGCCGGCGGTGCCGCGGGGCGAGGTCGACGCGAAGCACCTGCTCCTGTTTCTCAGGCAGTTCGGAGGCCACCGCCTCCTTGGTGCGGCGCAGCATGAGGGGCCGGATGCGCGTGCGAAGCCGGTGCAGCAGGTCGGGCCGGTCGCCGGCGGCGAGGGGTTTGAGGTACTGCTCCGTGAATCCCGACCGGGTCGGAAGAAGGCCCGGAGAGACCACGCGGAAGAGGGACCACACGTCCAGCAGGTTGTTCTCCATCGGCGTGCCCGTGATGGCCAGCTTGAACGGAGCCTGCAAGTCGGCAGCGGCCTGATGCGCCTTCGACGTGCGGTTCTTGATCAGCTGCGCCTCGTCGAGGATCAGCCCCGCCCACTCTCCGCGCTGGTAGACCGCCGCGTCGAGACGGAAGAGCGCGTAGGAGATGACGAGTACATCCGCGCCCTCGGCCAGGGCTTTCAGGTCGGTGCGGCTCTTCGCGGCCGTCACCGTGATGGCGCGCACGACCAGGCCGGGGGTGAACCGCGCGGCCTCCGCCAGCCAGTTGGAGACGACGGAGGTCGGCGCCACCACGAGAAAGGGTCTGCGCTCGTCCTCGGGCGTGACTTCTCGCGAGTGCGCCAGGAGTGCGAGCGTCTGCAGGGTCTTGCCCAGCCCCATATCGTCGGCGAGGATGCCGCCGAGCCCGTGCTCCCAGAGGAACGTGAGCCAGCGGAACCCGTCGACCTGATACTGCCGAAGCTCGGCCCGCACGGACGTGGGCACCGGGAGCCCGTCGAGCCTCTCGCCGTCGGCGATGCCGCGCAGTCCGTCGACCGTTCGTCGCCACGCCTCGGCCTGGCGCGCCTCGTCGGCGAGTTCGACGAACTCCGACCAGAGCACCGCGTGATATGGGCTGATGCGAAAGCTTCCGGGCTCCCACTCGTCGAGTTCCTGTGCCTCCTCGAGCAACCGCTTCAGTTCGTCGAACACCGGCTGCTTCAGAGAAAGGTACGACTTGTCGACCAGCAGCAGCTTGGCCCGCCCCTTCGAAAGCGCCGAGAAGAGCGGGGTGAACGGGATCGTCCGTCCCTCGACCGTGACGAGCACGCCCAGGTCGAACCAGTCGCGCCGGTCGGTTTCGACGGTCGTGATCACCAGTTTCGGGGTCTCGGTGAGTTCCCGATACTCCGGTCGCCGGCCGATCACGTCTACGCGCAGGTCGGTGCGGCGCTCCAACTCAGGCAGCGTCTTGGCCGCGAATTCGGCGGCGGCGACGCCCGACAGCACGGTCGGGCCGGGTTCGCCGCCAAGGGCATCCAGCACGCCCGGCGGCACAGGATGCGCTGCCAGCTTCTCGCGGGACCCCGCCGTCTCCCATTCCCAGGCCAGGTCGAGCCGGTCGTGGTCACCGAAGGTGGCCGTGAGCACCACGATCGGGGGCAGGATGCGAGGGAAGGCGACGGAGGCATCGGTGCTCACAACCTCGACCACGCTCTGCAGCCGCGGATAGTAATCGCGCAAGAATTCTTCGGCCTCTTCCGGCGGCACGTCGATCACCGGTGGACCGGTCAGCAGGCGACGATGTTCGGCGCTCAGTGCTGCGGTGGAACGCGCGAGGGTGAAGCGAGGCTGTGGCGTGAACTCCCACGCATACATCCCGTGATCGCCGATCGCCGCGACGCTGGTCACCGGATGCGGTCGTTCGCCGATCGTCGCCGTCGCGCGCAGCTGCAACCGGGCTCCAGGGTCGACGGTCGCGTCGATCGTGACACGCGCGCTCTCGGCGATGGTCACGTGCGTCTCGCGTTTGCCCGAGACGAACGCGACACCGAGGTGTTCGCCCTCGGCGAGCAACGGCCACAGCAGCGGCGAGGCGAATTCGTCGAGGAAGAGCCAGTCGGCTTCGCTGGGCGCGAACGCCTCGCGTCCCGATCGGTGCAGCGCGGCGAACTGCCGGAACCAGCGATGCTGTTCCGGGCTCGCCCCCAGCCGATTGAGCAGGTGCGGGAGGGTTGTCCAGGTCAAGCTGCCGCGCACCCAATTACCTGTCGGGCTCAGGGTGACGGGCCGTGCGCCGAGTCGCAGCAGATGGTCGGCTCCGCGTGACGCGGCCGCGCTCTCCGCGATGTCGGCGGTCGCGGTGCGCGACTTGGGCGCATCCCAGCGGCCGGCGGATGCGCGGGTGCGCTCCCGCAACTCGAACTGGAGCCCCATGCGAGTGCGGCCGGCAGCGCTGGCCGGCACCGGCTGCGACAATGCGGACACGCTCGACTTCCACCCGGCGGACCCGGCGGACCCGGCGGAGTCGGCGGCGTCAGGCATGCGACCACCCTCTCACGCCCGACCGACAGCTCTGCCGCCGCCGCCGCCGTCGCCTTTGCCGTCCGTGCCGCACCTGCCACCCTTCCCGCCCTTGCCACCGAGGGGCGAGTTATTGCGACCTGCGCGCATGCTGAACTCGCATTTACTCGCCCCTCGGCGGTAGCGGCAAGAGATACGGCAGAAGGAAGATAAGGTGCCCCCAGCAGGATTTGAACCTGCGGCCTTCTGCTCCGGAGGCAGACGCTCTATCCCCTGAGCTATGGGGGCCAGGAGTGCCCGTCCAGGCTAGCATCCCCGGCGGGAGCCCCGCGCCGGGCCGGGAACCGCGGTCAGTTCTTGGGGAGGTTGGCGAGAACGTTCGCCATCAGCGGCGCAGGGTCGCCCGGCTCGAAGAACGCTGTGGAGGTGGCGACGACCCAGTACTTACCGGTGAACATCTGCACCTCGCCGGCCGTTCCGGGCTTGAAATAGCCTTCGACCTGCGGAGGCACGCCGTAGGTCGGGACCGGCTTGCTGCTGGTGATGGCGGCGTTCTTGAGGCCCTCCATCGCGCTCGCCGGCGGCTGACCGATCGCGATCTCGATCACGTCGTGGCTGGTCTGATTGGACCAGCCGCAGCTGACGCCCTTCCAGTCGACGATCTTCTGTTGGAGTGTGCCGCTCTTGGGGGCGTATCCGGGGTCCGTCCCGAAGTTCGGGTTGAACGCATAGAACTGGTCGGGGGTGACGATCTGAGGGCAGGTGAGGGTGACCGGCGTCGGCGGATCCGACGGCGTCGGTGTCGGGGTGGGCGCGGCGATCGGTGTCGACGATCGGGTCGCGAGGGGGGTCGCGCCACCGGCCCGTTTGTCGTCCCCGACGCATCCGGTCAGTGCCAGGCTCCCCGTCAGGACGGCCGCCACCGCAGCGCTGGCGCGCAGGACGGTGACACGGCGGAGGCGGGATGGTTCGACCATGGCGGCTTGTTCCTCTGCGGACGTGGCGGGATGAAGGCGGATGCGCGAAGCGGGGCGAGTGCGCTTCGGTGCGCGATGCGTTGACCCTATCAAGAGGGACGCGAGCGTTTCCTCGACGGTAGAGACTTCGTTGCGCAATCGATGCCTGCCGCGGGCGTATTCGCGTCCCCGGTAGAATCGATGATCGTGACTCCTGCTGACCTCTCCGCCGCCCTGCTCGACATCGTGACCTCGATCGTCGACCGGCGACGAGCCGCGGGCGCCGATCTCGGCGAGGTCACGGTGAGCATCGAAGATGTTCCTCTGGAGCGTCCCAAGAACCGCGAGCACGGCGATTGGGCTTCGAATGCGGCCATGCGCCTGGCGAAGAGGATCGGCACGAATCCGCGGGAGCTCGCGACCGAGATCGCCGCGGAGGCGGCTTCGATCGACGGCGTCGCCTCCACTGAGGTGGCCGGCCCGGGTTTCATCAACTTCCGGCTCGACGCGGCGGCGGCCGGCCGGCTGGCGAAGACGATCGTGGAGGCCGGCGCGGAGTACGGCGACGGCCACCTGTACGACGGGTTGCGGGTGAACCTCGAGTTCGTCTCGGCCAACCCGACCGGCCCGATCCACATGGGGGGCGTGCGGTGGGCAGCCGTCGGAGACAGTCTGGCGCGCATCCTTCAGGCCGAGGGCGCGGAGGTGACGCGCGAGTACTACTTCAATGACCACGGTTCGCAGATCGACCGGTTCGCCCGCAGCCTGCTCGCCGCATATGTCGGCGAGCCGACGCCGGAGGACGGCTACGGCGGCTCGTACATCGCGGAGATCGCCGACCAGGTGGTCGCCGAATACGAGGGCGATCTGGCGGTGCTTCCGCGCGACCAGCAGCAGGAGGTGTTCCGTTCGATCGGAACCGAGCTGATGTTCGCAGAGATCAAGTCGAAGCTGCACAGTTTCGGCGTCGATTTCGACGTGTACTTCCACGAGGATTCGCTGCACGAGTCGGGTGCCGTCGAGCGTGCCATCGAGCGGTTGCGCGAGCAGGGCCACATCTTCGAGGCCGACGGCGCGATCTGGCTGCGTACCACCACCTTCGGCGACGACCGCGACCGCGTCATCATCCGCAGCAATGGCGAGCCCGCCTACATCTCCGGCGATCTCGGCTACTACCTCGACAAGCGCGAGCGCGGTTTCGAGAAGAACTTGATCATGCTGGGTGCCGACCACCACGGGTACGTCGGCCGCATGATGGCGATGGTCGAGGCGTTCGGTGACGTGCCGAATGAGAACCTGCAGGTCCTCATCGGCCAGATGGTCAATCTGCTGCGCGACGGCCAGCCGGTCAAGATGTCCAAGCGCGCGGGCACAATCGTCACGCTCGACGACCTGGTGGATGCGGTTGGTGTCGATGCCGGGCGCTACGCCCTGGTGCGCTCCTCCAGCGACTCCCAGCTCGACATCGACCTCGACCTGATGAGCAAGCGCAGCAACGAGAATCCCGTCTACTACGTGCAATACGCTCATGCCCGCACCCGCTCCGTCGAGACGAACGCGGCCGCGGCCGGGGTCGAGCGCAGTGCTTTCGCTCCGGAGCTGCTCACCCACGAGAGCGAGTCTGCGCTGCTGGGGGGCCTGCAGGAGTTCCCGCGCGTCGTCGCCCAGGCGGCCGAACTGCGTGAGCCTCACCGCGTCGCCCGCTACCTTGAGGAGGTCGCAGGGCTTTACCACACCTGGTATGCGGCCACGAGGGTGATTCCGCTCGGCGACGAACCGGTCACCGACCTGCATCGCACCCGGCTGTGGCTGAACGACGCGACCGGCCAGGTGATCCGCAACGGGCTGGGACTGCTCGGGGTTTCCGCCCCCGATCGTATGTGAGGCGGCGTCGATGACTGTCACCGTTCCGCGCCGAAAGCTGATTTCCCGGCTGAGCCCCCGTCTGCGTCTTCTGGTCAAGATCCTGGTTCCGATCGTCGCGTTGGTGGCACTGTTCTTCATCGCCGACGCCATCGTCCGTGCCTATGCCGAGGGCCGAGTGGCGTCGGAGATCGAGAAGAGCCTGCCCTCGAATGTGTCGGGCGATGTCTCGGTGCACATCGGCGGACTCTCGGTGATCCAGCAGTACCTCAGCGGCTCCTTCGACCGGGTCGAGCTCGATGCACCCAAGTTGACCGTGCAGGACGCGCCGGTCAGCGCATCCATCGTCGCAACGGGTGTTCCGGCGGATTTCAGCAAACCGGTCGCCGCCATCGATGGAACGCTCGGGGTGTCGCAGGCGTCGCTCAACAAACTGGTCTCGATCCCGGCGATCACCGGCGACCTCTCGCTCGGAGATGGCGTGCTGCACTACAACGGAACAGCCAACCTGCTGGGCCTGCCGATCGGCTACAAGCTGAGCGTCAAGCCGGAAGCGGCAGGCAAGACTGTGCTGCTGCAGCCGGTCGACGCCAAGGTGACCACCGGATCCGGCGGCCCGGTCGACCTTTCGCGGCTGGTGCAGGCCCTCACCGACCGCGGGCCGCTCCCGGTCTGCGTCGCGCAATACCTGCCGAGCGGTGTCGGCGTGAATGAGATAACGGTGACTCCCAGCCTCGCCACCGTGCGGCTGAACGCCACCGACCTCGTGCTGAACGAGGCGACTCTGCGGAGCAAAGGCACCTGTTGATCGCGGTATGCCGCACCGCACGGTTTGCCGCACCGGGAATCGGCGAGGTGTAACGAAGTCGAGAGCGGCAGTCCGACCTCGATAGAATCGATCTACCGTGCGTTTCGCCGCACGGGCCGTCTTTCTCTGCCGGCTTCAGGGGCCAATCCGGGTCCGCTCGCCTCGAGACACCCCCACTCGTCTGATCCCGTGAGGTTTTCGCCGTGGCCGCCCTTCCTGCGACAAGTACTGTACCGAACCCGCTCGCGCCCGGCTGGTTGCGGCCTCCGGCCGACGCCAACAGCCTCGAACCCGGTCTCTGGTCTCGCACCGTGACGCGCGCCGACGGCGAACTGGTGGTCGGCGGAGTCGGCGCGAGGGAGCTCGCCGCCCGGTATGGCACCCCGCTCTACGTCGTCGACGAGAAGGAGGCGCGCGATCGAGCCGTCGAGGTGCGCTCCGCCTTCGCTCGTGCCTTCGAGGGTGTCGGGTCGAGCGCCAAGGTCTACTACGCAGGCAAGGCGTTCCTCAGCATCGAGATCGCCCGCTGGATGGTCGACGCGGGGCTCAACATCGACGTGTGCACCGGCGGAGAACTCGCCCTCGCACTGGCCGCGGGCGTCGAGCCGGGCCGGATGGGATTCCACGGCAACAACAAATCTCTCGCCGAGATCGACAGGGCGGTGTCGCTCGGCGTCGGAGCGATCATCCTCGACAGCGTGCAGGAGATCGAGCGAGTGGCCGACGCCGCCCACCGGTATGGCATTACCCAGCGGGTACGCCTCCGTGTCAACAACGGGGTGCACGCGCACACGCACGCTTTCCTTGCGACCGCTCACGAGGATCAGAAGTTCGGGATCGCGCTCGCCGACGCCCCTGCCGCGGTCGCGCGGATCCGGGAGCTGGACGGCCTCGACTTCCTCGGTCTGCACTGCCACATCGGCTCGCAGATCTTCGGAGCCGACGGATTCGCCGAGTCCGCCGCGCGGCTGCTCGCCGTTCACACCGACCTTCTCGCCGGCGGCCCCGTTCCCGAACTGAACCTCGGCGGTGGCTTCGGGATCGCGTACACCGCCGCCGACGACCCGTCGCCGATCGGCGAACTCGCCACCCGCATCGCCGAGACGGTGGCCTCGGAATGCGCGGAGCTTGACATCCCCGTTCCTGTCGTGGCCTTCGAACCGGGCCGGTCGATCATCGGCACCGCGGGCCTCACGCTCTACACGGCCGGGACCACCAAAGACGTCTCGGTCGGTTTTCAAGACGACGGTGAGACCGCGCTGCGCCGCTACGTCAGCGTCGACGGCGGGATGAGCGACAACGCGCGCCCGGCGTTGTACGGCGCCGACTATTCGGTGCGGATCGCCAACCGGTGGTCGGATGCCCCCGGCGCTCTGGTGCGGATCGCGGGCAAACACTGTGAGAGCGGCGATATCGTGGTCGACGCCGACTACCTGCCCTCCGACGTCGCACCTGGCGACCTGCTCGCCGTTCCTGTGACCGGCGCATACTGCTGGTCGCTCGCGAGCAACTACAACTTCGTCGGGCGTCCCGCGGTAGTCGCGGTGCGAGACGGCCGGTCGCGTGTCCTCGTGCACGGCGAGACCGAGGCAGAACTTTTGGCGCGAGACGCCGCTTACACCGCAAGCGAGAAGGACAACGCATGATCGAGTACCGCAGCCTGCGAGTCGCCCTGCTGGGCGCCGGATCCGTCGGCTCCCAGGTGGCGCGCCTCCTGCTGGAAGAGGGGGAGGAGTTGGCCTCCCGCGTCGGCGCGAACCTCGAACTCGTCGGCATCGCCGTGCGCGATATCGACGCCCCGCGGGATGTGGACCTGCCGCGCGAGCTGTTCACGACCGACGCATCATCCCTCATCCTCGGCGCCGACATCGTGGTGGAGCTGATGGGTGGCGTCGAGCCGGCCCGCGGCTTCGTGCTGCAGGCCATCAACTCGGGCGCCGACGTGATCACGGCGAACAAGGCGCTGCTCGCCACCCACGGTCCGGAGCTGTTCGAGGCCGCCGAGCAGGTCGGCGCTCAGCTCTACTACGAGGCGGCTGTCGGCGGTGCCATCCCGATCATCCGCCCGCTGCGCGACAGTCTCGCCGGCGACAAGGTCAACCGCATCCTCGGAATCGTGAACGGCACGACCAACTTCATCCTCGACCGGATGGATGTGAACGGCGAGACCCTGGTGGACGCCCTCGCGGCGGCCACCGAGCGCGGCTACGCCGAAGCCGACCCGACCGCCGACATCGGCGGATACGACGCGGCGCAGAAGGCGGCCATCCTGGCGAGCCTGGCCTTCCACACCACGGTTCCGCTGGAGTCGGTGTACCGGGAGGGCATCACGAGCGTGAGCAAGGTGCAAGTGGACGCCGCGCGCGAGAACGGCTCGGTCATCAAGCTGCTCGCCATCTGCGAGCGTCTCACCGACCCGGAGACGGGGCAGGAGGGCGTCTCGGCCCGCGTCTACCCGGCTCTGATCGACCGTGACCACCCGCTCGCCGCGGTGCACGGCGCCCACAATGCGGTCTTCGTGCAGGCGGCCGCGGCGGGCGATCTCATGTTCTACGGCGCTGGAGCGGGCGGCGTGGAGACCGCGTCGGCCGTGCTCGGTGACCTTGTCTCGGCCGCGCGCCGGCACGTCGTCGGCGGCCCGGGTGTCGCCGAGTCGACGCACGCGCAGCTGCCCGTACTCGAGGTCGGCCGGGTCATCACCCGATACCAGATCACGATGGAGGTGGCGGATCAGCCGGGCGTGCTCGCGGCGGTCGCGCGCATCCTCAGCGATGGTGGGGTGAGCGTCGAAACGGTGCAGCAGTCCGTCGCGACGCAGACCGGAATCATTACTCTGCCGGTCCACGCCGGTCATCACGGCACGGCCCCCACCGCTACCCTGGTAATCGGAACCCACGAAGCCGAGGAGGCCGCTCTCGCGGCCACCGTCGAGTCGCTGGCCGCCAGCGATGTCGTGATAGCAGTCTCATCCGTTCTCCGAGTCGAAGGATCGTAATGCCCCAGAAGCCGAACAGTCGTCAGTGGCGAGGAGTCCTGCGCGAGTACGCGGACCGTCTCAACATCAGCGACGCGACGCCGATCGTGACGCTCGGCGAGGGCGGAACACCCCTGCTGCCGGCCCCGGCGCTCTCCGCGCGCACCGGCGCCAACGTCTTCGTGAAGTTCGAGGGGATGAACCCCACCGGATCCTTCAAAGACCGCGGCATGACAATGGCGATCTCGAAGGCCGTCGAGCACGGCGCCAAAGCCGTCATCTGCGCCTCAACCGGCAACACCTCGGCCTCGGCCGCCGCGTATGCGACGCACGCGGGCATCAAGGCGGTCGTGCTGGTTCCCGAGGGCAAGATCGCGCTGGGCAAGCTCAGCCAGGCCATCGCGCACAACGCGCAGCTGCTGCAGGTTCAGGGCAACTTCGACGATTGTCTGGAGATCGCCCGCGACCTCGCGACCAACTATCCGGTGCACCTGGTCAACTCTGTGAACCCCGACCGCATCGAGGGTCAGAAGACCGCGGCGTTCGAGGTCGTCGAGGTACTCGGAGACGCTCCGGACTTCCACATCGTTCCGGTCGGCAACGCCGGCAACTACACGGCGTACCACCGCGGCTACACCGAAGAGCTGCAGCGCGGCGAGTCCACCAAGCTTCCCCGGATGTTCGGTTTCCAGGCCGCCGGAAGCGCCCCGATCGTGCTCGGCCACCCGGTCAAGAATCCGGAGACGGTCGCCTCCGCGATCCGCATCGGCAACCCGGCCTCATGGGAGCTCGCTCTCAACGCACGCGACGACAGCGACGGTTATTTCGGTGCGATCGAAGACCGTACGATCCTCGAGGCGCAGCGTATCCTCTCGGCCGAAGTCGGTATCTTCGTCGAGCCCGCCTCCGCCATCAGCGTCGCCGGACTGCTCGAGCGCTCGGCCGCCGGGGTCATCCCCGCCGGCGCGACCGTGGTGCTCACCGTCACCGGCCACGGCCTGAAGGACCCGCAGTGGGCCTTGCGCACGGCGGACGGCTCGGATGTGCAGCCCATCGTCGTGCCCGTCGACACGGTGGCCATCGCCGACGTTCTGGGCCTGCAGGCGGCGGAACCGGCCGGAGCCGGGGCGTGACCTTCTCGGCCGGCGACCTGCGCGGACGCTCGGTCACGGTCAAGGTTCCCGCGACGAGCGCCAACCTCGGACCGGGCTTCGACACGCTCGGTCTTGCGCTCGCCCAGTACGACGACCTGCGGGTGAGCGTGCGGGAGGAGCCCGGCGCGACCGTCGAGGTCATCGGCGTCGGCGCCGGCGAGGTGCCGACCGACGAGAGCAATCTCGTCGTGCGTGCGATCGCCCACACCTTCGCCGCCGTTGGACACCCGCTGCCCGGTCTCGATCTCGTGGCGCACAACACCATCCCGCACGGCCGTGGGATGGGGTCCTCCGGCGCCGCGATCGTCTCCGGCATCATGGCGGCCAAGGGCCTACTCGAGGGAATCGTCGACATCGACGCGCAAGGTCTTCTCGCGCTGGCCAACGACATGGAGGGTCATCCCGACAACGTGGCGCCCGCCCTCTTCGGCGGCCTCACCATCGCCTGGGTCACGCCCGACGGCCCGCACTTCAAGAAGCTCATCGTGCACCGCGGCGTGTCCCCGCTGGTACTGGTCCCCGAGCACGTGATGTCCACCGCACTCGCGCGCAGCCTGCAGCCCGAATCCGTGCCCCACGAGGATGCGGTGTTCAACCTCTCGCGCTCCGCGCTCCTGGTCGCGGCCCTCATCCAGAGCCCGGAACTGCTGCTCGCGGCCACGGAGGACAAGCTTCACCAGAGCTACCGAGCGTCGGCCATGCCCGAGACGGACAGGCTGATCACGCTGCTGCGCGACAACGGATTCGCGGCGGTCGTCTCCGGAGCCGGTCCGTCGATCCTGGTGCTCTGCAGCGACCCCAGCCAGCGGCTCGCCGCAGCGGAACTGGTCGCACAGCGGTCGGAGACGCGCTGGCAAGCGCTCATGCTCGCGGTCGACTTCAAGGGCGCGACCGTCGCGCCGACGAGCGATCGCCAGTCAGACACACCTGCCGCTTAGCGTCAAGAACACGACGGCAAAGGTGGTAAACTGTGCCTGCACCCGTAAGAACCGCGTCACGAGCGAATCTGATCTTCGGGTTATTTCCAGAAATCATGCCGTCATTCCTGCCTGCATACCCGAGATCTCATTCGGGTACCGGCGTCGAGCGGATCAGAACGCATCGCGCCAGCTCCCAGAGCACAGGCAGTTCATATGACGAGCGCCTAAACGACTGCGAGAATCGCATGTCGGGGGAAAGGAATCCTCTTCAGTGACTGATGTCAATCTCCGCGCCGGGGGCGCGGACACCAGCGACCTGACGTCCCTCAAAGTGGCAGAGCTTCAGGCTCTCGCCGCCGAGTTGGGCATTCAGGGCGCCAACAAACTTCGCAAGGGCCAGCTCGTAGAAGCCGTCGCCTCGGCGCGTTCCGCAGCGGCGGGCGCCGTGGACAGCGACTCCGGTTCGCTTCCCGAGCGGGCCGCCGAACAGCCGGTTGCCGAACAGAGCGCGGCCGCCTCGCAGGTTTTGATCGAGCCGCTCATCGCTGAGCCGGCCTCGGCCGAGCCGCACGTGGGCGAAGCGGTTCTGCCGCCCGCCCTGCAGACGACGGCCGCTCCGGCCCGTAAGCGCGCTCCTCGCCGTGCGACCAGCGCCGACTCGCTCGTGCCCGCGTCCACCCATCTCAATGCGGGCGCCACCGGCGTCGACACGCTCATCCCCACCGTGGATGCGCTTCTCGACTCCGCTCTCGCCTCCCGCGAATCCGCCGCCCAGCGCGGTGAGTCAGCCGGCGCCGAGCGCCAGGCCGATTCCGCACAGGACGGTCAGAAGCAGGCCGAGAGCGGTCAGCGCGGCGGACGTCGTCGCGGCCGCGGCAACCAGAGCGAACTGCCGAGCGGCCAGGGCGAGGCTGTGCAGGTCGAGGCTGTGCAGGCCGAGGCCGAGGCCGTGCAGGCCGAGAACGGTTCGGCCGAGTCCTCCGCGGATGATGCACAGGGTGAACAGAGCGGCGAACAGGGTCAGCAGCGCCAGGGTCGCAACCGCAACCGCAATCGCAACAAGAACACCAATGGCCAGAACGCGGACAACCAGGGTCAGCAGAGCCAGGGACAGCAGGCGCAGGGCCAGCAGGCGCAGGGCCAGCAGGCGCAGGGCGACCGCGACGATTCGGGCAACCGCCAGAACGGTCAGCAGAATCGCGGTCAGCAGAACCAGGGCCAGAACCGCGACCAGAACCAGAACCGCGACCAGAATCGCGACCAGAACCAGAACCGCGACCAGAACCAGAACCGCAACAACGGTCCGCAGATCGACGCGCAGGCCGAAGGCGAGCGTTCGGGCCGCAGCCGGTACCGCGACCGCAAGCGTCGCGGTAGCACCGGCACCGGTACTGACGAGTTCGAGCCGGAGATCGCCGACGACGACGTTCTGATCCCGGTCGCGGGCATCCTGGACGTTCTCGACAACTACGCGTTCGTGCGCACATCGGGCTACCTCCCGGGCACGAACGACGTCTACGTCTCGCTGGGCCAGGTCAAGAAGTACAACCTGCGCAAGGGCGACGCCGTAGTCGGCGCCATCCGCCAGCCCCGCGAGAGCGAGAACAACAGCCGCCAGAAGTACAACGCGATCGTCAAGGTCGACTCGGTCAACGGCCAGACCATCGAGGAGGCCGCGGGCCGCGTCGAGTTCGGCAAGTTGACTCCGCTCTACCCGCAGGAGCGTCTGCGCCTGGAGACCGAGCCCACCAAGATCACGCAACGCATCATCGACCTGGTCGCACCGATCGGCAAAGGCCAGCGCGGCCTCATCGTCGCGCCTCCGAAGGCCGGCAAGACCATCGTGATGCAGCAGATCGCGAACGCCATCACCACCAATAATCCCGAAGTGCACCTCATGGTCGTTCTGGTGGACGAGCGTCCCGAAGAGGTCACCGACATGCAGCGCACGGTGAAAGGCGAGGTCATCGCCTCCACCTTCGACCGGCCGGCCGAAGACCACACCACGGTCGCTGAACTCGCCATCGAGCGGGCCAAGCGTCTGGTGGAGTTGGGCCACGACGTCGTTGTGCTGCTCGACTCGATCACGCGCCTGGGCCGGGCGTACAACCTGGCGGCACCGGCCTCGGGTCGCATCCTCTCCGGCGGCGTCGACGCCTCGGCGCTCTATCCGCCGAAGCGTTTCTTCGGAGCCGCCCGCAACATCGAACATGGCGGATCGCTCACGATCCTCGCCTCGGCGCTCGTCGAGACCGGTTCCAAGATGGACGAGGTCATCTTCGAGGAATTCAAGGGCACCGGCAACATGGAGCTCCGTCTGTCACGCCAGCTCGCCGACAAGCGCATCTTCCCGGCCGTGGATGTCAACGCATCCGGTACCCGCCGCGAAGAGATGCTGATGGGCGCCGACGAGGTCAAGATCACCTGGAAGCTGCGCCGCGCCCTCGCCGGACTCGACCAGCAGCAGTCGCTCGAGATGGTGCTCGGTCGTCTCAAGGAGACCACGAGCAACGTCGAGTTCCTGATGCAGGTGCAGAAGTCGATGCCCGCCGCCCCCGCCAACGGGCACGGCACGGCGCACTCGCACACCAACGAGCACGATCACCGCTAGCTGACTCAGTGCCCGTCCTCGCCGGTCCAACCGGATGAGGGCGGGCACTTTTGCTTGTCCGGAACGGTGACTGACGAAAGAAGAGCAAGATGTTCGAATCGGTGAACAGCCTGATCGCCGAGCACGACGATCTGCAGGAGCAGCTGGCCGATCCCGAGTTGCACAGCGACCCTATGCGCTCCAAGAAGGTCAACCGCCGCTATGCCGAGTTGAGTCGTATCGTGGCGGCATACCACCACTGGAAGCAGCTCGAGGACGACCTTTCCGCGGCCAAAGAACTGGCCGACGAAGACGAGGGGTTCGCAGCGGAAGTCCCCGGACTCGAATCCGAACTGGCCGAGTCGGGCGAGAAGTTGCGCCGCCTGCTCATCCCGCGCGACGAGAACGACAGCCGTGACGTCATCATGGAGATCAAGATGGGCGAAGGCGGCGCCGAGTCGGCGCTCTTCGCCGCCGATCTGCTGCGCATGTACCTCCACTATGCCGAGTCGAAGAAGTGGAAAACGGAGATTCTCGAACAGACCTCGAGCGACCTCGGCGGCATCAAAGATGTTCAATTGGCCATCAAAGGCAACTCCAGCGACCCCGCGGAGGGCGTCTGGGCGCACCTCAAGTACGAAGGCGGAGTGCACCGCGTGCAGCGCGTGCCGGCCACCGAGTCGCAGGGCCGCATCCACACCTCCGCTGCGGGCGTGCTCGTGTTTCCCGAGGTGGACGAGCCTGAAGAGGTGGAGATCAGCCCCAACGACCTGAAGATCGACGTGTACCGCTCGAGTGGCCCGGGCGGCCAGTCGGTGAACACCACGGACTCGGCAGTGCGGATCACGCACCTTCCGACGGGCATCGTCGTGGCCATGCAGAACGAAAAGAGCCAGCTGCAGAACCGCGAAGCCGGGATGCGCGTGCTGCGCGCCCGCGTTCTCGCCCGCCAGCAGGAGGAGATCGACGCCGCGGCGTCTGCGGTGCGCAAGAGTCAGATCCGCACCATGGACCGCTCCGAGCGAATCCGTACGTACAACTTCCCGGAGAACCGCATCGCCGACCACCGCACGGGCTACAAGTCCTACAACCTCGACGCGGTCATGAACGGCGCCCTCGAGCCCGTCATCGAGTCCTGCATCCTCGCCGACGAGGAGTCGCGTCTGGCCGACCTCGCGACCGACTGACCGCTTCGCGTCGCCCGCTGAGGCTCGCTCGCGCCCGCGACCCCGCACGAAGTACCCGCCGAGTCCGCCCAAAGTGGGCCAAAAACCCCCGAGTCCGCGGACAATCTGCGGACTCGGGGGTTGGGGTTGGGGTCGAGGGGCTGGGCTGGGTTGGGCTGGGCTGGCGGCTAGATGTAGAGGGCGGGGTCGATCCAGGTGTCGCCGGCGATCTGTTCGTGGCCGGTGCGGTGATGGGCGCGCGCGGGAACACCGGTGAGCACCGAGTCGGAGGGGGCGTCGTGGACGACCACCGAGTTCGCGCCGATCACGGTGCGGGCGCCGATGGTGATGGACCCCAGAACCTTCGCGCCGGCACCGACCGTGACGCCGTCCTCGATGGTGGGATGACGTTTGCCGTGACCTCCGCCACGTCCGCCGAGGGTGACGCCGTGGTAGAGCATCACGTCGTCGCCCACCAGGGTGGTCTCCCCGATGACGACCCCCATCCCGTGGTCGATGAAGAAGCGGCGGCCGATCGTCGCACCGGGGTGGATTTCGATTCCGGTCAGGAACCGGGTGAACTGGGAGAGGAAGCGGGCCGGCATCTTGAAGCCGGCCCGCCACATCCGATGCGCGATCCGATACGACCACACGGCGTGCAACCCGGAATAGGCCGTGAACACCTCGAAGCCGCTGCGCGCCGCGGGATCGTGCCGGCGCGCGTTCGAGATGTCTTCGCGGATGCGGGAGATGAACGCCATGGAGTGGGCAGCCGGATGTGTCAGTCGAGCAGGTCGGCCCAGAGCGGGGTGGAGATGTACCGCTCACCGGTGTCGGGCACGATCACGACGATCGTCTTGCCGGCGTTCTCGGGTCGCTTGGCCACCTCGACGGCTGCCCAGACGGCCGCGCCCGCGGAGACGCCCGCGAGGATGCCTTCCTGGCTCGCGAGCTTCTTGGCGGTCGCCACGGCGTCGTCGAACGACGCGTCGATCACTTCGTCGTAGACATCCCTGTCCAGGATCTCCGGCACGAAGTTGGCGCCGAGACCCTGGATCTTGTGGGGCCCAGGCTTTCCGCCGTTGAGGATGGGGGAGTCGATCGGCTCGACGGCGATGATCTGCACGCCGGGCTTGCGCTCCTTGAGCACCTGGCCGACGCCCGTGATGGTGCCACCCGTGCCGATGCCGGAGACGAGGATGTCGACGCCGCCATCCGTGTCCGCCCAGATCTCCTCAGCGGTCGTTGCGCGGTGGATGGCGGGGTTGGCCTCGTTGGCGAACTGCTGCGCCCAGATCGCGTTGTCTGTGGTGCCGAGGATTTCTTTGGCCTTCTCGACCGCGCCGCGCATCCCCTCCGCTCCGGGGGTGAGCACGATCTCTGCGCCGAACGCGCGCAGCAGCACGCGCCGTTCCTTGCTCGCCGTCTCCGGCATGGTGAGGATCACGTTGTAGCCCCGCGCCGCGCCGACCATCGCCAGTGCGATGCCGGTGTTTCCGCTGGTGCCTTCGACGATCGTGCCGCCGGGGCGGAGCGCGCCGGACTTCTCGGCTGCGTCGATGATCGCGACGCCGATGCGGTCTTTCACGCTGCCTGCCGGGTTGTAGAACTCAAGCTTGGCGAGCACGGTGGCGCCGGCGCCTTCCGTGAGGCGGTTCAGTTTGACGAGCGGCGTCTTTCCGACCGCTTCGGCGATGTTCTCGTAAACGTGACCTGTCATGGCCTCTTCCTTGTGGCGTGCGAATAATGGGCGGAGCCACACCACTCTAATCTTCGACGAAGGGCGTTCACGTTGTATGACGCTTTGGTTACGGCCGTCCGGCAGCCTGACGCTAGGCTCGACGGGCGATGACCCCACCGGATTCCTCTTCTTCGTCCGTAGCCGCCCTGCGGAACGAAGTGATCGGCGTGCTTTCCCAGGCGGGTGTGCCCGATCCCGAGGTCGACGCCGAATTACTCATCGGCCATGTACTCGGCGAAAGCAGAGGGCGCGTCCAGGCCCTCGCGGTGATGGGGTCGACGATCGGCGAGGCGGATGCGTCGCGGGTGCGTGAGCTCACCGGGCGTCGGGCAACGCGCGAACCGCTGCAGCACATCACCGGCCATGCGCCGTTCCGCTCGCTGGAACTGGCGGTCGGCCCGGGCGTCTTCGTGCCACGGCCGGAGACCGAACAGGTCGCGCAGTTCGCGATCGACGCGCTTCGCGCGGTGCCGAGTCCCGAACCGATCGGTGTCGACCTCGGTACCGGGAGCGGGGCGATCGCATTGGCGATGGCGACCGAGGTGCCGCATTCGCGCATCTTCGCGGTCGAGAACTCCCCGGACGCGTACGCGTGGGCGTGCCGCAATGTCGAGGAGTCCGGAGCGAAGAATGCGAGCGTCCTGTTCGTCGACCTCGCCGACGCCCTTCCCGAACTCGACGGCACGGTGGATGTGGTCGCCTCCAACCCGCCGTACATTCCGGCTGCGGCGATCCCACGAGACCTCGAGGTGCGTCTTTTCGACCCGCCGGCGGCGCTCTACGGCGGCGAGGACGGCCTCGACGTTGTCCGCACCATTTCCCGGGTCGCTCAGAGGCTCCTCCACCCCGGCGGAACGCTGGTTCTCGAGCACGGCGAGTTGCAGGGCGCGCAGATTCGCGACATCCTCACCGCCGACGGCTGGCGCGCCGCAGCCACCCACCGCGATTTGACCACGCGCGATCGCACGACGACCGCCCTCCGTTAACAGGGCGGGGACAGCGCGAACCTGAACGGTTCAGCAGACCGGGAGCGCGTCTCCACACCTGCCGCATAGCCGGGTGTCGGACAGTAGTGAGAACAGATCCGCGAAGGGAGACGGCATGCCTGCTCCCGGTGCAGTCCACCGCACAGATCTTCTCCCGGCCACGACCCGCGCGCAACGGGTGTTCGGCGGAGTTCGGGCGGTGGTTGCGCGCCATCCGGCCGGGGCCGTCGCCGTGTTCGGTGCGCTCTGCGCCGTCGTCGCCTGGTTGCGACTACCGCCGATCGCCTGGGACACCCTGTGGGCTGAGGACGGCCGCACCTTTCTGCAGGCCGCTTCCGACCATGGCCTCGCACATACGTTGTTCGTGCCATACGCGGGCTACCTTCACGCCGTGCCGCGCCTGATCGCTGCCGGTGTCGTGCTCCTTCCGGTCGCCTGGTGGGCGGTGGCCATGACCGCCGCTTCGTGCCTGGTGGCCGGCTGCCTTGCGGCGGTGGTTCTCGTCTGCACTCGCGACGTGGTGCGGTGGATGCCGGCGCGCATCCTCATCGCGTCGCTGACCGTTCTGGCGCCGCTCGCCCCCCGCGAAGTGCTCGGCAACGCGGCCAATCTGCACTGGCTGTTCCTCTGGGCGCTGTTCTGGATTCTCCTGCACAGTCCGCGCACCCGGACCGGCGCTGCCGGGCTCGGGATCGTCGCCCTGCTCGCGTCCTTCACCGAGATTCAGGCGCTCGTGCTTCTGCCGCTCCTGCTCATCCGGCCGAGGGAGCGGATGCGATGGATCGTCCGCGGGGGCGTCATGCTCGGACTCACGGCTCAGGTGATCGCAACGGTGCTCACGCCCAGGGCGCACAACGGGAACGCTCCTGTGCCCCTGCTCTCGGTCGGGTACGGCTGGCTGATCAACGCGGTCACGCCGCTCGGAGTTCCGCAGGTGTGGATCGGCCCGGTCGTCGCCTGGGTGGGTCCCGCGGTCGCCGTCGCGATCCTCCTCTGTCTAACGCCTACCGTGGTCTACACCCTCGTGCGTGGCACCGTGCTCCAACGGTGGGCGGCAGCGTCCCTCGTGATCGGGTCCGTCGCCCTGTACGCGCTCGATGTCGAGACCAATCCGAACTCGTTCTACGACTACGCCACGATGAGCCACGCGCAATTGCTGACGGTCTGGCTCACGAGGTACGGTGTCGTGCCCTCGATGATGCTCGCCGCCACCGTGCCTCTGGCCGTTTCTGCGGCGATCAGCCGTCGCCGCGATCTTGGCGCCGCACCGGAAGGGGGCGTCGAGCGCTCGCTGGCGTTCGCCGCGTGCGCCGTGCTGGCCGTACTCCTGCTCGGCCAGGTGGGGCCGCAGGCGACCCGGCGTTCGTCAGGACCGGAGTGGTCGCCTCAGGTCTCAGCGGCGGCCGCTTCCTGCGTCGACGAGAGCCCGGCCTCGGCGGTCGTGCTCCGCGAGACCATCGGCTGGCACGTCACGCTCTCCTGTGCTCAGGTGCCGCGGGCGCCCGATCCGAAGTGACCTCCGCCGCCCGGCCGCTACGGTTGCGGTCCGATGAGCGGTCGCGCTGCGCGAAGTCGTGCATGGCGGCGACGAGACCGTCGGTGTCGAACGAGCCGTCGTTGTTCTGCGTGAAATGGTGGGCATGCAGGCCGGCCGCGCGGGCGCCCTCGACGTTGCTGAGCGAATCGTCGAAGAGGATGGCGTCGGCCGCCTCGACGCCGAACACGCCGAGCGCGCGGGTGTAGATCCGGCGCTCCGGTTTGCGCGCTCCCAGCACGGCCGACACGAGATCGTTACCTTGCAGCGCCTCCACGATCTCCGGCGTGAGCACAGGGAGCGAATCCTTGAACGGGATGGGGTTGTTCGAGAGCAAGGAGACCGTGCCGAGTCCGGTCGCTTCGTGCAGTGCCGCGATTGCTCCCTCGATCGGCGTCATGGCGGACTTGCGGGCTTGCTGCCACTGTTCGAGAGACAGCCGGGCGCCCGTCACCTCGGCGAACGCATCGAGATATTCCTCGCTCGTCGCGTATTCGCCGATCTCGGCGGCGCGCTCGTGTCCGCCCGCCCACCACGTGGCCGCCAGGTGGTACTGACTCACGCCGCCGAGCTCCGCGAGGAGGGGCAGGCGCTTGTGGAAGTCGTAGTCGTAAAGGGTCTTGTCGCAGTCGAAGAAGTAGACATCCATCGGCTCAAGTATCGCCCAGTCCGCAGGGAACCCTGTGATCGCTCAACTATCATTGTGGCGTCATGGCTCCCATCTACGATTGTTCGGTCGACTCCGAACTCCTTTCCGGCATGAGACTGGCCCGCGCCGCCATCGGCCGCGGCGAACTCGTCGTCCTCCCCACCGACACGGTCTACGGGGTCGCGGCCGACGCGTTCAACCCGGCGGCGGTGCAGCGGTTGCTGGATGCGAAGGGCCGAGGCCGGCAATCACCACCCCCCGTTCTCATCCCGGGCATCTCGACGCTGGCCGCCCTCGCTGAGGACGTCCCGCAGGCCGTCACCGATCTCGTTCAGGAGTTCTGGCCCGGCGGCCTCACCGTGGTGCTGCCGGCACAACCCTCGCTCGCCTGGGACCTGGGGGAGACCCGCGGCACCGTCGCCCTGCGTATGCCAAGCGACACCATCGCGCTCGAACTCCTCTCGGAGACCGGGCCGCTCGCCGTCTCGTCGGCCAACCTCACGGGACGCTCCGCCGCCCGCACCGCAGCCGAGGCCGAGGCCATGCTCGGTGACAACGTGGAGGTCTACCTCGAAGGCGGGGAGGCCGGCCGCGAGTACGACCGCGTCGAGGGACGGGATTCCTCTTCGACGATCGTGGACGCGACCGCGCTGGCCGCAGGCACCGGCCCGCTGCGCATCCTTCGCCACGGAGTGATCACAGAGGAGCGGATCCGTGCCGTCGTCGGCGATCAATTGGCGGCCGCTCAGCCGTGACCCTTCTTCTCGCGCTCGCCCTGATCTCGGCCGTCATCACGTTCGGGATGTCGCTCGTCGTCTACAAGCTCGCGCTCCGCTATCGTCTTTACCCGAAGATCCGGGCGCGGGATGTGCACACCAGACCGACGCCGCGGCTCGGCGGTATCGCCATGTTCCTCGGCATCCTGGTGGCGTTCGGTGTCGCCTTCCTGCTTTCGGGCCAGTTCGGTGTGCTCGCGCTGATCTTCTCCGACTCCCAGCCGATCTACGCCATCCTCGGCGCTTCGCTCCTCATCGTCGTCATCGGTGTCGCCGACGACATCTGGGACCTCGACTGGATGACCAAGCTCGCCGGGCAGTTCGTCGTCGCCGGACTTGTGGCCTGGCTCGGCGTGCAGATCTACTCGCTGCCGATCGGCGGTCTCACCGTCGGATCGCCGGTGATGAGTATCGTGATCACGCTGTTCGCGATCGTCCTCGTGATGAACGCCATCAACTTCATCGACGGACTCGATGGGCTCGTAGCCGGAGTCGCCCTCATCGCCAACGGCGCATTCCTCGTCTACACCTATCTGCTGCAGCGCGAGATCAGCCCGCAGAACTACTTCAGCCTCGCCGGCGTGATCGCGGCCATCCTCGTGGGCGCCTGCGCCGGTTTCCTTCCGCTCAACTGGCACCCGGCGAAGATGTTCATGGGCGACGCCGGAGCCCTGCTGATCGGGCTGCTGATGGCCACTTCGGCGATCTCCGTCACGGGGACGATCAACCCGGAAGTCCTTCCGACGCTCAGTCGCCACTCGCTCGTGCCCGCGTTCATTCCGATCATCCTGCCGTTCGCCGTGCTGATCGTGCCGCTTCTCGACTTCGGGCTCGCCGTCATGCGCCGCCTGCGAGCGGGTAAATCGCCGTTCAGTGCCGACCGCAAGCACCTGCACCACCGACTGCTCGACATGGGCCACAGCCACCTCCACGCCGTGCTGATCTTCTACGCGTGGACGGCCGTGTTGTCAATCGGCTGTCTGCTCTTCTTCTTCGACCCGTACTGGATCGCCATCGTCTTCGTCGCCATCGGACTGGTGATCTGCACCGCGTTCACCCTCGCCCCGTTGAGCCGCCGCAAACTGAACGAGGCGGCCGCCGAATTGGCCCCCGCCGGAACTGACGAAGCGGATGCGACGGCGCACTTCGACCAGCTGGACGCCGCCAGCGAGCATGATCCGACGGACGACACCGTGCGCGCCGCAAGGCCCGCACGCCTGAACAAGGAGACCTCATGACCGAGCACGAGAGCGGAGAGCCCTCGGGCGACCGACCGGAGGAGTCCGGCGTTCCGGGCGCACCCGCCGCGCCGGCGTCCAACGCCGTCTTCAAGAACGTCCTCAAGTACGGTGCTGTGCTGGCCATCGCAATCGCCGTCGTCGGCGCACTGCTCGGCGGCGTGTTCGCGGGGTGGATCGGCGTCAGCAGCGCCCTGATCGGCACTCTGATGGCCGTGGTGTTCCTCAGCATCACCGCGCTGAGCATCCTCATCGCCAACCGGTTCATCGGCAGCGACCTGTTCGTCGGTCTGTTCTTCGGGATCGTGCTCGGCGGCTGGCTGCTCAAGTTCGTGCTTTTCATCGTGCTTGCGGTCGTGCTCAAAGATCAGCCCTGGATCAACCCGGTGGTGCTGTTCCTGAGCCTGATCGCGGGGGTCATCGGGTCGCTCGCGGTAGACATGGTGGTCGTGTTCCGATCCCGTCTTCCGTATGTCAGTGATTCGACACTCCCGGGCGGAAAGCGCTGAGCCGTATCCGATTCGTTACCCTGCGAAAACTCTTGTAGAGTTGAGGAAGTTCCCCCCATCCAGCGCTCGCCAGAGTGAGTTTCATCCGGCGTGCAAGAGCGCAGGATATTCATATGTTCGTCGTCGCGAGAGCTGATGCTCGACGCCCCGAAACAGGAGATAGCGCTGTTAGCTAACGCTGTGAACCTGCTGGTCCAGACCGCAAGCTCCAATGATGGTAGCTTCCACGGTCCGTCGATCGATGAGTTCTTCCCGCCCGCCCTTTTCTCGATCGGTGGCTTCGAGGTCGACCGGATCATGGTCATCCGGTTCATCGCCGTCGCTGCCCTGATTCTGATCTTCTGGCTCGGCACACGCCGCATGAAGCTCATCCCCGGCCGCTTCCAGTCCTTGGTGGAGATGGCGCTCGATCTCGTTCGGGTCAACATCGCCGAAGATCTGCTCGGCAAGAAAGACGGCAGGCGTTTCCTGCCGCTGCTGACCACCATCTTCTTCATGGTGCTGTTCATGAACCTCACGGGAGTCATCCCGTTCCTGAACATCGCCGGAACCTCCGTGATCGGCGTGCCGCTGGTGCTCGCGGCCGTGGCGTACATCGCGTTCATCTACGCCGGTGTCAAGAAGAGCCCCAAGTCCTTCTTCAGGAACGCGCTCTTCCCACCGGGCGTGCCGTGGTATTTCTACGTCATCGTGACGCCGATCGAGTTCTTCTCGACCTTCATCCTGCGGCCGATCACGCTGACGCTTCGATTGATGATGAACATGATCGTCGGTCACCTGCTGCTCGTGCTCTTCTTCAGCGGCACGGCGTTCTTCATCTTCACGGTGGGAGGCGGATGGGGGCTCCTCGGAGTCGGCACCATGGCTTTCGGCCTCGCGTTCACCCTGTTCGAAATCCTGGTCGCAGTTCTTCAGGCCTACGTCTTCGCACTGCTGACGGCTGTCTACATTCAGCTCGCAGTCGCCGAGGAACACTAAATAACGGATCGCGCACCCGCGCGCTCCGACATCACGGAAGGAAACACATAACGTGGACATCGCTGCTATCTCCGGCAACATTGCCACCGTCGGTTACGGCCTCGCGGCCATCGGCCCTGCCATCGGCGTGGGTATCGTCGTCGGCAAGACGATCGAAGGTGTCGCTCGCCAGCCCGAGCTCGCCGGCCGCCTCCAGGTTCTGATGTACATCGGTATCGCGTTCACCGAGGCGCTCGCGCTGATCGGTATCGCCACCTACTTCATCTTCACCACCGGCCAGTAATCCCTCTTTATCTCTCTCTCATAAGGAGGAACGATGCTCAACGGTGTGGTTAGGGCCGCAGCCGCGGCACCGCGGAACCCGCTCCTGCCGGAGTGGTACGACATCGTCGGTTCGCTGATCTGCTTCGTCGTCATCCTGTTCTTCTTCTGGAAGCTCGTTCTTCCGCGCATGAAGAAGCTGCTGGATGAGCGTGCCGAGGCGATCGAAGGGAACATCGCCAAGGCCGACGAAGCCCAGCACAAAGCGGAGGCCCTCCTCGAGGAGTACACCGCCCAGCTCGCCGACGCGCGCAGCGAAGCGGCGAAGATCCGCGAGCAGGCGCGCACCGACGGTCAGAAGATCGTTGCAGAGGCCAAGGAGAACGCGACGGTCGAGGCTGCTCGCGTGACCTCGAACGCTCAAGCCCAGATCGAAGCCGAGCGTCAGGCGGCTGTGGTGTCGCTGCGCGGCGAGGTGGGCTCGCTCGCACTCGACCTGGCGTCCGGTGTCATCGGCGAGGCACTCACCGAAGACAAGAAGTCGCAGGCCATCGTCGACCGCTTCCTGGCCGAACTCGAGGCCAGCGAGAACGCACAGTCCGGCGAGCCGGCCCGAGCCACCGAGAAGGCAGGGTCGAGAAAGTAATGGGAAGCGCCACCAGAGAAGCATTGGCCCGGTCCGTGTCGGCTCTCGCCGCGCAGGGGAGCAAGGCCGATCTGGCGACGGCTGAAGACCTGTTCTCGGCGGCACGGGTCGTCGCCGACTCCGCCCAGCTTCGTGCGGTCGTCAGTAACCCGTCGGCCGATCCGAGAGGAAAAGCCGCGCTGACTCGCCAGGTCTTCGGCCCGCAGCTCGCCGCCTCGGCGGTCGAGCTGCTGGAAGCGGTCGTGGCCGAACGCTGGTCGACGCCGAACGATCTTCTCGGCGCGATCGAGGAGCTCGGGATCCGGGCCATCGCGCAATCGGCTCCGAAGAACGTCGACATCGCGTCGGAACTCTTCGTGTTCGGGGGTGCCGTGACCTCCAACGCCGACCTCGAACTCGCGCTGCGCAGCAAGCTCGCCGACCCGGCCGCCAAGGGCGCCCTGGTCGATCGCCTGCTCGACGGGAGGGCTTCGGAGCAGACAGCGGCCATCGTGCGCCAGCTCGTGGTGCAGCCGCGGGGCCGCAGCGTCCGCGAGGGGCTGCGAGAGGCAGCGCGCATCGTGGCCGCTCAGTCCGACCTGGCCATCGCGACCGTGTACACCGCCAGAGCACTCCCGGCCGACCAGCAGGAGCGGTTGAGCGGCGCGCTCTCGACCAAGTACGGCAAGCAACTGAAGATCAATCAGATCGTCGACCCCAGTCTGCTCGGCGGCCTGCGGGTGCAGATCGGCGACGACGTGATCGACGGCAGCATCGCTTCACGCATCAAAGACTTACGACTTCAGTTGGCGGGCTGACCGAAAGGTCGCCGCCGCACACAGGCATTGAGGGACGTTCAAGTCCCGCACAGATAGGGAACAACGATGGCAGAACTAACGATCAGCCCCGACGAGATTCGGGATGCGCTGAAGGACTTCGTCTCCAACTACGAGCCGTCCAAGGCCGGCGCGACCGAGATCGGCCACGTCATCGACGCCGCCGACGGTATCGCGCACGTCGAGGGTCTCCCCGGCGTGATGGCGAACGAGCTCATCCGGTTCTCGAACGGAGTCGCGGGCCTGGCCCAGAACCTCGACGAGAACGAGATCGGCGTGGTCATCCTCGGCGAATTCGGCGGGATCGTGGAGGGCATGGAGGTTACCCGCACGGGCGAGGTCCTCTCGGTGCCCGTCGGCGACGGCTACCTCGGCCGTGTGGTCGACCCGCTGGGGAACCCGATCGACGGTCTCGGCGAGATCGCGACCGAGGGACGCCGCGAGCTCGAACTGCAGGCGCCCGGGGTCATGCAGCGCAAGAGTGTTCACGAGCCGCTGCAGACCGGTATCAAGGCGATCGACGCGATGATCCCGGTCGGTCGCGGCCAGCGCCAGCTGATCATCGGCGACCGCCAGACCGGTAAGACCGCCATCGCGATCGACACCATCATCAACCAGAAGGCCAACTGGGAGTCGGGCGACGAAAACAAGCAGGTGCGCTGCATCTACGTCGCGATCGGCCAGAAGGGCTCGACCATCGCCTCGGTGAAGGGCGCGCTCGAAGACGCCGGAGCGCTCGAGTACACCACCATCGTCGCGGCTCCGGCCTCGGACCCGGCCGGCTTCAAGTACCTGGCTCCCTACACCGGCTCGGCCATCGGTCAGCACTGGATGTATGCGGGCAAGCACGTCCTCATCATCTTCGACGACCTGTCGAAGCAGGCCGAGGCCTACCGCGCCGTGTCGTTGCTGCTGCGCCGTCCGCCGGGACGCGAGGCATACCCCGGCGACGTGTTCTACCTGCACTCCCGTCTGCTGGAGCGTTGCGCCAAGCTGTCCGACGAACTCGGCGCCGGTTCGATGACCGGTCTGCCGATCATCGAGACCAAAGCGAATGACGTCTCCGCGTATATCCCCACCAACGTGATCTCGATCACGGATGGCCAGATCTTCCTGCAGTCCGACCTGTTCAACGCCAACCAGCGTCCCGCGGTCGACGTGGGCATCTCGGTCTCCCGTGTCGGCGGTGACGCCCAGGTCAAGTCCATCAAGAAGGTCTCGGGCACGCTCAAGCTCGAGCTCGCCCAGTACCGCTCGCTCGAGGCGTTCGCGATGTTCGCCTCCGACCTCGACCAGGCCAGCCGCCGCCAGCTCGCCCGTGGCGCTCGCCTGACCGAGCTGCTCAAGCAGCCGCAGTACTCGCCGTTCCCCGTGGAGGAGCAGGTCGTCTCGATCTGGGCCGGCACAAACGGCAAGCTCGACGAGGTTCCGGTGGAAGACATCCTGCGTTTCGAGGCAGAGCTGCTCGACCACCTGCGCCGCAACTCCGACGTGCTCGACGTGCTGCGCGAGACCAACCAGCTCTCCGACGAGACCGTCGAGAAGCTCGGCGCCGAGGTCGACAAGTTCAAACTGGAGTTCCAGACCGGCGAAGGTAAGCCCCTCGCTTCTGTGGGTCGGGAGAAGTTCGAGGCGATCGCTCAGGAAGACGTCAACCAGGAGCAGATCGTCAAGGCGAAGCGCTGAGCGCGACGCTAGAGATCAGGACGTAGGAGAGACATGGGAGCGCAACTTCGGGTCTACCGGCAGAAGATCAAGTCTGCCCAGACGACCAAGAAGATCACTCGGGCCATGGAGCTGATCTCCGCCTCACGCATCCAGAAAGCGCAGGCGCGGGTCGCTGCATCCACCCCGTACGCACGCGCGATCACGCGCGCGGTGTCGGCGGTTGCGACGTTCTCGAACGTCGAGCACATTCTGACCACCGAGCCGGAGAAGATCGAGCGCGCCGCGATCGTCATCTTCTCCTCCGACCGTGGTCTTGCCGGCGCGTTCAACTCGAACGTGCTCAAGGAGTCGGAGCGCCTCGCCGAGCTGCTGCGCAGCCAGGGCAAGGGTGTCGTGTACTTCCTCGTCGGGCGCAAGGCGGCCGGATACTTCAGTTTCCGCCGCCGGGCCTTCGAACGGGTGTGGACGGGCGGAACGGATGCTCCGGAGTTCGAGCAGGCCAAGGAGATCGGCGATGCGATCCTCGAATCCTTCCTGAGGGATGCCTCGGATGGCGGAGTGGACGAGATCCACGTGATCTACAACCGCTTCGTCAGCATGCTCGTGCAGGAGCCGCAGGTCATCCGCCTGCTTCCGCTCGAGGTCGTCGAGGACATCGAGGAGCCGGCGGACAAGACGATCCTCCCGCTCTACGAGTTCGAGCCGGATGCCCCGACCGTTCTCGACTCGCTCCTGCCGGTGTACATCGAGAGCCGCATCTTCAACGCCATGCTGCAGTCGGCCGCCTCGAAGCACGCCGCGACGCAAAAGGCGATGAAGGCCGCGAGCGACAACGCCGACAAACTCATCACCGATTACACCCGACTCGCGAACAACGCTCGCCAGTCGGAGATTACCCAGCAGATTTCCGAGATCGTCGGCGGTGCGGACGCACTCGCCACCGCCGACTGACCCCGACGACATCCGTTTCACGTAGAACGAGAAGAGAAGACACATGACTACCGCAACCGCCGAAGCCCAGGCTTCGACCGCGAAGCCGGCCGGCGTGGGGCGCATCGCCCGCGTCACGGGCCCCGTCGTGGACATCGAGTTCCCGCACGACTCGATCCCGGGGATCTATAACGCCCTCAAGACAACCATCACCATCGGCGACACGTCGACCGAGATCACGCTCGAGGTCGCGCAGCATCTCGGCGATGACCTCGTGCGCGCCATCGCGCTGAAGCCGACCGACGGCCTGGTCCGCGGCGGCGAGGTGCGTGACACCGGCGGTCCGATCACGGTTCCGGTCGGCGATGTGACCAAGGGCAAAGTGTTCAACGTCACGGGTGACATCCTGAACCTCGAGCCCGGCGAAACGGTCGAGATCACCGAGCGCTGGGGCATCCACCGCGAACCGCCGAAGTTCGACCAACTCGAGTCGAAGACCCAGCTCTTCGAGACCGGCATCAAGGTCATCGACCTCCTCACGCCATACGTGCAGGGTGGAAAGATCGGCCTCTTCGGTGGCGCCGGTGTCGGCAAGACGGTGCTCATCCAGGAGATGATCCAGCGCGTCGCCCAGGACCACGGTGGTGTGTCGGTGTTCGCCGGTGTCGGCGAGCGAACCCGTGAGGGCAACGACCTCATCCACGAGATGGAGGAGGCGGGCGTCTTCGACAAGACCGCGCTGGTGTTC
>DASYGJ010000204.1:0-3584 GCA_035999915.1 Leifsonia sp.
GCGTCGTCGTCAGTAGCGGCCAAGCTGCGATCGCGATCGCGCTCTTTGCTCTGGCACAGGCCGGAGACCACATCCTGGCGACGAGATCGCTGTACGAAGGGACACGCGAGATGTTCCGCGGGGCGTTGCGCCGGCAAGGGCTCGAGGTGGAATACGTTCCCGACGACGCAGACGAAGCCGAATGGGCTTCCCGCATCACGGACCGCACCAGGGCGATCTACACGGAGACGATCCCCAATCCCCTCAACCAGGTCGTCGACCTCGAACGGTTGGCCCGGATCGCGCACGCCGGAGGAGTTCCCTTGGTGGTCGACAGCACGGTCGCCACCCCATACCTCTGTCGGCCGATCGAATGGGGTGCCGACATCGTCATCCACTCGACGTCCAAATGGCTGGCCGGCCATGGCTCCGTCATCGGCGGCGCGATCATCGATGGCGGACGGTTCGACTGGGCGGCCAACGCCGACCGGTTCCCCCACCTTGTGAACCCGCCGCGAGAGGGTGTTCCCTCGTTCGTCGAACGGTGCGGGGCGTCGGCATATCTGGCGTACCTCCGGGCGGTCACAGTGCTCGAGTACGGGCCGACAGTCCCGCCGACGAGTACATTCCTTCTGCTGCATGGAATTGAAACCCTGTCGCTGCGGATGGACAGACACGTCGCGAATGCGCAACAGGTCGCCGAATGGCTGGTCGAGCAACCCCAGGTGGCCGCCGTGGCCTATCCCGGGCTCCCCTCCGATCCGTATCATTCGCGCGCACAGCGGTACCTGCCGCGGGGCGCCGGATCGGTCGTCTCCATCGACCTCGCCGGCGGACGCGCCGCCGCGCGGAGCTTCATCGACGCGCTCGAACTCGTGAGCCCCATGACCCACATCGGGGATGTGCGCAGCCTGGCGATCCATCTGGGCAGCACGATCCACGCGAAACTTACCGAGCAGGAACGGCTCGACGCAGGGATCACGCCCGGCCTGGTGCGGCTGTCCATCGGGCTGGAGAGCGCACGTGACATCATCGCGGACCTCGAGCGCGGCCTCCGCGCCATCGAGGGCTGATGTCGCGCGCCGTGACCTACTGAAAGTCCTGCGAGTCGCTCTGAGCGTGGTTGCGGGTCACCGTGGGTCGCTGCGGTCAACAGGCGCGAAGGGCCTCGAGCGGAGGTGTGGCTGGCGTCGAGCGGGACTCCGCGGCGGGCTGCGCGTCCGCGTCGCGCACGACGGCGGCGATGCGGCGCACCGCTTCCCTGATCGTCGCCGGGTCGCAGGCGATGTTCATCCGGGCGAATCCGCGGCCACCCGGGCCGAAGGTCGGGCCTGAGTTCAGGGCGACGCGGGCTTCCGAGAGCAGTTCGATCGCCGGGTCGTCACCCAGACCGAGCCCGCGGAGGTCGAGCCAGACCAGGTAGCCGGCGTCGGGTTCGACGACCCGGACCTCCGGAAGATGGATGCTGAGTTCAGAAGTCAGCAGACGGTAGTTGTCGGTGATGCGGTCGATCGTCCCCTCGAGCCACCCCAGACAGGAGAACGCGGCGATGTTCGCGTGCAATCCGATGATGCTCGTGCGAGCGGCCAGCTCCTCCGGAAAGCGCGTCAGCAGCGCGGCCGACTCGTCATCATTGGCAATGGCGACGGCGCACTTGAGGGCGGCGAGGTTCCAGCCTTTGCTCGCCGAGGTGACGGTGACCGAGCGGGTTCCGTGCTCGCGGCCGACGACCCCGAAGGGAATGAACGGCGAGCCGGGATGCGCGAGGGGGGCATGCACTTCGTCGCTGATCACGAGCACGTCGTAGCGCGCGGCGAGCCGGGCCAGGCCGTCCAGGCTTTCGCGGCTGTGGGAGCGCCCTGTCGGGTTGTGGGGGTTGCAGAGCAGGATGGCGTCGATACCGGATGCAAACGCTGTCTCGAGCGCGGGAAGGTCCAGGGACCAGTCGGCGTCCGCGCGAAGGGGAACATCGACTGCTTCGGCGCGCGCCTCGCCGACCATCTCGTAGAACGGCGCGTAAACGGGTGAGGTGACGACGACGCGACCGCCGATGGCCGGCACCGCGAGTCGTAGCGTCTCGAGAACTCCGACGGTCACATCGGTGGCGAGGTGCACGCGTGATTCGTCGACCTGCCAGCCCCACGACGCCAACGCGAACCCGGCGAAAGCTTCCGCCAGCGGGCCGGGAGCATCCAGGTAACCGGTGTCCGAGCGCAGGAGATGGTCGATCGCCGTCTGCGCGATGTCCGGCGCGATCTCGAAGTCCATCTCGGCGACCGACATTGGCAGAACATCCGCGGGGAACCGATGCCATTTGATGCTGGTCCTGCGCGCACGCAGGTCAGCGAGGGGTCGCGCGTGAATGCCGGTCATGCGACAACATTCTTCCCAGGTTGGCGACGGCGCGGGGGAGTATGTCGAAATGTGAACCGACAGCCGCGATCAAGCGGTCTGCTGCAGCTCCGCCAGGTAGGTGACGTGGCAGCCATCGCCCGCGCATTCGACGCAGACCAGCACCTCTTCGTCGCGCTGGACCGGGTCGGCGCCGGTTCCATCACACCGTTCGCAAATCAACACTGTCCTCATGCCGACGATTCTGCGCCGCACCACCGACAGCGACGCGAGGCGTGCCGGGGTGTCGCGGATCCGTCGGCCGGGGTCGCGCATCCACCCCTCTCGCGTGAATGGTCCGGCGAGGGGATGCACGTGGTACGACGGGCCGACGACGAGCGAACTCGCCGTTTCTAGGCTGGAAGCATGCAATTGACCTACGACCCCGACCTCGACGTCGCCTACCTCAGGCTGGACACGTCGCCTGAGGCTGTGGCCGCCGATCGTGCGGAGGGGGTGGCGGCGCCGTTCGGCGGCTCGTACGCGGACGTCGAGTACGACGCGGACGGCTACCTCGTGGGCGTCGAGATCCTCGGGGCCGCTCAGGTCGTTCGACCCGAAGTGCTCGCGACCGCTGAGCGGGTCAGCCGGTCATGACCGGATTCTGCCCAGAGCATAACTGACGGCGCGGTCGGGCGTGCGTCGCGACAGAGGCCTAGGCTGGCGACACATCGAGGTACTGACGTGAGGAGAATCCATGCTGTTGCGTCACGCGATCGGTGCCGTGCTCAGGAGGCTCCGGCTGGAACACGGGAAGACGCTGCGCGAGCTGTCCGAGTCCTCCCGGATCTCGCTCCCGTACCTCTCTGAGATCGAGCGCGGCCGCAAAGAGGCCTCCTCCGAGATCCTCGCGTCGTTGTGCCGGGTGCTCGAGGTCAGCGAACCCGAGCTTCTCGCGCGCGTCTCGGCAGAATTCGCGAGGCGCGAGGTGACCCTTGCGGCCTCGGTATTCGAGCTTCCGCGCCCGGCGGCGAGCTCCGCGGACCGTGCCCCGCAGCTGCTCGCTGCCTGAGGCGCCCCTGATTTCTCTTCGCGCCCTCCGATGAGTATCCTTGTCGAGCGCCTTCAGTCAGCAGATTACTGGTGGTTGGAGCGCCACGGCGAGTTACCCAAGCGGCCAAAGGGATCTGACTGTAAATCAGCCGGCGTAGCCTTCGGGGGTTCGAATCCCTCACTCGCCACGTTGTGATGAGTCGAGACATATGTCTCAGATG
>DASYGJ010000211.1:0-2336 GCA_035999915.1 Leifsonia sp.
GCACGAGCATCCGGAGTGGTTTCACCGCCGCCCGGACGGAACGCTGAAGTACGCCGAAAACCCGCCCAAGCGCTACCAGGACATCTACAACGTCAACTGGGAGTCCTCCGACTGGCGCGGCCTGTGGCAGGCGCTGCTCGAAGTCGTGCTGCAGTGGGTGGACTGCGGCGTCAAGGTGTTCCGCGTCGATAATCCGCACACCAAGCCGTTCGAGTTCTGGGGCTGGCTGATCGAGAACGTCCACGCCCACGACCGCGACGTCATCTTCCTCGCAGAGGCGTTCACCAAGCGCGCGGTCCAGCGCCATCTCGCCAAGGTCGGCTTCTCACAGGGCTACACGTACTTCACGTGGAAGAACGCGCGCTGGGAGCTGACCGAATACGTCTCAGAGCTGGCCTACTCCGGCGAGCAGGACTACTTCCGCCCCAACTTCTTCGCCAACACCCCCGACATCCTCCACGAGTACCTACAGCACGGCGGGCCGCACGCGTTTGCGGCGCGACTGGTGCTCGCGGCGACGCTGAGCCCGAGCTACGGGATCTACTCGGGCTACGAGCAGTTCGAGAACGTCGCCGTCCGGGAGGGGTCGGAGGAGTACCTACACTCGGAGAAGTACGAGCGTAAGCGTCGTACGCTCGACGGTCCCCTGCTGCCGATGGTCCAGCGGATCAACACGATCCGCCGCGAGAATCCCGCGCTGCAGGAGCTGTCGAACATCACGTTCCTCGACACTGCCAACGACGCGCTGATCGGCTACGCCAAGCAGACCGGTTCCAACACCGTCATCACGATCGTCAACATCGATCCCCACCAGGCTCAGGAGGGCCTCGCGATCTTGCCAGCCCATCTCGGACTGCCCCCCGTCTTCACAGCCCATGATCTGCTGACCGGCGACCGCTTCCAGTGGCGGATCGGTCAAAACTTCGTGCGTCTCGAGCCCTGGCTGCGCCAGGCGCACATCATCCGAGTGGAGATCTGAGTGCTCCCCACCATCGATACAGTCGCATTCGAGTCGCCTCGGGCGGCGCTTGGCGGCGTCCTCGTCTGCTCGCGCAGCGCTGCTGCGCTTCACCTTCTGCGTCCTTGCCAGCCGATCACCCGCGACGCCTCTCGGTGCGACCGTACTGACGGCGAGGAGCACTGACATGTCCTCAGTGGGACCGCCAACACTCACGCACCTGCTCGCCTCCGAGCGTGCGATTCCGCGCGCCGGTAGCCAGAGCGAGGACCGTGAGCACTCCGCGCACGCGCAGGCCCGGCAGTGGTTCGAGGCCGAGCCGCTGTGGTTCAAGCGCGCGGTGTTCTACGAGATCCACATCCGCGGCTTCTTCGACGCCAACGGCGACGGGTCGGGCGACTTCCGAGGCCTGACCGAGAAGCTCGACTACCTCCAGTGGCTGGGGATCGACTGCATCTGGCTGCTGCCGTTCTACCGATCGCCGTTGCGCGACGGCGGCTACGACATCTCCGACTTCGGAAACGTGCATCCCGATTACGGGAGCGTCGCCGACGTCGAGGAGCTGATCAACGCCGCGCACGCCCGCAGGATCCGCGTGATCGCCGACCTGGTGATGAATCACACGTCGTCGGAGCACCCGTGGTTTCAGGAGTCACGCTCGGACCCCAATTCCCCAAAGCGCAACTGGTACGTGTGGTCGGACACGCCCGAGCGCTACCAGGACGCCCGGATCATCTTCATCGACACCGAGTCGTCGAACTGGACCTATGACCCCGTCGCCGGGGCCTACTACTGGCACCGGTTCTTCTCCCATCAGCCCGACCTCAACTACGCCAACCCCGACGTCCGCGAAGCGATGATCGAGGTGCTGCGGTTCTGGCTCGATCTGGGCCTCGACGGCTTCCGCCTGGATGCGGTGCCCTACCTGTTCGAGCGCGAGGGCACTAACTGCGAGAACCTGCCGGAGACCCACGCCTACCTCAAGCGCGTGCGCAAGGAGATCGACGAGAACTATCCCGACCGGGTGCTGCTTGCCGAGGCCAACCAATGGCCCGCCGACGTCGTCCAGTACTTCGGCGACGGCGACGAGTGCCACATGGCGTTCCACTTCCCGGTGATGCCGCGGATGTTCATGGCGATCCGTCGCGAGGAGGCCGCGCCGATCTACGAGATCCTGCGCCAGACGCCGCAGATCCCGGACACCGCGCAGTGGGGCCTGTTCCTGCGAAACCACGATGAGCTCACGCTCGAGATGGTCACCGACGAGGAGCGGGACTACATGTACACCGAGTACGCAAAGGACCCGCGGATGAAGCTGAACCTCGGGATCCGCCGGCGCCTGGCGCCGCTGCTCGACAACGGCCGCGACGAGATCGAG